>CATNCS010000062.1 GCA_950097245.1 uncultured Oscillospiraceae bacterium | reverse complement strand
CCGCTGATCATATTGGCGCTGTTAAACAGGCTGCTTGTCATATTACTGCTGCTGGCTCCGCTGATCGATGCCATAATAATCGCTCCTTCCATCTTATCTCTGTATCCCAACGGTTTTTTATTGAAAATGAACGCAAAAATACTCTGTACTTTTTTATCGGCATGTAGTATGATTAAGTTAATAGCTCTCAGAGAAAGATTTTACTGGAGGAGATCGCTTGTCCGCTATCATCACTATTACCAACCAGAAGGGCGGCGTGGGCAAGACCACCACGTCCAGCGCCCTGATGGACGGTCTGCACAGCCGGGGTGCCCGGGTATTGGGCGTCGATCTGGACCCTCAGGGCAGCCTGGGCTTCTGCCTGGGGCTGGACATTGAAAGCTGCGCCACCGTCTACGACGTGTTGAAGGGAACCACCAATATTCGCGAGGTCATTATGGAATCCGACTGCGGGGATATCCTGCCCTCCAACATTCTTCTATCCGCCGCCGAGCTGGAGTTCAACCGGCCTGGCCGGGAATTCCTGCTGAAAAACTGCCTGGCTGAGGTGGAGGACGACTACGACTATATCATCATCGACACGCCCCCCGCCCTCAATGTGCTCACAGTAAATGCCTATGTGGCCGCCGACGGCCTGGTGATTCCCATGGCCCCGGAGATCCTCAGCCTGCTGGGCGTCTCCCAGATCCGGGAGACCATCGATACTGTCCGCCGGTGTTACAACTCCCACCTGCGGGTGCTGGGCATCGTGCTGAACAAATTCAACCAGCGCTTTACCCTCAACCGGGAGGTGCTGGATATGGCGGAGCAGATCGCTCAGCAGCTGGACACCAGGGTGTTCCAGTCCCGTATCCGCTCCGGCGTGGCGGTGGCCGAGGCCCCCGCTCATGGGGAGAGCGTGCTGTCCTACGCCCCGGACTCCAAGGTGGCCCGGGACTTCCGGCTGCTCATCAATGAGATTGTCCGGATGTACGACCCCGCCTTCCCTAACTCCTGATACTTCGGAAAGGAGCCGTTTTCATGGCTGCAAGCAAAAAAAGTGCCAAGGGCAACAAGACCGCCCATGTCTTAAACCTCCTCACCGCCCCCGGCGCCGCCAAGGAGGGCGCCGCCCCCGGTGAAGAGCCCGTGGAGGAGGGCACCGCCGAACAGGCCGCCCCCGCCGCTCCCTCCCGTCCCCTCCTCCCCCCCATCCTGGAGGGCGCCCAGGCCAACGACGACAGTCTGGCCCAGCAGATCCAGCAGGCTCTGGAGGAGGAGCTGGAGTCGGAGCCCGTCCCCCCTGTCCCACCGGCGGTGGAGCCGCCTGTACAATCAGTCGTTGAGGAGGTGTCCCCAGTGGCAACAGAACTGCCCACCACAGAACAGACAGCCCCCGCTCCCGCATCCTCGGGAGGCAAGATGAGTCAGGAGGAGATTGAGGCGCTGCTGGCCTCCGCCGCCGCACCAACTCCGGAGCCCGCGCCTGCTCCCGCGCCCGCGCCCTCGGGAGGCAAGATGAGCCAGGAGGAGATTGAAAGACTGCTGGCCTCCGCCGCTGCACCCGCTCCGGAGCCCGCGCCTGCTCCTGCTCCCGCGCCGAAAAAGCCCCAGCCCCCCGAGGAGGAAGAGGTATCCTATACGAATATCATGGAGGTCCTGGTGGAGGAAAAGGCCCCGGGGTATATCAAGAAGTTTGGCCTGTGCACCTGCAAGCAGTGCGAGGCGGATGTCAAAGCCCTTACCCTTACCAATCTGGTACCCAAGTACGTGGTGCTGTCCAAGCTGGACCGCATCCCCATGCTTACAGTCTACGAGGGCCGGTACAACTCCACCATCTTCGCCCAGCTCACCCGGGCCTGCAAAACTGTTATGGACCACCCCCATCACGACCGCAAGGAATAGGAAAAAGCCCGCCGGCAGGCGGGCTTTTCTCTTATTTTGCGGCCCTCGCGCCGCTTAACAGGTGATCCATCACATCCACCAGGTGGCCGATCTCCGGCTTGCTCATCTGCTCGTCGGCGCCCAGCTGGCGGCCCTTGATCCGCATCTCCTCGCTGATGAGGGAGGAGAAGATAATCAGCGGGATGGGCTTGAATCTGGGACTGCTCTTCACCAGCTTGGTCAGCCGGTGGCCGTCCATCTGGGGCATCTCAATATCAGTGATAATCAGCGCCACCTGCCCAAACAGCTTTTCCTCCTCAGGCAGCTCATTCAAGGCCTCCCACAGCTCCCGGCCGTTGGGGAACATGCGCAGATTGGCATACCCCGCCTTGTGCAGGCAGTCCTCAATCATCTTGGACAGGAGAATGGAGTCCTCCGCGATCCAAATAGGCTCCTCGCTGCGGGAGCGGGGACCCATCTGCTCGATCTCATCCATCTGAATGGTGGTCTCCGGGGCAATCTCCGCCACAATGCGCTCAAAGTCCAGAATGGTCACCAGGTCGGTGCCGCACTGGGCGATGCCGGTGGCCACGCCTTCAGAGCCGCCTGACACCGTCTTGTCCGGCTTGTGAATATCCATCCAGGAGATGCGGTTGATGCCCACCACGGTATGCACCCGGAAGGCAATATACATCTTGTTGAAATTGGTCACTATAAACAGGTCCTTGGCCGTTTTTTCCTGTTCCACTCCCAAATACCTGGGCAGATCCACCACAGTGATGACAATATCCCGGGGCTTGAAGATCCCCTCCACCGCGGGGTGGGCGTGAGGCATGGATTTGACAGGCGCCGCCATCATGATCTCCCGCACCTTGGCCACATTGATGCCGTACAGATTATCATCGATGGTAAACTCCATAATTTCGATCTCGTTGGTGCCGGATTCCAAAAGGATGCCGCTGTTATGTACCTCCGCCATTTTTGACACTCCTAACTCTATTTAAGATGGCGCCGCCGGGCGCATTTGGGTTCAGGATTAAAAAATAATATCTTTCTGGCCGTAGGACCGGATACAGCCCTGTCCGCTGCCCACGTCGAACAGCAGGGTCCGGGCCACCTTTCCTCCCACATTTTCCGCCAGCAGCCGGATATTTTCCCGCTTCAGAATGGCATGAACGCTCTCAATATTCCGCTGTCCAATATTGCCCAGTCCGCTCCCTCCGGCAATTTCAAACATCTTTGCGCCGCCGGCAATCTTCACCGTCATACGGGAGCGCGAGGCCCCCTTGGCCTCCATCGCCTTCAGCGTCTCTCTGATGCCGGTATCGGCATACTTCAGCGGATGAGTCCGCCCGGCCTCCATATTCAGCGGCAGCATGATGTGGAGCAGCGCACCCAGCCGCAGCTTTGGATCGTGAAAGCACAGGCCGATACAGGAGCCTAAGGCGTAAGTTATCAGGATGCCCTCCCCCTGGAGCATCTTCATATCAGCGATTCCCACAGTCAGTTTTTGCTCAGCCATCGCTTACGCCCAGCTTTCTCAACAAGAAATCGAGAGAGCGAAGATCGGGGGACAGCAGCAGGTGGCTGGGGATCTCCTGCCCGTTGCACACAAAATTTCCCCCAATGGTCATCAGATAGTCGGACATGCCGCCGTACTCAGCCATGGGAACCGCCAGGATAGCGCCCTGCATGTCCACCGCGAAGGCGGGTACCGTCAGATTGATATTGATGCCGGCCAGTCCGGACAGCGCCGTCACAAAGGCGGAGATCATGATGTTTCCAATCTCAATCAGGGCCGACTGCTGAAGCTCCTCCAGCTCCTCATAGCCTCTGATCCCCTGGCCCAGCATGGTCTCCAGGATAAAATTGACCAGCTCCAGCTTCTGGACAGACAGCATAATGCCGCCCACATCGCCGCCCATCTTTACCAGCACGCCGGCGGTGACCGCCTCCGGCCCGCCAATCCACTCGATGGCCTCGTTATAGCCCATGATGCGCACCTCCGGCATGGTGATGCGCACCTCCTTGCCCAGCATCTGAGACAGGGCGGTGGCGGCGTTTCCGGTGCCGATGCTGCCGATCTCCCGCAGGGTATCAATCTCCATCGAGGTCAACTGATCATAATTTTTTAGCATACCCCAGCTTCCCTTCTTTCTATTAGTTGGACAGGCCGTTGATGGTCTGCTCGATCTCATCTGTTGTCTGTACCATCCGCAGCGCGTAGCTGTAGGCCCGCTGGGACTCGATTACCTTGACCAGCTCCTGGGCCAGGTCCACATTGGACAGCTCCAGCATCCTCCGCTTTACCGTTCCGGTTCCCAGATACAGGTCGCCGTTTTTGTCGATGGGGGAGAAGCGGCCGCTGTCCGCATGGAGCATTCCGTCATAGATCCGGTAGTCAAACACACCGATGTCCAGGTCGGCCTCCCGGTTATCGGGATCAATCACAATAAAATTGCCCATCCGGTCCAGCACGCAGCGGCCCTCATTGTCAGACAGACGCCACTCTATGGTATTCTCCGGGGGAATCTCCTCGCCGGTAACGGGGTCGATCTCCGGCTCCGCGTCCTCGTCGGGGGGAATTTCGAAGCGGGCCATCATAAAGGCGCCGTCCCTGGTAAAGCTGGTGGTCTCGCTGGCCAGGTCGTACAGGGCAAAGAAACCGTCCCCCTGAATGGCGAAGTCGAACAGGCGGCCGGTGTCGGCATAGCCGTTGGTCTCATAGTCCACACTGGCCTTTACCATCTTGGTGCCGGTGCCCTTGGGCAGGCGCTCCTGGTCGCTGCCTGTCACATTGCCGTACATCAGGTGGTGGAAGGTGGCCCGCTCCGCCTTGTAGCCGTAGTTGTTCACATTGGCGATGTTGTTGGCCTGGACATTCATGCGCTGCTGCTGCTGCCATGCGCCCACGGCGCCGGTGTAGAAGGACATATTCATCGCTTAATCACGCCTTTCTTTCCCCAAAACGGTCTGTTACTGCAGCCGTCCGATGTCGTTGACGGCCCGGTTGATGATCTCGTCGTAGATCTTGCTCATCTGGGCGGCGCTCTGGAGCGCCCGCTGAGTGACCATCATATTGGTCATCTCTTTAATCATATTCACGTTGGAGCGCTCAATCCATTTGTGGTGGATGGTCACGTCCTCGTTAACCTGGGCGCCGTCCCCCACAAAAAGGCCGTAGGGGGTGCGCTCCAGCTCTCCGTTGTCCTCAAACATAAACACGCCCAGCGTGCCCAGATACTCGCCGCTGTCGGTGGACAGATTGCCCTGCTCATCCGCCTGCAGCTTATCGGTGGGCAGCTGGATGGGGTTGCCCTCCCGGTCCAGCACAAAGCCCAGCTCAGACAGGCACAGATAGCCGTCGTTGTCCAGGGTAAAGCTCCCCGCCCGGGTATAGGCCACGCCGTCCATCGTCTGGATGGCAAAGAAGCCCTCCCCCTCGATGGCGAAATCCAGAGGCAGCCGGGTCTCCTCAAAGGAGCTCTGGCCGAAGTCGGTATACAGGTGGTCCGGGGCCAGGATATGGGCCTGATAGGTGGGCAGCTCCTGGTAAACGGACTTGTCCTTGTTGCCGATGCGCACCGCCATCACCTCGTCAAAGGTGCGGTCGGTGTAGTGCTCGGCCTTATAGCCGGCGGTGGAGATGTTGGTCATATTGTTGGCCACCACGTCCAGCCGCCGCCCCTGAGACAGCATCCCGGAGGTCAAATTGTAAAACCCCTTCAACATAGCGCAGAACTCCTCTCGTCTCCGGCCTCACTTTGAGCCGGTCATGTACTGATTCATATAGAGCTTCAGCTTCTGGATGGCCCGGGAGTGGAGCTGGGAGATGCGGGGCTCGCTGACCTCCATCACCTGGGCGATCTCCTTCATGCTGAGATTTTTGTGGTAGTAGAGGGAGATGACCGTCTGTTCATTCTCCCGCAGGGATTCGATGGCGCGGGTCAGGGTCTCCAGCAGCTCCTGGCGGAGCATGGAGTCCTCCGGCCGGCTGTCGGCGGCGCCGTCGGGCACCTCCGCCCCACCGTTCTGCTCCCGGTCCTCAAACAGGGCGTCCAGAGAGAGCACGTTGCACATGGAGGAGTTGGCCAGGTCCTCCTGGTACTGATCCTGGCTCACTCCCAGGCGCTGGGCCATCTCCTGGTCGGTGGGGTAGCGGCCCAGCTCGGCGAACAGCTCGCTGCTGGCTTGGTCGATGTCCCGGGCCTTCCGCCGCACGCTGCGGGGCACCCAGTCCTGCCGACGGGCCAGGTCGATCACCGCGCCCCGAATCCGCTTGGATACATAGGTCTCAAATTTGATTCCCTTGTCCGGGTCGAACTTATCCACCGCCCCGGCCAGGGTAAGCAGCCCCTCGTTGACGATGTCGTCCACCTGGGCGAAGCTGCTGTACACCCCCCGCACCTGGAGGGCGATAGTCTTCACCAGTCCCACATAGCGCATGACCAAGGGCCACTTCAGCTCCTCATCGCCGGTGCGCTTGTAGGCCTGGAACAATTCCTCAGCGGTGAGGGCGTCCAGCTCCTCCTGACTCCAGGTTCGCTTCTCCCGCCTGGAGGCCGACGCCCCGGTCATACTGCGGCCGCCTTTCTCTCGGGCCGGGCCTGAGCCGCCTCCAAGGTGATGTTGCCCAGGGACTGGATCTGCACGTCGCTGGTGATCTCGTTAAAGGAAAGCACATAGACGCTGGGGTAGAACTGGGCCAGCATGCGGCTGAGATAGACTCGGATGACCTGGCTGGTGAGGACGATGGGCGTCTGGGACAGGTCGCTGAACTTCTTTAAGTAGTCGGCCAGCTGGGTCACAATGGACTGCATCAGGTCGGGACCCATGGCCAGGTAGATACCCTGCTCGTTCTTGGTCAGGGAACTGATTACACGCTTTTCCACCTCGGCGTCCAGAGTAACCACCCGGAGCTGGCCGTGCTCGCAGAAGCGGCGGGTAATGGTACGGCTGAGCGCCACGCGGATGTTCTCGCACACAAGGTCCATGTCTTTAGTGGTCATCAGGGAATCCACCGCGGTCTCCAGAATGGTGGCCAAATCCCGGATGGGGACCCCCTCCTTCAGGAGGTTTTTCAGAATACGCTCCAGGTTGGCGTAGGACAGCACGTTGGGGATGGCCTCCTCCACCAGTTCAGGGGCGACCTTCTTCAGGTTCTCCACCAGCTGCATAACCTCCGCCCGGCCTAACAGCTCATAGGCGTGGCGACGGACCACCTCAGACAGATGGGTCTGCATGACGGACAGGGGGTCGATGACGGTGTAGCCGTAAATCTCGGCCATCTCCTTGTTCTCCGGCAAAATCCACCGGGAGGGGATGCCATAGGCGGGCTCGATGGTCTCGATGCCATCGATCTCTCCGGCGGGGTTGACAGGCTCCAGGGCCAGGTAGTAGTCCACCAGAATCTCGCCCCGGGCCACCTCCTCCCCCTTGATCTTCACCACATACTGGTTGGTGCCCAGGGCGGAGGAGTCGTGGAGGCGGATGGAGGGGATGACGAAGCCCATATCTTGGGCATACTGGCGGCGGAAAATCACGATACGGCTGATGAGCTTGCCGCCGCTGTTCTCGTCCACCATGGGAATCAGGCTGTAGCCGAACTCCATCTCGATGGGGTCCACGGTGAGCAGCCCGTAGACATTGTTGATGTCCTTGTAGTAGTCGGTCTCGCTGGGGGTGGCCATCATATCGGGCTCCACAGGCTCCTCCGACTGGGTCATCTCCACGGCCTCCTGCCGCTCTATCCTGCCGCTCATGACGTAGCCCAGCACGGCCAGGGCCACGCCCACAGCCAGCAGGGGGACGGTGGGGGTGCCGGGGATGAGGCCCAGAATCACCAGCACCGCGCCGGCGGTGAGGATAGCCCGGGGCTGGCGGGCAAACTGGTTAATGACGTCGGCGTTCAGGCTGCCGTCGGACACCGAGCGGGTGACGATCATGCCGGTAGCGGTAGAGATCATCAGGGCGGGCAGCTGGGAGACCAAGCCGTCGCCGATGGTGGCGATGGAGTAGGTCTGGGCTACGGTGCCCAAATCACCCACACCGTTGATGGAACCGATGATGATGCCGCCGATGAGGTTAACGGCGGTGATGATCAGGGACATCACCGCGTCGCCCTTGACAATCTTGGTAGCGCCGTCCATGGCGCCGTAGAAGTCGGCCTCCCGCTGAATTTTAGAGCGGCGCTCCCTGGCCTGCTGCTCGTTGATGAGGCCGGAGGACAGGTCGGCGTCGATGGCCATCTGTTTGCCGGGCATGGCGTCCAGGGTGAAGCGGGCGGCAACCTCGGCCACGCGCTCGGCGCCCTTGGTGATGACGATGAACTGCACCAGCACGATGATAAAGAAGATGATGATGCCGAGGACAATGTTGCCCTGGGTAATCATCTGGCCGAAGGTCCGGATGACCGCCGTGCCGATGTCGCCGCTGCCCTTATAGTCCAGGATGGACCGGGTAGTAGACACGTTGAGTCCTA
The DNA here is from genome assembly GCA_950097245.1 of uncultured Oscillospiraceae bacterium. Lineage (GTDB taxonomy): Bacteria > Bacillota > Clostridia > Oscillospirales > Oscillospiraceae > Lawsonibacter. The sequence continues at coordinate 4,333 of CATNCS010000062.1, read as the reverse complement.
ACCGGAACAGGGTAGTAATCAGCAGCAGGGAAGGAAAAATGGAAAACTCCAGCGCCTCGGAGATGGTCATGGTAATCATCAAAATGACGATGGACAGCGAGATGTTGATAATGATCAGAATGTCCAACAGGGCTGGGTGCAGGGGGACGATCAGGAACAGGACAATGACCACCACGAGGAGGGCTATGCTGTTTTGAAAAATTCTCCGCATGGTGTCATCCTTTCCTCTAATTATAGAAATCCTAGCGCGCAGGAAGTGTACGCGATTTTATGGGGTCTCCTGGTCTAGCTTCAGCACATAGACCAGCACCTCAGCCACGGGGCCGTAGAGCTCGGGAGGAATCTCCCGGTTCAAATCCACCGAGGCGTAGAGGGATCGGGCCAGGGGCACGTTCTCCACCACGGAGACGCCGTTCTCCTCGGCCACCTTGACGATACGCAGGGCCAGCTCATCCATCCCCTTGGCCAGCACCACCGGGGCGCTGTCCTCCTTCTCGTGGTAACGCAGGGCCACGGCGAAGTGGGTGGGGTTACGGATGACCACATCGGCGCCGGGCACCTGCTGCATCATACGCTGCTGGGCCCGCTGGCGCTGAATCTGCTTGATCTTGCCCTTGACCTGGGGGTCGCCCTCGGTCTGCTTATACTCCTCTTTGATCTCCTGCTTGGACATTTTCAGCTGGCGTTCGTAGTCCCACCACTGGTACAGGTAATCAAAGAAGGCCAGCACGGCGAAGGCCACCGCGATCTGGATCACCAGAGTGATAATGTCCTGAAACAGGATGCCGCAGGACTGAGACAGGCTCATATCCAGAAACCGGCTGAAGCTCAGCGCCACATGGCTGAAGTAGTTGTAAATCAGAATCAGCAGAATGGAAATTTTCAAAACGCCCTTCAGGGCCTCGATAATGCTGCGCAGGGAAAAGAGCCGTTTAAAGCCCTGCAGGGGATTGATGCGGCTGAACTTCGGCTTGATCGACTCGCCGGCCACCAGCATCTTGGTCTGGAAGAATGTCACGCCCACTGCCAGCAGGGCCGTAACCGCCAAAAAGGGGCCGGCCATGGTAACGAAGCTGAGCGCCACCGTTTTAAACAGCGTGGGAAGAATCTCAGCGACTACATTGGGCCCTCCGGACACCATATAGCCGAAGCAGATATGCAGCAGCTCCCTCACCTGGCCCAGAACAACGCCGCCCATGATTTTAACCATAAACAGGCTGCCAATCAGGGTAGCCACGGCGACCGCGTCCTTGCTCATCAGAACGTTGCCTTTTTTTCGTTCGTCCCGTCGCTTTTTTGGTGTCGCCTTTTCGGTTTTGGAGTCGCCGGCCATGGAGTCATCCCCCCTTTGTCAGCCGTTTCCCGGTGCTCTCAGCCCGACATCAGGGGCAGAATACGCTGAATGGCCAGCAGCATCTCGGTCTCCGCGTCCAGCAGAAACTCGCTGAACGGCACCAGCAGGAGCAGCGTCATGCCCAGGCCCACAATCACCTTCAGCTCGATGTTGATGGCGAACACGTTGATCTGCGGAATCACCTTCATCAGAATGCCCATCCCTACCTGGCCCATCAGCTCCGCCGCCAGAACCGGCATGCTCAGCTTAACGCCCAGCAGGGTACAGTCGATAAAGAGCTGGATCATCGCCGCGAAAAAATGATCTCCCAGGGCCACGTTTCCAAAGGGGACCACAAGGCTGGAGCTGGTAAAGATGCGGATCAGGGTGTGGTGGCCGTTGGCCGCGAAGAACAGCAGGGACATCAGTACGTTGAGCAGGGTGGAGGTGGCCGTCACTTGGATGCCGGAGGCGGGGTCGTAGGTGGAGGCCATAGACAGACCCATCTGCATATCAATGACGGAGCCCGCCATCACGGGGATATAGAAAAAGAAATTGATAATCAGCCCCAGCACATATCCCAGGAACATCTCCATAACGAAGGTAAAGACCAGTCCCAGGAGGGTCTCCGGCATGGGGCCCCGGGCGGGGTTGATGGAGAACACGCAGATGGACAGCAGCAGAATGAAGCCCGCCTTGATGATATTGGGGATGCCCCGCCGCCCGAACAGGGGGTTGAAGACCACAAAGCCGGACATCCGGCCGGTAATCATCAGGAAGAGCGTGAGTGCGTTCCAATCCACGGTGCGGTTCCTCCCTCCCCTAGTAGGCGGCCATCAGCTCAAAGATTCTCTTCGCGTAGTCCAGAAGAGTCTCCATCATCCAGCCCCCTCCTACCAGGAGCACCAGGATAATTACAGTCAGCTTGAGGATAAAGCCCAGGGTCTGCTCATGAATCTGGGTGACCGCCTGGAAAATGGCCACCAGCACGCCCACCGCCATACTCAAAACCAGCATGGGGCCGCCTATTTTCAGCACAACCCAGATGCCCTCCCGCAGGATTTGGGTAACCAACGATGTGTCTAACATGTCCCCTCCTTACCCGAGGCCAAAGCCCCGCACCAATGTGGAGAACAGCAGCTGCCATCCGTCCAGCAGGATAAACAGCAGAAGCTTAAAGGGGGTGGAGATCATGGACGGGGGCAGCATGACCATACCCATAGACATCAGGGTGGAGGCTACCACCATGTCGATCAGCAGGAAGGGGATATACAGCAGGAAGCCCAGGGTAAAGGCTTTTTTCAGCTCGCTGGTGACAAAGGCCGGAATAATCACCGTCAGGGGCAGCCGGGTGGCCTCCTCCTCGGTTTCCGGCATATCCACCCCGGCCATATTGCAGTACAGCTCTGTACTCTGCAGCTCTGTATAGCCGGCCATAAAGCGCTTCAGCGGCACCTGGGCCCGTTCAAAGAACTCCTCCTGGGTGATCTCCTCCGCCTGGTAGGGGGCAAAGGCCTCCTCATTGATGGCGGCAAGGGTGGGACTCATGGTGAACAGGGTTAAAATCAGGGCCATGCCGATCAGCACCATGTTGGGGGGCGTCTGCTGGGTGCCCATGGCGTTGCGCAGGAAGGAAAAGACCACCACATACCGGGTAAAGGAGGTCATCATGATGATCAGCGAGGGCAGAAGCATCAGGATGGTAGTGAGGAACAGGATCTCCAGCGTCTGCACGCTATCGCCGTTTACATTAATCAGCGCGTCGGTTGGCATCCTTCCTCACCTCGATTCGTCACCGGCACTTCAGGTTATTTCTTTTCTTTCAGCCGCTGCATCAGGGCACGGAAGTCCGGGGGCCGTTTTTGTTCCGGTCCCTCCGGAGGTGCGGACGGTTCCCAGCTCTCTCCCTCTTCTCTGGTAAGCTCGGTCAGCAGAGTAAGACCCGCGGGGGTGCTGCCCAGCAGCAAATACCGCTGGCCGGCCTTTACCACCAGCAGGGCCTGATCCCGGCCTATGGACGCCCGGTCCAGCACCTGAAAGCGGCCGCCCCGGGTGATAAACAGTCCTCCGCCCATGCTCTGCCCCGCCCAGCGGGTAAACCAGTAGGCCCCCGCCAGCACAAGGAGAATAACCGCCAACAGGCCCAAAACAGAGAGAATCTGGGACCAGTAGTACATCAGGGCTCGCCTACAATGGAGGTGACGGTCTTCAGCACCCGCTCAGGCTTAAAGGGCTTTACGATAAAGTCCTTGGCACCGGAACGGATGGCGTCGATAACCATGGTCTCCTGTCCCATGGCGGAGCACATCACCACATTGGCGTTGGCGTCGGCGGCGCGGATGGCCTTCAGGGCCTCCAGGCCGTCCATGTTGGGCATGGTGATGTCCATCAGCACCAGATCGGGCTTGAGCTCATTGTACTTCTCCACCGCCTGGGCGCCGTCCTCGGCCTCATAAATCTCGCTGTAGCCGGCCTTGCTCAGGGTGTCCTTGATGACCTTGCGCATAAACGCAGCATCGTCAACTGTAAGAATCTTAGCCATAGTTAACCATCCTTTTCAAAAATAGTTGATTGTGTATCTTGATCTATAACTTAAAGGGCTCAGCCCTGGGTCAGCACGTTAATATCCGGTTTTTGCAGAATCTCGGTAATCCGGATGCCGAAGTTGTCGTCGATGACCACCACGTCTCCCTTGGCCACACACTGGCCGTTGACCAGCAGATCCACCTGGTCGCCGGCCAACTTGTCCAGCACCACCAGAGAGCCCTTGGAGAAGGACAGGATATCCTGAATCTTCCGCCGGGTCCGGCCGATCTCCACCGCAACCTCCAGGGAGACGGAGAGGATCAGGTCCAGATTGTCCTTCTGCTCCTGATTCAGCTGGGTCTCGGCGCTCAGCTCCTTCATCCGGTTGGGCTGGGCGTTGATTACCTTGGGATCAGGCGGCGCGGGCTGGGGCGGATACATGGGATACGGCGGATAGGGGTAGGGATACTGCCC
>CATNCS010000061.1 GCA_950097245.1 uncultured Oscillospiraceae bacterium | reverse complement strand
GTCTTTGGGGGCGGAAGCACTGCTTTCACTCGTTCCCATTGTCCTTTTGTTAATTCATATCTCTTCATTCCTCTATTTTCGCACTTACCATCGATTTGTGCAATATTTATTTTTCAAACAAGCCCTAGTGTCCACAAAACGATCCCCCGTATTTACACCGTGTTACATATGTTACTCCCTCATTTATACCACAAATCGGGTGCAGAGACAAGTAAAAAGTATTTCCTCCGATTTTTAAGAAGCCTTTCACAAAAGTACAGTACGGAGAGCAGCTCACATAGTGACAGACCTCCGACAAATAAATGTGCCCGGACAGCGTTTCCGCTGTCCGGGCGTTGGCTTTGGTGACGGATGGATCACACAAAGATTGGAGAGGGCAGTCTCAGCGGGAGAAAGTCCCATAGTACTCCGACAGGAACTCAGCCAGCTTCTTCATCATCAATTCCTCCTTCTGTTTGTTTGGGTATTCCGGTTAAAAGTCCATGGAGAACGACTTGTAGAAGTCGGTCAGCAGGTTGGACAGCTTCTCAAAAAAAGACTTTTTCATAATCGGTTCCTCCACTTTCTTTTATGGTGTTCAGGTTTTTGTTCCCTTTGGATATTCTTATGCTAACACAGAAGCGAAGAAAAAGGAAATACATATATCATTGCAGTTACCATATCTTTTGAATATGATAAGTCCCCGCACCAGCGGTGCGGGGACTGTCTGCTGTTATTCCACCGTTACGCTCTTGGCCAGGTTCCGGGGCTTGTCGATGTCGCAGCCCCGCATGAGGGCCACGTAGTAGGCGAAGAGCTGGAGGGGGACCACCCCCAGGCAGGGGAGGAGCAGGTTGTGGATATCGGGGATGGTCATTACCCCGTCGGCGGTCTGGGCCATCTCCGCTTTGCGGGGCTCCACCGTGAGGGCCAGCACACTGCCCCCCCGAGCCTTCACCTCCACTACGTTGCTCATTGCCTTGGCGAAGAGCCCGCTGTAGGTGCTCAGGGCCACCACCAGGGTGCCGTCCTCGATGAGGCTGATGGTGCCGTGCTTCAGCTCCCCGGAGGCGTAGGCCTCCGAGTGGATGTAGCTGATCTCCTTCAGCTTGAGGGAGCCCTCCAGGCCCAGAGCATAGTCGATGTTGCGGCCCATAAAGAAGATGGAGTCGTGGTTGAAGTACCGGGAGGCGAAGTACTGGATATCCTCCCGGCGGGACAGGACCTCCTCCATTTTGTCCGGCAGCTCCTGGAAGGCGGCCAGCATGGACCGGAAGTCCTCCTCCGGGACGGTCCCCAGCCGCTTGGCCAGCCACAGGGCCAGCAGGGACAGCAGGGCCAACTGGGTGGTATAGGCCTTGGTGGTGGCCACGGCAATCTCCGGCCCCGCCCAGGTGTAGAGCACCTGGTCCGACTCCCGGGCGATGGAGGAGCCCACCACATTGACGATGGACAGGATGTGTCCCCCCAGCCGCCGGGCCTCCCGCAGGGCGGCCATGGTGTCCAGGGTCTCCCCGGACTGGCTGATGACAATCACTAAGGTGTGGTCGTCCACGATGGGGTCCATGTACCGGAACTCGGAGCCCAGGGCCACCTCCACCGGGATACGGGTGAGCCGCTCCAGGTGGTACTTGCCCACCATGCCCACGTGGTAGCTGGAGCCACAGGCCACAATGTAGATGCGGCGCATATTTTTAATGTAATCCTGATCCAGGGAAAAATCCTCAAAGACGATCTCCCCCTCCCGGATGCGGGGAGAGAGGCACCGGCGCAGGGCCTCAGGCTGCTCCATGATCTCCTTGAACATGAAGTGCTCATAGCCGCCCTTCTCAGCGGCATCCATCTCCCAGTCCACGGTGACGATCTCTTTTTCAATGGGCTGCATCAGGTGGTTGCAGCACCGGATGCCCTCCCGGGTGAGGACGGCCAGCTCCCCGTCCTCCATGTAGCCCACACTCCTGGTGTGGCGCAGGATGGCGGTGACGTCGCTGGTGATAAAATTGCAGCCCTCGCCGTAGCCCAGGATCAGGGGGCTGTCCTTGCGGACGGCCACAATCTGATCCGGACAGTCGGCGCACAGGATGCCCAGGGCGTAGGCCCCCTGGATGCGGCGGAGCACCCGGCCCACGGCGGCCAGGAGGTCGCCGTCGTAAAAGTACTCGATGAGCTGGGCCACCACCTCGGTGTCGGTCTCGGAGACGAAGGGCACCCCCTTGGATTGCAGGAAGCCCTTCAGCTCGGCATAGTTCTCAATGATTCCGTTGTGGACCACGGCGATTTTGCCGCTGCGGCTCACCTGGGGGTGGGAGTTGATGTCGCTGGGGGCGCCGTGGGTGGCCCAGCGGGTGTGGCCCACCCCCACGGTGCTGTCCAGGTCCGCGCCCCCGTGGAGCTGGTCGGACAGCACCTGAAGCCGCCCCTTGGCCTTGCGGACAGCCAAGGCGCCCGCTTGAGCGTCGAACACCGCCACACCGGCGGAGTCATACCCCCGGTACTCCAGCCGGGACAGCCCCTCCAGCAGAATGGGGGCGGCCTGTTCCCGCCCGATATAGCCTACAATTCCGCACATATTCAATTTTCCTCCTTGTGCCTGCCATGGCTCCGGTCTCCCCGCCGGAGGCGGGAATACCCTGGTCACAGCAGGGAAAATAGGAGGACAAACTCGCAGCCATTTGACCTCGTTCCCCGGTCACAGCCCCTCTGTTTTGCGGTTGCCCGCATATTTACTGGCTGTGTACGCGCCCGGAGCCGGCGCGGAGGGGTATCCGCCGAATCTTCGATACTCCCCTCACCTCGTCGTCCCGCCGAAGCGGGCACTGGCGCTTCTGATGGGCTCTGCCCATGGTCCTCCTTTCCCTCTGCGATGTATGGGATTGTATGCGTCCTGCGCTTTGTCCCATACGTCTGTTCATTATAGGCTCTGTGTGCCCGGATGTAAAGAGTAGCTGATAGTTCTTTCAGCGGGAAAGCCCCGGAGAAAGAGTGGAAACGGAGACAGCGTCAGCAAAAAACGAAAATTTTCTATCAACCCAGCGGGAGCTGAACAAATCGTTCAGTTCCTGCTGCCTATTTTATACGCTTAGATGTGCAGGCACGCCCGCAATCCTTTCAGGCGGTCCCGGCCGATGGGAAGTTCAACGCTGGACCCCCGGACCCGGAGGGCGAAGTCGCTCCCGCTCCAGGGGAAAATATCCTGAACATATTTCAGATGGACCAGGCAGGTCTTGTGGATACGGTAAAATCTTCGGCTGCGCAGCCGCTCCTCATAGACGCCCAGGGCCGTGCTGTCATCGTATGACTCACCGGAGACGGTATGAATTACGCACCGCTTCCCGGCCCCCTGGGACTCAATATAGGTGATGTCGTCCAGACGCAGCAAAATAGTGTGCCTCCGGCTGCCGCTGATGGCAATTCGGAAATCGTCGTTCTGCTCCGGACGGACCTGCCCATACTGGCTGAGAATTTGACGGATGCGGGCCGGATCGTAGGGCTTCAGGATGTAGTCGTTGGCCTGGAGCTCAAAGGCGGTGACGGCATATTCCGAGTAAGCGGTGGCAAAGATGATTTTGGCCTCCGGCATCAGCCGCCGGGCCAGGGAGGCCACTGTGGTCCCCTCCATATCCCCCAGGCGGACGTCGATAAACAGGAAATCGAAGGTTTTTTTCTCCAACAGCTGCATGGCCTGGACCCCGCTGCCTGCCTCGTAGACCTCAGCCTGGGGAAAATCCTCCCGAATCAGCCGGATCAGCTCCTCCCGGGTCAGCTTCTCATCGTCAATGACCGCGATACGCATAAGCCATGCTCCCTTCCTGTTTTGATTTGAGTCCTCCCGGAGGTATCAGCGGGAGGGAAATTGTGACCGTTGATCCCTGCTCCGAACTGTTGACGGTAGGGCCGCACTGTCCGCCGTACACGCTGCGCAGCCGCTTTTGGACGTTGAACAGCCCGGTATAGCCGGGATCCCGGGGATCCTGGAGCCGTTTCAGAATCTCCTCCGGGAAGCCGTGTCCCTGGTCTGAGACACAGATATTGACTTTCTCGCCCTCCTGACGAATCAAAATATGAACATGCCGGTTGTCCACCTCGGTCCCGCCGTGGCGCACAGCGTTCTCCACAATGGGCTGGAGGACCAGGGGCGGCAGATACAGTACCGGCAGCACATCGGGCAGGTCCCATGTAACGTGGATGGCATCCTGAAACCGGGCCTCGGTGAGAGCCAGGTAGTTGCGGACATTGGACAGCTCCTGCTCCAGGGAGACAAAGGGCTCGTTGATGGACAACGCCTGCCGGAAATAGCCGGCCAGGGTGAGGATGGTCTCCCTGGCTTTTTGCGGATTGGCGGTGCACAGAGCGGAGATGGTGCTCAGGGCATTGAACAGAAAATGCGGGTCAATTTGAGATTGGAGGGCCCGCAGCTCGGCCTGCTGGCGCATCTGGATCTGGTGCTGGAGCTCCCCAACCTCCAGCATGGAGGAAAACAGCCGGGCCAGACCCTCAGCCGTGCGGCAGCTGGCCTCCAGAATCAGGTTGGGACCTTGGGGCACGCAGAACAGCAGAGCGCCGATCTGTTCCTCCCCGCAGGTGAGGGGAGCGGCGATGAACGCACGGCTCCTGTGACGGGGAGGGCCGCAGAGGTCTGAGGCGTCCCGTTCCACCACCAGTTTGCCGCTTTCCATGGCCTTTTGGGCCGGGAGGGGGACAGCGCTCAGCTCCATGCCGCTGGCCGCCACCACCTGCTCCAGGTCGGTGAGCGCCACACGGACATCGGGCAGCATCTCCCGCACCATATCTACCGCCTGACCCATGGCGTCCCGGTTTTCCAGCCCCTCCCGGAGAAAGGGAAGGCATTTGTGGGCGATGAGCAGCGCCAGATACTGCTGATCGGCCAGTTCAATTGTCATACTCCAGTTGAAGCGGTCCAGCAGACTCATAAACAGTACCAGCCCCAGGGAATTCATGAGCATTTTGGGCAGGAGGATGACCTTTTCCAGCTCCATCGCGGCGGAAAAAGGCCTGGAGACTGCCAGGATAATCAGGCTTTGCAGCAGCTCAGACACAATAACCAGCAGGATCAGGGCCAAATTCCGGCCCTTTTTTTGCGGGAGCTGCCGGCAGGCCGCCGCTCCGATCACGCCAAAGCAGAAGGTCCCGATGGCACAGGCCACTGAGGTGAAGCTGGCAGGGTCGTAGAGCAGGCGGTGAACGCCTCCCATCAATCCTGCGCACAGCCCGGGAAAGGGGCCGGCTACCAGGCCTGCGGCCAGGGTGCTGACCACCCTGGTATTGACCACCGCGCCCTGGAGGCTCAGGCCGGTATAGGTCCCGCTGATGGACAACAGTCCAAAAATTGTCCCCAGGCACAGCTGGTCAGACAGGGACTTCTTTTGCTTTTTCAGCAGACGGCGCAGAGGCTTTAATTCAATCAGTATAGCCGCCACCAGTACCAGAAGGCTGATATTGACCAGCAGATATTGAAAAAGCTCGTTTCCCACTTTGCTCCCCCCCTGTTAAATGCTTTGCTTCCCATAAATCTAAGATATGTTGTACATTAACACTATTTTTCGGTAAAATCAAGCACTTTTTTCTCTGAATATTCAGGCTTGCAAGCTCGCTGCTGCGGTTCCTTCCCCAAATTCTGCGGTTCATTCCCGCTATAGCACAGGATACGCCGATTCTATTGACCAAAAAAATTTTTGCCATATTATAATTTCATCCTGGCGCTATTTTTGTTGCAGATGTACAACTCCTCGGTTTCTCCGACGCGGTCGCGGTCGTGGAAATAAAACTCAATTCTGAATACGAAAAGGAGAGCGTAGTTATGAGACACATGAAACGGATTACAGCTTTTGTCCTGGCCCTGTGCATGGCCGCTGCCCTGGTTTCCTGCGGCGGCGGAGAGACCGGGGGCAATCCTCCTCCTGCCGGTGGCGCTCAGTCTTCCAACGCCGGCGGTGACGTGTCTGGCGGCCTGAGCAAGGCGGAGCGGGCCAAGGAGTTTGTCACAGTGGCCACCGGTCCCACCTCCGGCATCTACTTCCCCATCGGCGGCGCCTTTGCCACCGCCCTGAAGGACTGGGGCTATACCACCAGTGCCCAGTCCACCGCCGCCTCCGGAGAGAACATTCAGCTGATCCAGGAGAGCGGCGCCGAGATCGCCATCGCCATGCAGGACTCGGTGATGCAGGCCTATGAGGGCTTCGGCGCCTACGAGGGCAAGGAGCCGGCCAGCGATCTGCGGGCTCTGATGCGTCTGTGGCCCAACTATGTGCAGCTGGTCACCACCGCCAACACCGGCATCAAGTCCGTGGAGGACCTGAAGGGCAAGCGCGTGGGCGTGGGCGCAGCCAACTCCGGCGTGGAGCTGAATGCCCGCATGATCTTTGAGGCCTACGGCATGAGCTACGACGACTGCACCGTGGACTACCTGGCCTATGGCGAGGCCATCGACAACATGAAAAACGGCCAGTGTGACGCCGTGTTTGTCACCTCCGGCCTGCCTAACGCCACCGTCACCGAGCTGGCCACCAGCTATGATATGGTCATCGTTCCCATCGAGGGGGCCGGCCGGGATGCCCTGATTTCCAGGTATCCTTTCTATGCGGCCACCACCATTCCCGCTGATACTTACAACAACAAAGAGGACGTGGAGAGCGTCTTTGTGTACAACATCATGCTGGTGCGCGCCGACCTGTCCGACGCCATGGTCTACGACATGCTCACCGGCATCTTCGAGAACATCTCCACCATTCAGGCCTCCCACAACGCCGCCGACAAGAACATCTATCTGGATGTGGGCATCAGCGACATCCAGCTGCCCCTCCACCCCGGCGCCGAGAAGTGGTGGTCTGACCACGGCTTTACCAAGTGACCTCCTTTTTACATCGGAACAGGACGGCCGTCTTTGGAACGGCGGCCGCCCTGCTGGTCCTTCTCCTGAGCTGGGGCCTGACTCCGGTACGGGTTATGCGCATCTCCTATCAGAAGACGGGGGAGACGATCCTCACCCACACCGTCTCCCTGGGGGACGAGGTGGCCGTCACCCTCACCCACTCCTTTGAGCATGTCCCCTGGAACGAGTACTACCTGATCCAGCAAGACGGTTCGTTCCTTCTGAAACGCATCGAAGTGGGCGGGTTTGGGGCCGGCATCCCGGCGGAGATGGATGTCCCTACCTATGTGGGGGAGGATGGCCTGGTCCACATGGATGAGATCAACTCTGTGTTTCCCAGGTTCAGCTGGATCACATCCCAGATCAACATGAAGGAGCTGCTGCTCAACGGGCAGCCGGTTCTGGATTTTTCGGAGCTCCCGCACCACAGCTTTGTCACCTGCGAAATCATCACGCAAAGGAGGCTGTTTCACCTTGGCTGAAGAAACAAACGTATTCCGTCAGGAAGTGTCGGCGGAAGAGGCCGCCAAACAGGAGGCCTTTCTGGAAAAGCATGAGAAAGCCGCCCGTACCCGGAAATTTGGTTCCCCCGTCCTGAACAAGGGGCTGTCCCTGTTCTGTTTTCTGTTCACTGTTTACCACCTGGTCATCGCTTCCGGCCTGGTCTCCATTCAGAATCTGAAGCACCACGCCATCCATGTGGGCCTGATCCTGATTCTCAGCTTCGTGCTCTACCCCGCCTGGGAGAAGGCGTCCAGAAAGAGGATCGCCTGGTACGACTACATCTTTACCCTTGTCGCCATCGCCGAACCCATCTATGTCTTCGCCCGGTATGAGGCGTTTATCTCCACCGGCTTCAAGCCCTCCACCCTGGACCTGATTATGGGCACCCTGCTGGTGATCCTGGTGCTGGAGTCCACCCGCCGCATCAGCGGTGCGGCCCTGCCTGTTCTGTGCATCATCTTCCTGTTGTACGGGATGTTTGGGCGCTACGTGCCCATCGACCTGTTCCGCCACAGGGGCTACACCTGGGCGGCCATCATCAAATACCTGACTACCGACATCTACGGTATCTACGGCTCCTCCATCAAGGTCTCGGCCACCTACATTGTCATGTTTATCATCTTCGGAGAGGTAATGAACAAGTGCGGTATGGGCCGGCTGTTCAACGATCTTGCCAGCGCCGTAGCCGGGGGCACCAAGGGCGGCCCGGCCAAGGTGGGCGTCATCGCCTCCGGACTGCTGGGCATGATCAACGGCGCCGCCGTGGCCGTGGTGGTCACCACCGGCTCCTTCACCATTCCCCTGATGAAGAAGAACAAGTACTCCGACGAGTTTGCCGGTGCCGTTGTGGCCACCGCCTCGGTGGGCGGACAGCTGATGCCTCCCATCATGGGCGCCGCCGCCTTCGTCATGGCGGAGACACTGGGGGTCAAATACGCGGTGATCGTCACCGCCGCCATTATCCCGGCCATCGTCTACTACTCGGGCATCCTGTTCCAGGTACAGCTGCGGGCCAACAAGGATAAGATGTACGGCCTGCCCAGAGACCAGCTGCCCAGGATCGGGACCGTCCTCAGGGATCGGGGCCATCTGCTGGTTCCCATCATCTTCCTGGTATCCATGATGTTCCTCTCCGGCTGGACTGTGCTGAAAATCGCCTTCTGGAGCATCATCATCACCATCGCGGTGGCCGAGCTGCGGCCCATCAGCCGCATGAGCCTGAAGGACATCTACGACGCCTTCGCCCAGGCCGCCAAATCCACCGTCTCGGTGGCCATCAGCTGCGCCTGCGTGGGCATCATCGTGGGCGTCTGCTCTCAGACCGGCTTTGCTCTGAACATTGCCAGCGCCATCATCAGCATCGGCCGGAACGCCTTCCCCACTATCCCCGCACTGAGCCTGTTCCTGACCCTGCTGTTCACCATGGTCACCTGCATGATTCTGGGCATGGGCCTGCCCTCCATCCCCTCCTACCTGATTACCGCCACCATTGCCGCCCCCGCCCTCATCCAGCTGGGGGTGCCCGATCTGGCGGCCCACATGTTCTGCTTCTACTTCGCCATGTTCGCCAACCTGACGCCCCCCGTGGCCCTGGCCTCCTTCGCCGCGGCCGGCATCTCGGGCGGCAACCCCATGAAGACGGGCTGGGTCTCGGTGAAGCTGGCCATCGCGGGCTTTATCGTCCCCTACATGTTCGTGTACAACCAGGGCCTGCTGCTCTATGGCGTCAACTTCTTCAGCGGCGCGTGGATCCTGTTCACCTCCGTCGTCGGCGTGGCTCTCATCAGCGTGGCTGCCGAGGGTTTCCTGTACACCAAGGTGCCCATCCTGGCACGTGCAGTTGCCGCCGCCACCTCCATCCTGCTCATCAGCAGCGAGCCTGTCAGCGACGTGGTGGGTTTGGCCCTGTTTGTGGCTATCGTCCTGTTCCAGCGGATTCGGGGAAAACGGGAAGCACTGAAGGCCGCTTGACCCTGGGAGCCTGTATGTTCGTCTGTCTCTATCGCTCAGATCATTCTCACCGGGGAGTACACCATCGACCACACCGGCCGGCAGTGCCCGGCCCCGTAACAGGCCCATTCCTTTGGCCGCCTTGGACAGCGCTCCAAGGCGGCCGCTCTTTTTTGTCGAAAAATGTCAAATATTTCTTGAAAGCTCCGGGCAACCGTGTTATATTTAAACAAGTGGAAATCTTACCCAGGGCGGTGCGCGGGACATGGGGCGGAAATGCCAGGCCAGCCCGTCTGCCAGGATTTCATCTGTCTTAAAACTGAAAAGGGGGTAAAATAATGGCAAAAAAACGTATTTTCTCCGTCATACTTGCCCTGAGCGTGGCGCTCAGTCTGCTGCCCGCCGCCGCGTCTCCGGAGGGGGAGGAGAGTGCCGCCCCTGGCGCCGCCCAGGATATTTTAAGCCCCGAGGAGCAGAGCTCCATTCACAGCGTGGAAGAGGACATTGAGGCTGTGGGCCAGGCCGCCGGGAACGCCGCCTTGGAGCAGGCTGTTGCGGAGGCCGACGCCGCTGTAGGCACGGAGGACAAGCCCGGTGCGGACGCGGCCGCAGATGTCATCACAGAAACCATCACGGAGGTCAACCGGGAGATTGACAGCCTCAGCCAGGAGCTTACCGCCGCCATTGACCAGACGCTCAAGGGCTCCGCTCCGCAGACAGACATTGATCGCTATATCCGGCAGGCACAGGAGCAGTACGGCCAGGCCGCCCGTCTGGAGCAGATTGCATCCGATCCCGGAGCCAGTCTTGCCGACCGTCAGAGTGCCGCCGACCAGGCGCAGGAGGCCGCTGTCCAGGCCCGGGAAGCCGCTGACCGGATGACCGATACTGTCCGGCAAAACAGGGGCGCTGTCGATGCCGCCCAGGCCAGACTGGATGAGGCCCGGGCCAGGTATGACGAGCTGGTGGCTGCCGCCAGGGAGACCGTCGCCGGGGCCGACGCCGGGACGCGTCAGGCGGAGCTAGACGAGGCGCTGAAGGCGCTGAACGAGGCAAAGGGGACCCTCGATACTGCCAGGACCCAGTACGACGCCGTCAAGACCGTTCTGGAGGGCGTTAAGGATGTGGCCGCTACCGCCGAGGCCGCGGCGGAGCTCGCCCGGCAGGCCGCCGGTGTGCTGGAGTCCGCGGACAGCGGTCTGAACGAGGCCTCCTCCAGACTGGAGGCGGCTACCTCCCGTCTGGAGGAGGCCAGAGCCGCCGTCTCCACCGCCGAGGACGACCTGAGGAGCGCCCGGGGCGCGCTGGAGGCCGAGGCGCTGAAGGTCCAGGCCGCCCAGGAGGAAATCCAGCGTCTCCAGCGGGAAGAGGATGCAACCCATATCCAGCTCAGCTCCGCGCGGCAGCGGCTGGCCGCCGCGCAGGCCGCCCAGACCCGAGCCCGGGAGGCCGTCGCCGCCGCTGAATCCAAGCTTGCAGAGACCAGAGAGCCGATTCAGGAGCTCAGCGAGCAACAGAGCGCCGCGCAGGCCAATTACGACGCCGCCGCGGCCGGCAAGGCTGACGCCGGCATCGTCGGAGCCCTTGGCGAGCACGTTACGGATGAGGAACTGAGGGCCCAGGTGGACAGCGCCGTCGCTTTGAAGGGCGCACAGGATACCGCTCAGGGGGAGGCCGAGGCCGCGCAGCGTGCCTTCGATGAGGCCGACGCTGTTCTGAACGGCAGAGACGGCGGGAAGGGCGTCAAACAGCGGTATGAGGACGCCGAAGCCGCTGCCTCCGCCGCTGAGGCAGCGTACGACAACGCAAAAGAAGAGGCTGAAAACTTCAACCAGGAGACACTGAAAAAAGGCCTGGATGCCGCTGAAAAGGCTCTCACAAAGCTTGACGGTTCAGCCGCCCTCCGTGACGCTGAAATTGATGAAGAAGTAACCAGGCAGAATTATTTTCCTTCGGAGCAGGAGGCCCAGAATTGGCTGAAGGAAACGGGTGTGTTTTGGGGGTCCATTAAGGACAAAGTTTCTTACACGAAGAAAGATGTTCTGACTAAAAAGGATCAGCTTATAGAAATGTATCCCTCTCAGCGGCCAAAAATTGAAGAGGCATATCTAAGGCTTACAGACCCGGATTATACCGAATTGGACTATCATGGATACCCGTATCCTGCGGCTGACAAAAAAGCGGAATACGGCAAGGCGTATGTGGAGCTGATTGCCGCCCAACGAAGGGTTGAGCAGCTAAAAGAAGAAAACGCGGAAGCAATCGTGGAAAAGAACACCGAAATCGCTGGCTTGAAGAATGACATTGCCAACTTTGACGCGAAGAAGCAGGAGCTGGACAATGAGCTGGCCCGTCTTACCAGTGAGCTCCAGGACAAGGACGGAGTGAGGGAGGCGGCCAAGGTGGAGCTTGACGCCGCCCGGAAGCGCTTCGATGCCGCCGGGCGCGACCTGGAGAACGCCCAGGGCGGTCTGACTGCCGCCCGGGCTGCCTACGGCAGAGCTCTGGATGCGGTTAACACCAGAATTAGAGCCCTTGCCGCAGAGGGCGCCCAAGGCACTGAGGACCCCCGGGCCCTTCAGGAGCTGCTGGAGCTCAAGGGCCGGCTCGCCGCCGCCTGGCAGGCCCTGGCCGCAGCGGAGGGCGGGGTTGAGGAGGCCCAAGGCGTTCTTGACCGCGCCCGGGCAGGGCTGACAAGCGCCGCAGGCGAAGCCGCCGCTGCCAGCGGAGACATTACCGCAGCTCAGGAGAGAATCGAGGCCGCAGCAGCCAGGCTGGAGGAGGCCAGGCGGGCACGGGACGAGCTGGACAGGCTTATGGAGGGGCTCCGCGAGAACTGCCTGAGGGCAAACGCGGCGCTGGAGAGCGCCAAATCAGCCAGTCAGGAGACAGCAGCCCTTCAAAAGGCCGAGGATGAGGCCAGACAGGCCGCCGCCCTGGCCCGGGAAAATGCCGATGCCCAGTGGAGAGCCGCTCAGGCTCTGGTAACGGCTGCTGAGGCCTCCAGGGCCTATGAGGATGCCTGGAGCGCTCTCCAGGCCGCCAGGGTCAGGGTGGAAGCTGCCCAGGCCAAGCTGACTGCGGCCAGAGGTATGACCTGCAGTACTCTGGCTGAGCAGAGGGCGCTGGAGGAGGCCAAGGCCTCCCTGACGGCCGCAGAGACCGCCGCCGCCCGGGCCGCTCAGGAGGCTCAGGAGGCCCGGCTGGCCGCCGATGCCGCCCAGACCGCCGCCGACCAGGCCAAGCGGGACTATGAGAGCTATGTAGCCAACACCGCCAGCTCCAGCAGCTGGAACAGCAGTCATTCCGGCGGCTCTGTTGAGGCGGCGGATGAGGCTGTGCCTTTGGCCGCCGGACCCGTCACTCACGCCCAGCTCATAGATTATCTCTGGCGTTATGGGGGCCGGCCCGAGGCCCGGGACTTTCCGGACGCCGCCGCTGAAAGCGGCTTCGCCCCCGCCATCCGGTGGGCCCGCTCCACCGGCCTCATTGCCGGAGACAGCGACGACTTCTTCACGCCCGACGACCTGATAACCGTATCCGCCATGCGCGGGATTCTCACCAGGTACGCCGCCCTCCTTAACAGTGAGATGCCCTGGCTGGCCTCCCTGTCCGGTGAGGCTGACGACCCTGTGTTCAACTGTGCCGACGTGCTGTCGGAGTTCTTTGATAAAATAAATGCCAATATGAAGGACAATTCTGTGGCTGTGAAAGGCGTGAGCCGCTGGAACAGCTTGTCCCTTCCGGTGATAGGGCTGCTGCCCCTCACCTGGTAGCCATGATACCGGGGAGATCTTCAGCATGGAAAAATTCGGAGGTTGACGCACAAATAAGCGGGGTTAATTGTATGCAAAAAATCTGCGGTTTCATATCCGCTGCATAACTATACTTTTTATAAAAGAAGATGCCGAAATTTATAAAATTTCGGCATCTTGTCTTGTGTTGACAAAAAAGATGCAACTTTTAAGCCCACGCCCAAAACCAGATCGGAGCCAGCGAAGCGGGTCCGATCTGGAAAGGAGCCACGACAAAATGAGTAAGAGTTGACTTTTGTAAAAAGTCGCCGCGAACAACATGACGTCCACGGCAACGTGGCTTACCACTACGAAACTACTATTTCTGAAACTCGTTATGCACAAGCGTTTTGCACTTTGATCTTGAACTGTTTTCGTTTGGGTTCTAACACATGGCACCCGAGGCATAAAAGCCTGTATCCCTTGAATTATAAGGGTTGTAGGCAAAGAACAACCCCAGCCCAATCCGAACAACTAACAACAATTTATTCAAATTGGGTGGGGGCATTCAAGGGGGAGTCATCTGAAAGGATT
>CATNCS010000060.1 GCA_950097245.1 uncultured Oscillospiraceae bacterium | reverse complement strand
CCTCCCAGTAGTCATCCCTGTCGGCCCTAATGTCATACTGGGGGTCGATGATGACCTGGAAGATGTTGCTGAGGAATCCGCTCAAATCGAACGGGATGCCATCATCGGACTTATCCGGCACGATGTCCTTGATTTGGAGCAGTTCTTTTTCAAAAGCCTTGCACCGCTCCAAGATTCCGCATTGCTCCGCAGTTCTGATGTCCCATGCTCGCATTAAAAAACCTCCCTTGATTTACTCGGCGGCTGAATTGCCATAGACGATGATCCGGCCAGTCTGCATATTGCACTTCGCGTCGATACCGTTTTCCCGCGCCATGTGGGTGATGTCCGAGCCCTCACAGGCCAGCTTGTGCCAGATCCCCATAGCCATGAACATCTTACCCTCCGGCACCGGGAGCTGGCTGTCCTCCAGGGCTGTCACAACATCATTGTGGCTACGAATAATTTTCTGAATCGCTTCCACCGTGAAATTCTTCTCCCTGCCGGATTTGGTAGTGGACATTCTCTTGGCATAGTCCATCCAATGCTTTGCTCCCTCCACATCGCCTTTATCAAGCATGAGCCCAGTCATAACAACCTGGATGGTAGTATCGCAAATCGCATTCTCCTTACCGGGAGTGCAGGCTTTTATAAGCTCGCCCTGCCCGCTCAAGGCTTCGCCGTTGTAGGCAAACTTCACGATATATTTGCTGGGTTTCTCCTTGGCTTCTGTGATGGTCAAACCGTCCGGGAGCCGATTTCTCAAAATATCGAGCATAGTCATTTTTCTGTCCTTTCTGCCCTCGTAACCTCCGGGGCGGGCCGTGTGTTTAATTGTAGAAGGGGCGGATCTGGCCATTCCAGGCTTCCCACTGCCACGCACCACAGCCCGCATTGAAGCGGATGTAATGATAGTCGGTGGCGCAGTAGACGGGGCGGCGGTCAATCTTCCGGCCGCTGGCGCGGCAGAGGTTATGCCGGTTAATCTCCTGCTCGTCGATCTCATGCAGGATTGTGACCTGGCTGCGGTCAAAGCCGAACTCCTGGCAAACCCAATCCAGGGCCTCATCATCAGTCATGTAGCGGGCCGCCCCGCCGGAAATGCTCTTGACCAGCTCCGCATACTCCGCCTGGGAAATGTTCTGCGTGAACTCGTAGGGCTTCCATTCCAGCTCCTTGTCAAGCTCAGCCTGGAGCGCAGCCAGTCGGCGCTCATACTCCGCGCCGTCATGCTTGGCGGACTTGTCCATCTCCAGGATTTTGCCGTTCAGCCGGTCAATTTCGTCGGCCCTGGCCTGGTAGATTTTCTTCTCGCCGCCACCATCGACAAAGGCCTTGCAGAAAGCGTCTTTGTCGCCGTTGAAGTTGCAGTAGGCCTCCTCAATTTTGGCGTACTCGGCGGGCATCGGCTCAAAGCCGGTGCGCTCCACAAATTCGGACAACATCATTTTCGCGTTCCTCCTTGAATTTTTCTGCCTGTTCTGGTATGCTGGAGGAGCCGGGTTTTCCCGGTGCCTCCGTGGTGAGGCGGGGCGGTGGGTACCTTAGCCGGGGCCACCGCCCCTTTTTGGCTTACCGGGGGATCTTGGCAATCGCCCAATCCTTGAGCGGCAGGGGCTGTCCTTTCATGTCCCGGATTGCCTCGTCCATGCCACAGGCGTCGCAGATGTAGACATCGGCGTGGCGGCTCAGGGCATTGGTGACCAACCGCTCCTTGACAGTCAACTGCCCGCAGCGGGGGCAGATATGCACCCCGTCCACCTGCTTCTTGGCAAACTCGTCCACGGCCCTCTTTGCCGCAGCGGTGTCGGTCACGTCCTGAGAAAACTGCTCATAGTCCATGCTCATTCTCCTTTCCTGGCCTCGGCCGCAGCTGCCAGCAGCGGCGCGGGGTCAAATCCAAAGTCCTTGTAGCCTTCCATGATGGTGTTGAGGTACTGTTGCATCGGGGCGGTGATCCTGTGGCCCGGGGTCATGACGTAGGCCATCCCCTTAATCTTCTTCCCTCGTACCGACAGGGGGAATACCTGCTTGACGTACAACCGGGGGTACCCCTCATACCAGTCCAGGGATTCCTCGTCCGAGGGGCTGATAGACCAGATGCCAACGGGAACGCTCGCCCCCTCGCGGGGCTCGATGTTGGCAACGCCAGAGCGACTGTTCCCCCGGAACACAAGCCGGTACCCGTCAATGGTGGAGCTGCCAATCGTGATAGCGTCCGGGCAGCGCCGGAGCATCTGGTCAACGTCCAGGTTGCTCCCGTAGGCGATGTAGTATTTCCGCTTCATAGACTTCCTCCGTTCTCCCCGTGTGGCCGGTAGGTCAGCCGGTTTGTTGTTAAGCTACCTCGGCCTCCGCCTGGGACTGGGGGCGAAAGGGAGCGGTCAGGTGCTGACGGCAGGTCTTGAACTCCGCACCGCCCAGGCCCAGGCGCTTCACCAGGACGTTGGTCATCAGCGTGGCCTTCTGCTCTGCGGTGTAGCCAGCGCAGCCTTTGAAGTAGAGCCGGTTGTCCTGGCAGTCAATCGCCCAGGCGCTCATGGCGAGGCAGAACTGGACATAGGCTTTGATCTTGCCGGCGTGTGTGGTGCCGTTGAACAGCCGGAACTCAACCGTTCCCTTGGTGAAGAAAGCGTGGAGGTTGACACCGTGATACCGGCTGGTGTTGTAGTGCTCATGGTTGATACCGCCGGTGTAACCATCGTTGGCGGAGCTGTACCAGATGCGCTCGAGGCTGTTTGTGGTTTTCTCGCTGTCGTTCTTCATGGCTTTCAGCAGCGTGACGTTCATCTTCTTGCACCAGTGATTGGCGCGGTCGCCAATTTCCAGGGCCTCATAGAACAGGTCCTGACGGCCAATGGCGAAGTTCATCAGGCGGGTCAGGCTGGCGGGGGTGTGGTTCTTGCCGTCCACATGGACGTGGATGCCGCAGGAACTGTTGGCGATTGCACCGGCCTCGCGGAGAGCGCGGACGACATTCTGCAGATCCTCCATATCCTCGTACTGGAGAACGGGGGTCACGACCTCGCAGGAGTAGTCACGGTTGGCCGCGACCCGACCGCTGCTGGTCTTGCGCTCGGTGTTGATGCTGCCATCGGACATGGCTTTCCAGGTGCGGCCCTTCCGGTCGGTGGCACCGTAGGTGCTGTAGTAGGTGCCGAGGTAGCGGGTCTGGGTGCCGAAGTAGGTGGCGATGACATTGGCGGCCTGCTCGCGGGTAATACCCGTCAGCTCAATCTCCACACCGAAGTTCTGTTTCTTCATCATATCGTACATCTTTGTGACCTCCCATAATTTTGTCGTGTTCGCGTTAAGTAGTGTCGTGTTGTTGTGAGCATACGATACCATAAGGCTGTCGCCTTGTCAACAGTTATTTTCGATTTTTCGCAAAAAAGTTTTTGACAAATCGACAATGTTGTGGTATGGTATTCTCAAGGAGGTGGCACCATGATTTCATATAAGCCGCTGCAACATACCCTTATCGAAAAGGGCGTGAAGAAAATGGAGCTTGTGAAGATGGTCGGTATGAGCAATTCGACCCTCAACAAGCTCAACAAGAATCAGTATGTCGCCCTGGAAGTTATCGAGCGGATTTGTCTGGCGCTGGACTGTTCCATCGCAGATGTGGTGAAGATAGAAAAAGACCCGGACGCATAAACGTCCGGGTCTATGGAGCATGGCTTATTCCTTGGGCGGCTGCTCATGTAGGGGAGCACCACTGCGCGACTTCACGGGGGTGTCCTCGTCTGGATGGTAGACAAGGAGATCTGTCAGATCGCAATCCAGCGCCTTGCATATCAGCTCGAAGTGCCGGAGGTTTATGCGGTCTGTCAGCTCGTTGTAGTAGTCGCCTATTGTGGAGGCCCTTATCCCTGTCTTTCGGGCTAAGTCCGCTTGCGACCACCTGCGCTTGCCAAGCTCGGTGGACAGTAAAATCCTAATCATAGCCGTGTTCTCCTTTACGGTAGAATATAGCAACTATTTTAGGATTTTTCAGATGATTGTGAAGAAATCGACTTTACTGCGATTTTATAACGGTTTTCGTGATTTATGATTGCAAAAAGAGGCCGCTGCCCTGGAAACACCCAAGGCGGCGGCCTCTTTTCATTTGTCCGTGACATAGGCCAGCGGACACACCAGCACGAACAGATTCCCGGCCACATAGATGACCGGCTCCTGGGTTCGTCTGGCGCACTTTTGGTGGAGGCGGGGAGAGTTGAACTCCCGTCCGGAAGCACTTCCACAGGAACTTCTCCGAGCGCAGGCGATCCGTTACATTCCCTCACTCAGGCGCAGGTCGCCATACTACTGAGCTTGGTAGAGTCATAATGCGTGGCCCGGTCAACTCTTTCCGGACGCACGGGCACCACTAAGGCTACGCCCAGACCCGGCTCGTGGTCCTTCCGGGCAGGACGGCTGCGTTAAGCCGCAGCGAGAACTACGTTATCGTCGTTCTTTAATTTATAAGTTGCCCATTTTTAGGATGTTAGGCGCATCCGCTCGCTATTCCTGCTTCTATGCCCCCGTCGAAACCGGTACGCCCCCGCGAGGCGGCGGCGAAGCCGCCGCTGAGCGGAATCTTGCTTTAAACCTTCTCCGGCTCAGGGTAGTCCACGCCGAAGGTGTCCACGGTGACCTTCTTCATCACCTGCTTCTCTCTGGGGCGGTCGTTCCAGTCGGTCTTACCGGAGACAATGGCGTCGGCGGTCTCCATGCCCTCAATCACCTTGCCGAAGGCGGCGTAGCTGCCGTCCAGGTGGGGGGCCTTATCCACCATAATGAAGAACTGGCTGCCGGCGGAGTCGGGATTCATGGCCCGGGCCATGGACAGCACCCCCCGGTCGTGGACCAGGTCGTTGGCAAAGCCGTTCTGGGAAAACTCCCCCTTGATGGAGTAGCCCGGACCGCCCATGCCGGTGCCCTGAGGACAGCCGCCCTGAATCATAAAGCCGGGGATGCAGCGGTGGAAAATCAGGCCGTCGTAAAAGCCCTTCCGGATCAGAGAGATGAAGTTGTTCACGCTGTTGGGGGCAGTCTCGGGGTAGAGCTCCGCCTTGATGATAGAGCCGTTCTCCATCTCAATGGTGACGATGGGATTTTGTGCCATTGTTATCATCCTTTCCCGGTAAATCACCGGTTTCTGGTCTTCATGGCCCGGTCCATCTCCCGTTTGGCGTCCCGCCGGGCGGAGGACTCCCGCTTGTCGTAGAGCTTCTTGCCCTTGGCCAGGCCGATCTCCAGCTTGACCCGGGGGCCCCGGAAGTAGATGGAAAGAGGGATGAGGGAGTAGCCGTCCTGCTTGATTTTTGCGAACAGCCGCAGAATTTCCCGCTTGTGCATCAGCAGCTTTCGGGTGCGGCGGGGGTCCTTGTTGAAGATATTGCCCTTTTCGTAGGGGCTGATGTGCATCCCCAGCACGGAAATTTCTCCGTCCTTGATGAGGCAGAAGGAGTCCTTCAGGTTCACGTTGCCCAGGCGGATGGACTTGACCTCGGTGCCCACCAGCTCGATGCCGGTCTCGTATTTCTCCTCAATGAAATAGTCATGGTAGGCCTTGTTGTTCCTGGCCACAATCTTTACTGACTCGCCCGTAGCAGACACCTCCCCTTCAGAAAGGTCATATAACTATACCACATCATATCCAAAAAGGCAAGAAAAAAGTCTACCTGCCCGCAGCCAAAGTCCTGGCTGCTTTTTTCCTCCGTTTGGCCGCCATATACCGGTCCTCCTCGCTGAAAATACAGCCGCAGTATTTTTGCATATAGAAACCGTGCTCCCGGGCAAACTGCTGCCCCTCCTGAAACAGGGGCCGGAAGTCCCGGTAGAGGAATTCCACCCCGTACTGCCGCCCCATCTCCCGGGCCACAGCGGCGATGGCCTCATGCTGCTGATAGGGGGAGATAAGCAGGGAGGTGGTAAAGCTGTCAAAGCCGTTGGCGGCGGCATACCGGGCGGTCTCCTCCATCCGGACCCGGTAGCAGTAGGCGCACCGGCCATCGATGTCCCCGGCCACGGCGGTGATGAAGGGCCGCAGGTCGTAGGAGCCGCCGATGACCAGCTTCATGCCGATCTCTTTGGCATATTCCTCCAGGGTGTGTTTTCTGGCCTGGTACTCGGTGTAGGGGTGGATGTTGGGGTTGAACCAGAAGCCGGTAACGGACAGCCCCTCCTCCCGCAGCCGGGCGATGGGCCGGTTGGCGCAGGGGGCGCAGCAGATGTGTATCAGGGTATTCATTGACAAAAGTCCTCCAGGTCGATGGTGTGGATGGTCAGCCCCCGCTTCATGGCGTAGGCCAGGGTCTGGAAGGTGCCCCCCTTGGGCACGCCGTTGTACACGGCGATGAGCAGGCCGGAGCGGTCCACCATATAGCGGTTGCGGCGGATCATGCAGAAGCGGTCGTAGCTGTGCTGGACCAGGGTCTCAAGATTGCATTGCTCCAGGATGGACTGGTAGCGGGCCCGCTCCGCCTCCGGCCAGCTGTCCGCCTGGGTCTCGCAGGGCCGGGCGCACTCCAGGAGGACGGCGGTCTCCGCCTCCCGCAGGGCCAGCACCGCCTCGGCACAGTATAAGTCGATCCCCCGGGCCATGCCACAGATGAAGTGCCGGACGCCGGATACATAGGCGTCCTCCACCGCCTGGGCCAGGCTCCGCTTCAGCCGCAGGCACCGGGGGTCGGACTCGTCCTCCCCCCAGGGCAGCTTGTCGGGCCGGTGGCCGGTAAAGCAGCAGGTTTTTTCTGTCATAGCACAATCAGATCCTTGGGCGACCGCGTGATGTCCTCACAGCCGTTTTCGTGGAGGATGAGCACGTCCTCGATGCGCACCCCGAATTTTCCCGGGATATAGACCCCCGGCTCGGCGGAGATCACCGCCCCCGCGGGCATGGGGCGGGTCTCTCTGGAGCTGGCGTTGGGGGACTCGTGGATATCCACCCCCAGGGAGTGGCCGAAGCTGTGGGAGAAATACTCCCCGTACCCCACCTCCCGCAGGACCCGGCGGGCCGCCTCATCAATCTCCCGGCCGGCCACCCCCGCCCGGGCGGCGTTGATTCCCGCCTTCTGGGCGGCCAGGACGGCGGCATAGACCTGTTCCATCTCCTCTGAGGGCTGGCCCAAGGCCACGGTGCGGGTCATGTCGGAGCAGTAGCCCTCCACCTTGCAGCCGAAGTCCATGGTGATGAACATCCCGGTATCCACAATCTGGTCGCCGGGGACGGCGTGGGGCCGGGAGCCGTTGGTCCCCGCGGCCACGATAGGGTCGAAGGACACCTTGTCACCCCCCCGGCTCATCAGCTCGTAGACCAGCCGGGCGGCGATCTCCCGCTCTGTCATGCCGGGGCGGATGAAGTTGAGAATGGCCTTGAAGGCCTCGTCGGTGATGGCCTGGGCCCGGCGCATGAGGGCCAGCTCCCCCTCGTCCTTGGAGGCCCGAAGATCGTCCAGCAGCTTCTGGGCGGGGGTGAGGATGCCGGGCAGCTCCTGCTCGTACTTCCGGTGGCCGTCCACTGTCATGGCGCCGCTCTCAAAGCCGATGTTGTGCAGGCCCTTCCCCTGGATGTACTCCTTGGCCCAGGCCGTGTGGCCCTTGTCCGGGGTGGTGAGCACCACCTCCGCCCCGTGGATCCGCTCCCGGGCGGCCTCAATGTACCGTCCGTCGGTGGAGTATTGGGCCCCGTCCCGGGTCACCAGCAGCAGGCCCTCCCCGTGAAAGCCCAGGGCGTACCGCTCCCCGGATTCGCTGGTAATCAGCATGGCGTCCAGGCCGTATTCCGGCAGCTGGGCGGCGATTTTTTCGATGTGGTTCATGATATACGTCTCCTTATTGGTTTGTAGGGGCGCACATCGTGCGCCCGCATAACAGCGTTTTAGGCGGGGATACGGCGGGCGGATAATATCCGCCCCTACGACCGGGATGCACGTGTAGGGGCGCATAGTATGCGCCCGCAGAAACAGAACGCTTCAGGCGGGCGGACAATGTTCGCCCCTACAGAAGGGCCTGGTAGGTGCGTTTCATGGTCAATGCGTCCTCCGCCTGGGTGCCGGCGGACTCGCAGATGAAGGTGGGCGACCAGCCCCGGCGGGCAATCTCCGCCGCCAGGGGGGTCCAGTCGGGGCCGTAGCCATCATCGTCGGCGAAGGTGCGGTGGCACTTCTCCCCGCCGCCGGGGGTAAACTGGATGTGGGAGAAGTGGCTGTGGAAGGCAGAGGCCCGGTCGGGCCCCAGAATTTCCTCCACCCGGTCCAGCATCCGGCAGAAGGCCGCCGCCCCGTCGTCCGCGCCCAGAGAGCGGGCGTAAAGGTGGCCGAAGTCGATGCAGGGGACCAGGCGCCCGTCCAGGGTGCACAGCTCCAGCACCTCGTCCAGATTGCCCAGCTGGTTGATCTTGCCCATGGTCTCAGGGCACAGGGTGATGTGGGAAAAGCCCTGATCGTCACAGGCGGCAATCACCTCAAGCAGGGATTTTTTAGCAGTCTCCAGGGCCTCCCGCCGGGAGCGCTTCATCAGCGCCCCGGAGTGAATCACCACCCGGCCCGCCCCCATCCAGTCCGCCACCTGACAGCCGGCGGTGATGTAGCCGATGGTCTTCTGCAGAGCGTCCCGGTCCGGGTTGGCCAGGTTGATGAAGTAGGGGGCGTGGAGGGACAGCACAATCCCCGCCGCCCGGGCGTTCACCCCGATTTTGACGGCGGTATCCTCCCCCACGTGGACCCCCTTGCCGCACTGGTACTCGTAGCAGTCCAGGCCAAAGTCCGCAATCCACCCGGGGGCGGCCAGGGAGGAATTATGGACCCTGGAGAAGCTGTCCGAATTGCCCGCCGGGCCGAATTTCGCGCTCATAGGAAGGGCCTCCTCTTTCCCAGCAGCCGGAAGGGGGTCTCCAACCCGTACCGGATGTACCGCCCCGGGTTGCCCGCCAGCCGGATGGGCTGAACCAGCAGAGGGGTCACCCCGGCGTTGTTGGCGCCCAGGGTGTCGGTGAAAATCTGGTCGCCCACCATAACGGTCTCCTCAGGCCTCGCCCCCATGCGCTCCATGGCCTTGAGGTAGCCCGCCTTTTTCGGCTTGCCCGAGTGGCCCTGGCAGGGGATGCCCAGCTTTTCCGCAAAGCTCTGTGCCCGGCCCGGTTTACGGCTGTTGGACAGCAGAAACAGCGCTATCCCGTTGGCGCTCAGCGCTTCTTTCCACGCGACCAGCTCCGGGGACGGCTGAGTCACCTTGTAGGGCGCCAGGGTGTTGTCCAGGTCGGCCAGTACCAGGCGGACACCTCTGTCCGCCAGAGCTTTGGGGGAGATGCTATATATGGAGGAATAGACTCCCCGGGGTATGGGTGATAGAGACATGGTTCTAACCTCTCGTCCGGCTTCATACGTTGTACAGCGTAGTATATCACAGGATGAAAGTTCGGACAAGGGGGATTCCTATGGATACCTTTATTATTACCCTGCCGCCCCGGCAGCTGCCCACTCTGCGGGGCTGGCAGGTCACCCCCGCCCACCTGGCCTACCGGCTGGGGCCCGGGCCCCATCTGTTCCGGGCGGACAGCGCCGCCCCCAGGGGCGGACTGATGGTGATTGATGACCGGGACTTCGACGGCCTGGGGTCCACCGGCCCGCTGTGCCAGGAAATTCTGCGGGAGTGTCAGGCCCGGGGGTTCTCCGGGGCCGTCCTGGACTTTGAAAACCGGCTCCCCCCCCTGGAACAGATTACCGGACAGCTCAACGAGCAGTTTGCCCGCCGGGGCTGGACGCTGTATGTCGCAGAGGGGTACGGCTCCTGTGCCCCCCAGGGCAGGGTGATGATCCCCTCCGCCCTGTCCGGGGGCTCCCTCCAGCGGCGGCTGGAGGAGGCTCTGGAGCGTTTTGGAGAGAGCCGGGTGGCTCTGGCCCTGGAGAAGCGGCGGGAGGACTTCTTTCTCCCCTCTCCCACCGGCAGCGGTCAGCCCCTCACCCAGCAGGAGCTGGAGGAGCTGAAGCGCCGGCTGTCTCCCTCGGTGTTCTTCTCCGGGGACCTGTGCACCCGGTATTTCACCTATATGAGCCGGGACAACGGGGCCCACTTTGTCCTCTTTGACGACGGCGACACCCTGCGGCAAAAGGTGGAAGTGGCCCGCAGGCTGGGAATTCACACCTTTTTGGCCCCCTGGGAGGACGCGGCCCCCTGTGCCGCCCAGCTGGGCATTCAGCGAAAGCCGGAGGGGCGTCAGGCCCGCAGATAGTCAGAAGCAGTCGCCTTCGGGCGGCTGCTTCTGTGCTTCTTTGGACAGAGGGATTTTACAAACTGTTCCAATTTCCTTGACACTTCCCGCCTGTTGGGGGTAAAATAGAGGCAATCTATTTCCCATGGAGGTGTGCTATGACCACCCGCAAGAAAGTGTCCGTCCTGCCTGTCTACCTGGTGGGCCTTGTGTGGCTGGGCTACGCCCTGTTCTTCCCGCTGAACGCCCCGCTGCACTATGTGCTTTGCGCCGGGCTGTCCTTTGCCGCCTTTGTGGTGGGCAAGGCCATCTTCCCCGACAAGGTCTATCAGACCCCGGAGGCCCCCAAGGCGGAGGCCAAAAAGGATGAACCCAAGAGGGAGGAGAAGGAGGACCCCCAGGTGGCCGCCCTCCGGAAGGAGAAGGGCCGGGCCATCTCCGAGCTGCGCCGGCTTAACGACGCCATCCCGGATGAGAAGATTTCCGCCCAGATCGACCACCTGGAGGAGGTCACCGGGAAGATTATCGACTACGTCATCGCCCACCCGGCGAAGAAACCCCAGATTTCCCGGTTTTTGGACTACTTCCTGCCCACCACCATCAAGCTGCTCAACGCCTACGACCGGATGGACTCCGCCGGCATCTCGGGCAGCAATATCGACGCCACCAAGCAGAAGGTGGAGACCATGCTGGACACCCTGTGCGCCGCCTTCGACAAGCAGCTGGACGCCCTGTTCGGCGACGAGGCCCTGGACATCTCCACCGACATCACCGTGATGGAAAACCTGCTGGCCCAGGAGGGCCTGTCCGGCCCCGCCAAGCCCACCGGCGGGATGGACGGCCCCAGATTGGAGCTGTGACGTAGGGGCGGCCTCATCCGTCATTTGCTTCGCAAATGCCACCTTCCCCTAAAGGGGAAGGCTAAGGGCGATGAAACCGGCCAAAGCGCCGCAGGAAAAAGGCTTCCCCTTTAGGGGAAGCTGGCACGGCGAAGCCGTGACTGATGAGGTTGGCATGACGCAGGCGGCCACAGGCCGCCCCTACGGGAAAGGAGTTCCTATGGGCGATTACCGTAACAAGATATCCAAGGGATTGTGTCTTACGAACGCTATACTTTGGACTGTACTGCTTGCTATCAATCTTCACACCTACGTTTTTCGCTGGGGCGGGCTGGATGGTTTTACTACGTTCGCCGCCATCGTTATGGCATTGTGCGTTGCCGTCCACTGGTACTGCTATCTGGCCTACGACAAAAAACAACAGGAGGAACAAAATCATGAGTGACGAACTAAACCTGAACACCACCCCGGAGCTGACCTTTGAGCCCTCCGCCGCTCAGGCGGTGGAGGCCCCAGCCCTGACGTTGGAGCCCTCCGCCCCGGCGGCCCCTCAGGTGGACGAGGCGGCCCAGGCGGCCCGGGACGCCAACGCCGTCAAGCTGGACGAGTCCATGCTCAGCGAGGCGGAGAAGAAGATGGTGGACGACTTCTCCCAGAAGATCGACGTCACCGACAGCAATCTGGTGCTCAACTACGGGGCCGCCGCCCAGAAGAACATCGCCGCCTTCTCTGAGAGCGCCCTGAACAACGTCCGCACCAAGGACCTGGGGGAGGTGGGAGAGGCCCTGTCCTCCCTGGTGGTGGAGCTGAAGACCTTCGGCCAGCCGGAGAAGAAGGGCATCGGCGGCTTTTTCCAGAAGAAGAAAAACGAGCTGGAGGCCATGAAGGCCAGCTACGCCAAGGCCGAGGTCAACGTGGACAAGATCGTCAAGGTGCTGGAGAACCACCAGGTGACCCTGATGAAGGACGTGGCCATGTTCGACCAGATGTATGAGCTGAACACCAAGTACTACAAGGAGCTCACCATGTATATCCTGGCCGGCAAGAAGCGGCTGGAGTACCTGCGGACCCACGACCTGGCCGAGCTGAAAAAGAAGGCGGAGGCCACCGGCGCCCAGGAGGACGCCCAGGCTTACAACGACTTCGCCAACCTGTGCGGCCGGTTTGAGAAGAAGCTCCACGACCTGGAGCTCACCCGGATGATCTCCATCCAGATGGGCCCCCAGACCCGGCTGCTGCAAAACAACGACACCCAGATGCTGGAGAAGATCCAGTCTTCCCTGGTGAACACCATCCCCCTGTGGAAGAGCCAGATGGTGCTGGCCCTGGGGCTGGAGCACGGCCGGCAGGCGGTGGCGGCCCAGTCCGCTGTCACCGATATGACCAACCAGCTGCTGCAAAAGAACGCCGACATGCTCAAGATGGGCACCATCGAGACCGCCAAGGAGGCGGAGCGGAGCGTGGTCTCCATCGAGACCCTCCAGCACACCAACCAGCAGCTCATCACCACCCTGGACGAGGTGATGAAGATCCAGACCGAGGGCGCCCAGAAGCGTCATGAGGCTGAGAAGGAGCTGGGGAGAATCGAGGGCGAGCTGAAGCAGAAGCTGCTGGAGCTGAGGGGATAATCCATGAAATTTTTGCAGAAAACCTGGGTGGCCTGGCTGCTCACCGCAGTCATGATCGCGGCGGCCGTCGGAATCGGGCAGTCCAAGGGTGGACGGCGGGAGCCCGAGCCGCTGCCCTCCGGCAGCGCCGCTTTGGACGAGAGCCTGTCCACAGAGGATTATGCCGACTATGTCCTGGACGAGGCGGGGGTGCTGACCTCCAAGCAGGAGCGCCAGATCAGTCTGTACAACGCCAACTGGGCCAGGCGGTATGACAGCATCATCGCTGTGGCGGTCAAGGAGTCGATACCCGGCAGCATTGACGATTTCGCGTATACCCTGGGTGCGGAGATCAGCCTGTCCGGCTCCGACGCCATCCTGGTCATCGACGCCTCCACCAGGGACGCCTATCTGGCAGCCAGCCCGGATTACCCCCTGACGGACAGCCAGATCAGCACCTATACCAACAGCGCCCTCAAGCCGTATATAGAGGATAGAAAATATGGCGACGGCATCCTCAGCCTGTTTCAGGAGCTGAACCAGTTCTATGTGGACAGCTACGGCCTGGGCTATCTGGATAACGGCGGCTCTCCTGTCCAGGGCTATGGCGACGAGGGCCGGACTTTGGTGGGGGTGGTCATGCTCCTGTTTATCCTCATCGCCATTGTGACGGTGGTCAACGCCATCGACCGGATGCGGTATGACACCTATCGCCGGCGGTACTACGGCGTGGTCAATCCCCCGGTGATATTCCGGCCCATCTTCTTCTGGCACGGGCCAGGCACCGGCTGGTACCGGCGCAACTGGCGTCAGCCCCCTCCGCCCCCGCCCCGCCCTCCCAGGGGACCGGGCGGTCCCGGACCGGGTGGTCCCGGGCCGGGCGGCTTTGGCGGCGGTTTCTCCGGCTTCAGCGGGCCCAGAGGCGGCGGCTTCTCTGGCGGCGGTTCCTCCCGGGGCGGGGGCTTTTCAGGCGGACGGGGCGGCGGCTTTGGCGGCGGAGGTTTTTCAGGCCGCGGCCCCTCCCGGGGCGGAGGCTTTTCCGGCGGGCGGGGCG
>CATNCS010000059.1 GCA_950097245.1 uncultured Oscillospiraceae bacterium | reverse complement strand
TTCCTGCGGTGCTGCGTTCATTTTCTTCGACTCCTTCTTGAATTGGTTGTTATTTCCATTCTTGACTGAGTCGTTCTCTTTTATTCTGTCAGAGTTTGTCGTTTACACGGATTTTTATGGGGTCTCGAGTCAGAGGCCCCCTGCAGTTCTGTCCAGGAATCAGGAAATCCCTGGAGCCTCTCACATTCCAGCGGCGTCAGCCTACGAATAAGCAGTGGTCTTTCAGTCTCTGTCTCCTGCAGCACAAGATCAGTGGCATCCTTGTGCTGACGGGCACTTTCAGTGGATGTTACAGTGCTTTCCATGAATGCATCCACTCTCTGTCTGGAAAAAAACCTGTCATGTGTATCCAACAAAATTGGCAGATTATTGCCTCCAGTGCCATTGCGATTCGTCAATGTGGGAGATATGCTGTACGGTCCTGTGTATCTCGCGTCGATCCCGTGGTTTTCAAACAACTCTATAACTGAGGGTGTTTCTTCCTGACGCATACCAATAACCAACGGCTGATGTCCATGCTCCTGGGCCCGCAGTGTCCCCACCACATCTTCAGAACAAGCCATGATACCGCCGCCCTGGTCGTTGAGACAGAGAACAGAAGGTACCATATTGGTTCCGCTCTCCGATGCTTTCAGGGTTGGCGCACACTCCACCTGATATCCGATCCCACCTGCTGTAGGTGCGGCCCCGGCACAGAAACCAGCAGTAAATACCAGCCCGCCGGGCTTTTGCTCCCCACTGTTGATCGTCGGTGCAACACCAAGTGGGGTAGATATCCGTCTCTGCTGATTATCCCAGGGAGTCAGGCTGCCAGCTGTCTCGGCTACAAACAGCAGGCCGGCAGGATTCCGGCCCCCTCCGCCATCTGCGCTGGCCAGAGTGGGCGCTTTACCCCCTGGGGTAAACACACGGGCCTGCTGGGTATCCCAAGGGTTGAGGCAGTCCTGCGCAATGAAGGCCTGCTGTTTCATTCCAGGTTGGGGGCTCAACGCACCGGCCGCATTGTGGAGGTTGCAGACCTCGTCCCTCTGGTTAGCGGCGAAGGCGATGGGTTCAGAGGCAGGAGCCGCCAGTGGAATCAGCCCCGCTTGTGCCAGCAGCGCCGTTTTCAGCTGTGGCGGCAGTTCCTTCCTACGTTCCGTCGCTCTGCGCAGGATACCCAGGCAGGCTGTCCTGCTTAAATAGTATTTGCGGGGCGGATCGCCCTGCAAAATCTGCGATAAGGAAAATACGTCTTCTTCGCTGAGGGGTGCGGGGCCAGTATTGAGCGTCGAAGACCCGCCAGGCGAGGGAGAAATCAGTTCCCAGTACGATTCGCCCAGCAGGTTGCCATGCCCAGGGGTGAGGTCCAGGGACATAAACGGGATCGTTTTTAACTCGGACAATCTCCTCGAGGACGACGCGGAAGTCCTCACCCTTGGGCGATCCGCTGCTGAATGCGCCGGGTACGTTTTCCCAGCACATCCATCTTGGTCGAACAGCGATACCTGTCCGTCCTCGCTGAACATCTGCATTTCTCATCTCCTTTACGATCCGAATTTGTTCCATAAAAAGGCCGGAGCGGGCGCCGGACAGACCGGCTCTCGCTCCAGCTACACTGAGATCCTGACAGGGTGAGCCCCCGCAGATGATATCCACAGGCGGCAATTCTGCCCCGTCCAATTTGGTGATGTCCCCCACATGGATCATGCCGGGGAAATGGTGTTTTGTTACTTCGATAGGGAAGGCTTCGATTTCGCTGGCCCACACAGGCGTGATTCCGTTGCGAACCGCCGCCAGGGGGAAACCGCCGATCCCATCGAAGAGACTCCCCATAGTGAGCATGTTCTCCTCCTGTCCTTATTTTGCTGCTGCCTGCACAACGGTTCGGGTAGTGTTGACAGCGGCCTGAGCGGTGTAGACGGCGCTCATGATATTGGCCCTGGTGGTGGTGTCCAGGCCGAAGGTCCCGGCGATCCTGGGCACCTCTCCTGCGGAGAGCATGAGACCCAGTCCCAGCAGGGCATGTTCCCGGAAGACTATCAGGCCCGCCACCAGGATTGTGGATTGCAGGAAAGCGGTCAGGCACAGACCGATGACCTGCTTGATCCACTGGGTAAATCCATCAATATATCCTCTGGGAACGCTGAACATGTACAGACTCCCCACCGCAATCTGGATCAGCAGGATGCCGCCTCGTTTCAGGTTAGCGAAAAAAACCTTGATTACAGCGTAAGCCATCATGATAATGCAGAACAGGAGCATGATCGGGCTGGTGAGGACACTCATACCGAAGTCAGGTGCGCCTACCATATCCGCAAGACTTTCCACGTTCATCAGCTCCTCAATAATCTGCTCCCCTACAGTCCCGATGCTGGTTCCGTACCCGGTCAGACCCACAGAGAAGGTTCCCTGCAAGGACACCGACAGGGAATAGAGCCGCACAGGTACCACAGTAAACAGGCTGACCGCCATAAATCCCTTGATGGCATTGAGGGCTGTCTGCCGGAGGTTTCCTCGGCCGGTGGAGTATTCAATGCCGAATTCAAAGCCGGAGACCACAATGCTGATGCCGAACAGCGCCCAGCCCAGCTGGGAGAAAAGCAGGACAATGGCCTTCACCCAGTCCAGTTCAAACAGCTCTACGCCCATGTTGCCCATAACAGCGAAAAAGTTGCCAAGAAAGCCCACCATTTGCCCATAGAACCATTCAATCAGGTTATCCATGATGGTGGATGCTACAAAATCAAAGACAAATATCGCAGATCACCTCCTGGCACTTCATTGCATGGTCTGTTCCGTCTGCCAGGCAGGGGCCTGCCGCTCTTTCAGCTGCTCCTCCGTATAGCAATAGATCAGTTCTTCACGACACAGCCTGGCAAGGATCATCCTGTTCTGCCCGATTGGGATGTCGGTCACTTCGAATTCCGCCCCCCAGCCATCCTGATACTGGTACTCCAGTTGACGGGTAAAAACATCCCATTCTTCATCTGTCAATTCAGCGGTGGTTTCCAGGTCAACAACCGCATAAGCAGTTTCACCTACCGCACAGACACTCAGCCGGGCCGCCCGGATTTTTTGCTTGACAGCATGGTCCATCTCCCGGTCACTCGGCCAGGAGAAAAACTTCATCAGATCAATGCTGGAGGACGGCTCAGAATGGAACGCACGCAGGGCGTCGAGGATATTTTGCGCGAATGCAGCGGAGTGATCGTAGAGACATTCAGGGCTCCAGTATTCTTCCATTTCTCCAATGCTTACCCAGATGGGTGAGAAAATTCTCGGATATTTTTGAGAATCTGCCACTTGTCCGTTCATCTTCCGCCTCACAGTCCAATGATGCCCCAGATATAGTTGGGTGCGGTCAAGGTGAAGACCAGGCAGGCAAAGAGGATTACGGGGCCGGTCCACTCGAACTGGCCATGCTTTTTATAGTCAAAGTAGGCCATCCCTAACTTGGTGAAGAAGGCGATGGCCAGGACCATGTCCAGTGCGGGAAAGACTACGTTTTCAACCACGGTCTTGATCTGGTCCGCCGCGTCAGTCCAGGTGCTCTCCACAGCGGAGGCCACATCCCCGGCAGCGAGAGCGGGGGCACAGCAGAGGGCTGCCACCACCATGGCGGCGGCAAGGATACGGAACATTTTCTTGGATTTCATCTTGATTTTCCTCCCTGTATTTATATTGGATTTACAGAAGAGGAGCCGCCTTTGACAGGCGACTCCCCATTCAGCATGGACAGACCGGCTCAATAGCCGGTGCGGGGCAGGGGCTCGGCGGGCTTGTAGACTCTGGTGACCCATCTGCTGGTGGCCATAATCCACTGACCGTTATAGATGCCGCCCACGTCCGCCTGGTTAACGAACTGAGTCCCTCCGGTAAGCCAGGACACCACATTGCAGTACACCATTGGCGCTTCCACCTGGCGGAAATTGCCGGGAACAACGCCGAAGGAGACCATAAACTCGGTGACATACTCATTGGAGGCCAAACCCAGGGCGGAAGGAGAAGCGTCCAGCATATAGTGCCGCGTAGTGCTCAGATTGTCGTACATAGTGCGGTACTCGCTGTTAAGATTGGTTTTAAACACGATCTTGTAATTCCCCTGCACGTTGTAAGTGCCGGTGGCGATTTTGTCCAGCCGCACCGCCTGGGCAGGCAAGGTGTCCCGCCAGTAAAAGCTGGTGAGCGCGGTGGTGGAATTGTTGGCGATGCCGGAGAAATTATAACGGAGCTGCTGGCCGGGCATGACCTCCACGAAGCCGGTTTTCTTAATGGAGACGTTGGTATACAGGGCCTTGTTGGTCATGGTCGTCTTGACAATCTGGCCGGCATGCTCAATCTCCACATCAATGGGAGTTTTGTCTAAACCATAAAACTCGGCCGCCTTGGATTCCACCACCTTGTACCGGCCCAGGGGCAGGGGCTTGGACACGGCCACGCCATTTTTCCCGGTACGGATGGTGTCCACAAGATTGCCTGTGCGGTAGTGATATATCTCGAACTCAGTGTTAGGGATAGGTGTGCCAGCGGGCCAGCCGTTCATGGAGTTGTAGTCCTCGGAGGTCTTGGTGACCTGAATCTGTCCAGTGATGGCAGTGTTTTCCCAGGTGATTTCTGTGGTAGTCCCTGCGATGACATTTACGGTCTTCAGCTGGGTATCCACCAGATATCCGTCATTCTCCAGCTCCCGCAGGTAGTAGCGGCCAGCTCCGGGCAGATCGTCAATATGGACATACCCCTTGTCATCGCTGCTATACTGCCCGATGGGATTCTTGTCCGCATCGTAGAGCAGGAAGGTTACTCCGTAGAGCCCCTCCTTGGTATCGCTGTCAATTTTGTGGATGAGGATACCGCTCAGGGCTTTGTTGGTCACCACCAGGGGCGGCGTGGCTTTCCCGGTTTTCACCTCGAAATAGTGGGGGGTGCTGTCCAGCTTGAACTCCTTCGGACACTTTGTCTCCACCGCATAATAGCTCCCGGCTTCCAGGGTAACAAAGACCCGGCCATCTTTCCCGGTAGTGACAGTATCCACCAGAGCGTCATCCATGCGGCGGATTTCAAAGGTCACGTTGGGTATGCGCTGTTCCTCTTTCCCCTCCACCGCCTTGATAATCTCCACTCCGCCTACGGGGTTGTTGTAGAAGTAGAGGTGCTGTGTGTCGTCCGGGTTGACCACCACCGTCTGAGTGCGGGTATTGGGGTCGATGGTATAGCCGGGGACACTCTCCACTTCGGTACAGATGACGGTGCCTGTGATATTGGAGAGGATAATCTGGCCCTCGGAATCAGTGAAGTACAGCCCATTGGAGGACAGCTTGCCGCCCTCGGCGTCCACCACCTTGCCGTCTGCATAGGTGATCTTAAACTGCACCCCGGTCAAGGGCGTTTTCCTGTCCGCTCCCGACAGCTTGTGGATGATGAGGTTTCCCAGCGGCTTGTTGCGAAATTCCAGGGTAACGGTCTGTCCGGCTTTGATCTGAACGGTCTGTGGGGTGTCGTCCAGCAGGTAGCCTGTTTTTGCCCTGACCTCCTTAACTACCAGCGTGGTTCCTGGGTCGATATTCTCCACCAGGAAGCTGCCTGAGCTGTCCGTCACAAACTTGCCGTTGGCATTTCCAACCACGGCCCCATCCGCCGTTGTCACAAAAAATTCCACATCACTGAGGGGTGCGCCGTCGCTGGCCGATACCTTCTTTACCAACAGGGAGCCCTTGGCGCTGTTGCCAAAATAGACCTGTACCACCTCCTGCTCCTCACCGGAGAGGTAGACGGTCTGAGGCGGTGTGTCGATTACATGGCTGCCATCACTGGACAGCTCCTCGATGACGTAGGTGCCGGCCTTACAGCCTGTTACTGTGAAGGAGCCGTTGGCCGAGGTGCGGTAGGTGCCAATGACGGTGCCGCCCGTGCCGGAGGTATTGCCGGAGAGGTACTTGACCTGGAACACCGCCCCCTCGATGGCCGCATTGGGGTGCTGGCTGTCGTATTTCCAAACACAGATAGCAGACAGGGGCTGGTTGCGGAAGCGGAAGGTGTGGCTCTGGCCAGCGGGGATGAACGCCTCCTGTGTATCGGGGTCGGCCTTGGCAAAGCCCTTCAGCGGCTCCAGTTCCTGCACACGAAACCAGCCGTCCCGCAAACCCAGCTCACCCATCTCCGGGCCATTCAGCTCAATGCGGCCGTCTTCGTCGGTGTAGAATATTCCCAGGTCGTTGATCTCGCCGGTGCTGGTGTGATTGGAGCTGTACCACACCCGGAAGGGCACATTGGCCAGCGGCTCAAAGGTGACGGCATTCTCCTTGATGATCTCAATAACCGGCCGCTTGTGATTCTCGAAATACACCTTGTGGTCGCGGTTGGGGTACAGGGTGACAAGCTGTGGGTCGGCGTCCTTGAGGTAGGGCGAAGGTACGGACTTTTCCGAAATTTCATATACTCCGGGCAGCAAATTGGACAGCGTGGCTTTTCCCTCGCTGTCCGTTTTGATCTCGTCCACACTGTGGCCGTCCGCCGCCTTTACCAGAAAAACGGTGTCCTTGATGGGGGTACCGTCGTCCGCGTCATTTTTATAGACATACAAATTGGGGCGTTTCTGGTTTTCCAGCACCACAGTGCTGACTTTCCCCGGAAACAGCTCCACATGGCGTTCCCGCAGGTCGATGATGTGATCGTTTTTTGTGGCGGTTTCGACCAACGAGTAAACTCCCGGCTCCAACCCTTCCCATAGGATTTCTCCCGTGGACGAAGTGATGCGGTCAAGGTAGTGGGAGCCATCCTCGATCTTGGCAAGCCGAAGGAGATGCCCGCCAGCGGGGACCCGTCTGAGCTGGTTTTCAGCAGGTGGAGAGCGGGGAGCTTGGAGTTGGTGAACACGAACTGCGCGTCCTCGTTGGGTTTCAGCTGGATGATGCGCTGGGCCTGGTCAATGACATAGCCGGGGCACTCCAGCTCCAGCACCTCATAAGCGCCGGGCAACAGCTTGGACAGGTCGATCTCGCCGTTCTGGTCGGTGGTAAACTCCTTGGGGCCAAAGGTGCCATCCACAGCCCGGATGCTGAATTTGACGTTGGGGATGGGCTTGGAGAGGTCGGCGCTGTCCACCTTGATGAGGTGGATGCCGGGTTTTACGTCGTTGAAGAACAGCAGCTCCTTGATGCCGTCCCCGGCGTGGAGCTCCACCTCCTGGGGGGTAGTATCCAGAATCAACCCGTCATTACCAGTATCTACCTCGAAGGCGCGGTAGGTACCGGGCTGAGCGTTGGTAATCAGAATCTCACCCACTGCGTTCGTCTGAAAATTGCCCAGAAATTCACCGTCCCGATAGACTGCGAAGGTAACCTTGGGCAGCAGGATCATGTTTTTCCGATCATATTTGATGATGCGCAGGCCGGGCAGCTCCTTGTTGACGATAGTGGCTGTGGACTCCTCGCCGGAGACCACAGCCACGGTCTGGACGGTGTCGGTCTCAGCGATCCAGCCCTCGATACCGGCCACCTCTTTTACCTCATAGCCGCCCGGCTTCAGATTGTCAAAAACCACCGCGCCCCCAATCTGGGTTTTGCCGGTGATTACCTCTCCGCTCTCGATGTGCTTGATCTGCACCGTCACCCCGTTGAGGGGATCGCCGGTGTTGGATAGCTTCTGCACTCTGAGAGAGCCATAAGGGGCGTTCCAAAAAGTCAGCTTTGCCACCTTGTTATATTCCACATCGGCGTGCTGGGTGGTGATGTTGGGGAGAAGATGATATTGGGGCGGGATCTCCTCGGTCACGGTGTAGTGGCCCTCCAGGGTAAGTGGGATGGTGACCGTCCCGTCGGGGCCGGTGGAGTAGGAGCCCAGCTTCCGGCCCACAGGGTCATAGACGGAGAAGACCGCCCCCTCCAGAGGCATCTCGGTACCCTCCTCCAGCTTGATGATCCGCAGCGCCGTTTCATCCGGGATTTCCTCCTCCGGGGAATCGTGGTAATTGCTGACGGCAGCCAGTTCCATGCGCTGGTTGTTGTCCACATCGCAGATGTAGTTCTGCAAATTGCCATACTTGTCCTTCTCTGCACAGATAGCGTACATGACAGCGTACTTGGCCACCGAGGCGGTCAGGGAGAGCTGGACGCTGCCTGTCTCTCCCTTGATGCTGTCCACGGGATAGAGCACCTTAAAGCTGCCCAGCGAGCCATCTGTGATTACATCGGTGATATCCTGGTTGTCCATATCCACAATGCGGGTCCCGGCAGGGACACTGCCGGGGTCGGAAAAGGCCACGCCGACCTTGAGGCCGTAGACAAAGGTCTCGCTGCGCAGAGTAAAGACCTGCTGCTTGTACTGTCTGCCGTCTACCGTTACCGGGTAGGCCACCGATTTGTCCGGGGTGGCGGTGAGCTTGGGCTCCAGCATGTAGTTGTAGGTGGTACCGCGCTGGTAAATGGTTTTGGTCGCATGCAGCACCCGGTTGGCAATCTCCTGGTCCGCGGCGCTCAGGCCGGGGGCCACCTTCAGATTATTGATGTTCCATGCAGGCATAAGATAGCACCACAGGGCCATTTTAGTGGCGTAATACGCCTGATA
Organism: uncultured Oscillospiraceae bacterium; assembly: GCA_950097245.1. Taxonomy (GTDB): domain Bacteria; phylum Bacillota; class Clostridia; order Oscillospirales; family Oscillospiraceae; genus Lawsonibacter. The sequence continues at coordinate 5,167 of CATNCS010000059.1, read as the reverse complement.
CTTGTCATCCAGATTCAGGCCCTCCAGGCTGTAGTGAGGATATCCGTTACAGATGATACCCACCACCTTGGGGTCGCTGGCCTTCTCGTTGGCCAGATACTTGATGCTCTCGCCAGGGCCCACAGTCTGGGGGACACCAAAGAGGTCCGGGTTGACGCAGTAGGCTGGTGTTTCTCGGATATAACCGTTTGCGGTCTTGAAGTTGTAATAGGTGTATTTCTGCTTCCTGACGCTGCCGTTGATGGACAGGTAGCCAATCTCGTGGTCTCCGTTGAAGATGTCCACCTCACCCAGGGCCTCGTCCTCACTGGAGGCGGCAAAGGAGGAGATGGGCAGGATGCCCAGGAGCATCACGAATGCGAGGAACAGGGAAAGAAACCGCTTTTTCATAGACATACCTCCGAATAAAATGCGCGGCCCCGGCATTTCTGCCGGAGCCGCCTGATGATAGGGTCTGTTGTGTCGTTACAGGGTCTGGAGCCAGGCCATATAGTCCTGGGCTCTCTTGATCAGGATTGCCATGTCTCCTCTGGTGATGGTATCACCTGTCAGGGCTTCTGCCGGGATCAGTTCCAGTTCCGCCGCCTTGTCGCAGGCGGTGTCATAGTCCCAGCCGTCCCGTTCCAGCCAGCGGAGGATGACGGCGCAGGCCATTTGAGGAGTCGCCGGGTCGGATGGGGCGAAGATGCCTTCTCCGTAGCCGGCCATGATGCCGTTGGAGGCGCACACGCCCACATAGGTCCTGGCCCATTTCGGGACGTCGTTGAAGTTTGCGTCGCACAGTCTGGCATAGAAGTCGCGCTCCCAGGCGATGTGCTCCGGGTTGATGCAGATCTGGCTGACAAGGACGGCCATCTCGGCGCGGGTCAGGTTGTCGTTCAGGTGCAGGTCGCCGTTCTCATCCCCTGCCATAAGCCCCTGGGCCTGTAGGCTCGCGGCGGCAGTCTCCTGTTCGGTGGGGACCTCGGCGGCCAGGGCGGCAGGGGCGCTGACAGTAAGCAGGATGCTGGTGGCCAGGGCGATCATCATGTTTCGGTTCATTGTTTTTCCTCCTTCGATAACATTGGGCTTTGCAAGTCCAATGATACGGGAAGAAGGGTCAAAAGTCCAGCAAAAGAGAAGCTTCAAAGCGGAGAAAAACGGGGGTGAAAACGAAGCATATTACCGAACCTCAGCACCCTGGACGCACCATCGCTGCTCCCGCTGATCGCGGACGCAGGTGTATAGGGTGATCATATTATTGGTGGAGGGTGCAAGGGCGCTGCGATCTGTCTCGGCCACCTTGGACACGCTGGTAACGGCATAGGTGCGGGTTCCCAGTCGGGTGGTCAGGGTGATTTTGTCGCCCACCTCCAGGGTATGGATCTGTCCGAAATGATTGGTCACACCTCGGTTATGCGCAGCCAATGCCACATTGCCATCCCAGATGGAGGTATCCTCAAAGTGTCCCGCCCCCTTCTTCAGCGCGGTGCTGTCCGTGCCCTGATAGATCTTGACGTTCAGGCCGATGGCGGGTATCTTCAATGTACCCAGATGCCCTCCGGTGTAGTAAAGATCGTCTGTCACCTTGGTGTAGCCGCTGGAGACGCCGCCAGGGCCGGTCACCGTCACGGTAGATGAGCCGGGGACAAAGATGGAGCCGCTGGAACTTCCACTGCCCATGGCGGGAGGCTGGATTACGCCGGAACCGCCGTTGATGACAGTCCCGGAGACAGGCTGATAGCCCGGGGCCAGATTGGGCGTCAGGGGTGTGCCGGTGTTCAGCGTGTCGGCGCTGTAGCTGCCGAAGCCGGGTGGGATGAGGGCGGCATTCTTGCTCACGTCCTCATTCTTCATGGCGCCGTTGTCAGCGTTATGCACCACCTCAAAGGACGAAGGTTTGCCATACTCCGGGGTGCCGGGGGCATTGATGATGTACTCCAAAGGCCCGGCCGCGCTGGTGGGAATTGTGAGGACCAGGGACAGGCATAGGGTCGAGAAAATAACGGTAAACTTTCTCATTCGGTCTCCTCCTCGTTTTCTTTACGGTGTTTCAAAAACAGGGCGGCTCCAATCCCGGCTCCGCCCACAGCAATGACGCCCAGAGGGATGAGGAGCAGGGGCCAGTTGAAGCTGGCCGGAGTCTGAGTATCAGGGGTGGGCTCCGGCTCAATCGGCTTGAGCGGCGTACCCTCAAAGATGGCCACATACCGGGTCTTGTTCAGGGCAATCCGGCTGACAGAGCCGGCGTAATCAGCAATGACGGTGTAGCCTTTGACGTAGCTGCTGGTGGCGGAGCCGGTATAGGTGGCCACTGCGGTGTAGCGGTCGCCCACTGCGTAGCCGTCCATATTTGCGGTGTTGTCGGTCTGCCAATTGATATTCTGGAGGGTCAAGGTACGCCCGCCGTCCTGGATGGTCTTGGGGATGTTAGCGGTGTCCTGACTGGCCAGATTGGGGTAGCTGCGGGTGGCGGAGACATCCTTGGTGGAACTTCCATACCCGGCCACCTCAATCTGGACCGTATCCAGCTGGAGGGCCAGAGTTCCGGTGAGACCATCCTCGGTGACAAACTCTTTCTCAGTGGGCAGCAGAGCCAGAACAGACTCCATATCCTTGCTTTTGCTGGGGATGGAGACTGTCTCGGTGTGATACCGCTCCTCATACTCCGGGGTCTCCTGCTTGAGCAGGTCCACCAGCGTATAGCGGAACCCCTCCTGCTCGAAGTCGGACCGGGCAATTCCGGCAGGGTCTTCCTCCGGGCTCAGGTCATAGATTTTGCGCACCTCAGCGCCATCCTCGCTCCTGATAACGGAGGTGGGATAGCAGGCCGGGCTGGGCGGCGGAACTGCGGCGTAAGCGGTGGGGGACAGTGTCATGGTCAGAATCAGAGCCATGGCGCACAGGGCGGATAATTTTTTCATCATCGTTCACTCCTTATCACATTGACATTGAAGGTGCGGGGGGTGCTTCCTGTTCCTGGTGCCGCTGGGGAAGCTGTTCCAGCGCCTGCTGGTATGCGGCCACAACCGCATCACTGAACTGCTGGTGAAACTCCTTGGTGCAGGGAAAACAGACGTCCCTGTAACCGTCTCTGCCCTTATAGCTGGGCATAGAGACAAAGGGGCCGTTCTCACTGTCGATTACCTTGACTCCCCGGATGGCAAAGCAGCCGTTCAGAGTCACCGAGGCATTGGCCAGCACATTTCCGCTGGTACTCACGGAGTAGATATTCACCTCCAGCTCCATGGGGAGTGTCCCTTGGGCAGGGGCGCTCTGATGCGTGGTTTTGTTGCTCATAATCTTTTCCTCCTTACATTTTCTTATGGTCAAGCCACTCCTGGGTGCGGCGAACCAACATTTTATATTCCCAATAGGTGAGCTCCAGCGGGACAAAGTGTCCCTTCCTGATTCCGTCTACCCGGTATTTGGATATGACGGGGTAACAGAAGGACTGTTCCGGCGCGGGATAGCGGCGCTTCAGCTCCGTGGGAGATATCCAGCCGGCGCCGGACAGGTACAGCCAGCGGACGGCGGATTCCGGAATGCCTGGGACGTCAGGCCACAGGCGCTTGCCCTTCAGCCGCTGTTTGGAGGTGTTCCGATTTCCGGGGACGGGGACCAGCATGTCCGTGGCGAGACAGTAGCGGATATCCAGACAGGACACTAATTCCCTGGCCAAAGAGATTACGCCCTCCTCCTTTTTCCAAAGGGGGAGGGCGAGGAAGTCCAGAACCAGCGTGTTTTCCCAGGTGGTAGAGCCGGTATTGGTGGACAGGCGGCGCACCAACTCCACATCTTGCTCCCCATTACTGAGGCCGAAGACCTTGACGGAGCTGTCCGGTAGGGAGCGGTACTGCTCCAACGCGTCCCGCCAGTCCAGGAAGCGGGACTGACGCCAGCCCTGTTCACCCTGGGGATCATAGCCCAGCCGCAGGTCATCTATTGTATAAAAGGATAACTTCAATCCATTCACCTCTCATTGCATTATAAAGCCATCTGCGACAGGGCCGCAGTTCGGCTCTTGATTGGGACCACGAAGCTCCTCCAGCTTTTCCCGCGCCCAGTCCGGCAGATACTGCTCATCCAGCACCCCCAAAAAGTCATCCCGGTTCCAGCGGGTCTTCTCACCGTCGCCCAGACAGGTGGCATAGACCGCACGGCCTCTGGACTCAGGAGAACATCCAAAGCCGCCCTCGCCATACCTAATATTGACTGGCCAAAAAGACCATTCAGATAGTAGTTTAAGAATAAAAATCTTCCTCCTTTTGTATGTTGAGTAATCCTAAAAGCAAACCTTGTTTTTATAGTGTTTATAGTACAGAATGATATAGCGGAAATCTAAGGAATTAAATAATCACATCCTCTCAAAAAAGGGAGCATTGGTACACCCCATTGCTCCCTAGTTTTTATATGAATTTATTCGAGACGCGATTTTACTCTTGCTTAAGTCGATTAGATTATGTTAGAATAATGGCAAAATATCGCATAATTTGTCGTTTCGACTATTTAGCTGGCAAAAGTGCGGACAAAATACAAGTAAAATGCAACCTGTTCAGCGCAAAAATGTACAAAATCCTCTATGAAAGACGTGATAATATGGATGAACCGCATGTGAAGATACCCTGGGGCAAAGTGTTCAAACGAGCATTTTGGAAAACATTTTACTGGTTTGGGGTTACAGTGGTCGCTTCTACACTTCCATTGCTTCTCACATTAGGATTTTACAAAATTACTGGTAAAGGAACCAACGATGTAAGGGCAGTAAAGTATATTCGAGATATCGTACTCATAGCGTATACAATTATTGTTAGCCTTCTTGCCATGGTATTAGACGAAGAAAAGAACTTAGGGGGTCGTACTCGAGCATTCCTATCTTTGTTTTCCTTTTTCAGTTCCTTTATCTGTGGAGGTATCTATTTCTTCATCTTTGGAATAAATATTAGTGGAGAAGATGTAGCAGATAGTAGCTTTTTCCCCTTTTTTTGTATTGCTTTGGTTCTTTCAGTTATTCACCTCATATTTGTTTTTATTGTAGAGACCGTGTCTTATAAACGATCTGAAGAAGCAACAATTAAGCTACAACAGGAACCCACAATTCCAGTAGGAGGAGAATAGCTATCATGTTTAATCGCAAAAAAACCATTGGTTTTGGAATAGGGTTAACAATATTATTAATATGTTATTT
>CATNCS010000058.1 GCA_950097245.1 uncultured Oscillospiraceae bacterium | reverse complement strand
CGGCGAAGCGGTCCCGGCGGACGTAGTAGTTCACGTCCAGCCCGGTCATGTCCATCAGCTTGAAGGGGCCCATGGGGTAGCCCAGCCCCTTTTCACAGGCGGTGTCGATGTCCTCCACCGAGGCGAAGCCCTTCTCCAGCAGCAGGCAGGCCTCCCGGGTGACAGCGGCGTTGATGCGGTTGGCCACAAAGCCGGCGATCTCCTTCTGGATGACGATGGGGGACTTGCCGGTCTTCTCGCCGAAGGCCCGGGCGCACTCCACGGCCTCGTCGCTGGTGTGGGGGCCCTTGACCACCTCCACCAGCTTCATCACCAGGGCGGGGTTGAAGTAGTGCAGGTTCATCAGCCGCTCGGGGTGTTCCGTCACATCGGCCAGCTTGGAGCTGACCAGATTGGAGCTGTTGGTGGCCAGGATGGTGTCTGCTTTGACAATTTTGCTGATCCGGCCGAAGAGCTCCTTCTTTACGTCCAGATTCTCAATGATGGCCTCCACCACCAGGTCAGCGTCCTTTACACCGGCGTCCACGTCGGTGGTGAAGGTGAGGCGGGCGGACACGGTGTCAGCCTCCTCCTGGGTGATGCGACCCTTCTCCACACGGCCCTTCAGGTAGTCGGCGGCCCAGGCCTTGGCGCTGTCCACAGCCTTCTCAAAGGAGTCGGTGAGGACCACCTTATAGCCCTCCTTCCGGCCGTTGAGGGCGGTGTTCATGGCGATCTGGCGGCCCATGGCCCCGGCGCCGATGACGGTCACGTTCTTGACATTTTCAATTTTCATGATGATTACCTTCTTTACGGCTTTGTAGGGGGCGGCCTCCGGGCCGCCCCGGTGCTGTTATGGGGGATTGGCGGGTTACATCCGCTCGATGAGGGCGGCCATGGCCTGTCCGCCGCCGATGCACAGGGTGGCCAGGCCGATCCTGCCGCCGGTGCGCTTCAGGTTGTGGAGCAGGGTGACGATGAGCCGGGCGCCGGTGCAGCCCAGGGGGTGGCCCAGGGCGATGGCGCCGCCGTTGATGTTGACCTTGGCGGGGTCCAGGCCCAGGTCCCGGATGCAGGCCACCGACTGGGAGGCAAAGGCCTCGTTCAGCTCAATCAGGTCGATCTGGTCCAGGGTCATGCCGGTGCGCTTGAGAATCTTATTGGTGGCGTGGTAGGGGCCGTAGCCCATGATGGCCGGGTCCAGGGCAGCGGTGGTGATGTCGATGATCCGGGCCATGGGCTTCAGGCCGGTCTCCTGCACCTTCTTCTCCGACATGAGCACCAGGGCGGCGGCCCCGTCGTTCAGGCCGCAGGAGTTGCCGGCGGTGACGGTGCCGCCCTCCTTCACGATGGACTTCAGCTTGGCCAGCACCTCCATGGTGGTCCCGGCCCGGGGGAACTCGTCGGTGTCGAAGATGAAGCTTTTTTTCTTCTCCTTCACCTCCACAGGGACGATCTCCTCCTTGAAGTAGCCGGCGGCGATGGCCTCGGCGGCCCTGCGCTGGCTCTCTACGGCGAAGGCGTCCTGCTCCTCCCGGGAGATGTTGAACCGCTCGGCCACGTTTTCCGCTGTTTTGGTCATGCTCAGCCCGGTGCCGTAGATGGAGGCGGGGGCGGCGGTGCTGCCGGCCTCGATGTTGGAGTCCACCAGAGTGTTTTTGTTGCCCCCCCAGCGGCTCCCCCGGAGGTAGACGGGGGCTCGGCTCATGTTCTCGGTGCCGCCGGCAACAATGGTGTCCGCCTGGCCGCACCAGATCTCCTGGCAGCCGCACAGGGTGGCCTGCATGGCGGAGGCGCACAGCCGGTTGACGGTGTAGCCGGGGACGGACTCGGGCAGGCCGGCCTCCAGGGCCACGCACCGGGCGATGTTGCTGGCCTCGGTGCTCTGGCGCACCTCGCCCAGGATGACCTCGTCCACCAGCTCGTCGGCCACGCCGGAGCGGTTCAGGGCCTCCCGGACCACCAGAGCCCCCAGCTGGTGGGCGGGGACGCTCTTCAACGAGCCGCCGTACTTGCCGATGGCGGTGCGCACCGCCCCCATAATGTATACGTTTTCCATATCAGGATGCTCCTTTCAGATCAGCTCGGCGAAGGACTGGATACGGGTGCGCAGCTGCTCCACGCTGGAGCTCTGCTGGTCGATGCTGACGGTGGTGCAGTGTACCCCAGCCTGGCGCAGGTCGTTCTCCAGGAAGGGCAGGTCGTACTCCTCCGGGTCACAGAATTTCATCAGGCCGGTAAGAACGCCCTGAGCCCCGGTATCCTGGCACATCCGGGCCAGCATCTTGCCGCGGGGCTTGTCCAGCTCATGGATCAGGCTGCACCCCTTCCGGGCGTTCCACTGCAGTGCCAGCCGCTTCAACCCGCCGCCCCCTGTGACAGGGGTGTCGGTGCGGTACTGTCGGCTCTCATGGGCCAGGTCGTCGCCCACCACGGCCAGCTCATACTCGGCCAGGATGTCCAGCACCTCGTCGGGCTCAAAGGCGATGCCGGTGAGGATGATCTTCTTGCCGGTCCAATTGTGGACGGGCTGCTCCTTCAGGGCGGCGGTGATCTCCTTGACGATGGCGGTGTGCTCCTCCTTCTCAAAGAAGAAGGCACTCTTGAACACGGTGTGGCGCACCTTGGGGGTGACCACGTCCAGGTGGTCGTTGGCAATCTGGGCAAACTCCCGCATGGCGGCGTTGTGCTCGTTGTAGATCTCAATGGTGCGGCACAGGGCCTTCTCATTCATCATCTGTCCGGTGACGGTGGACAGGATGGTGAGCACCGTCTCAAACTCGCTGATCAGGTAGTCCACGCTGGCGGGGGAGGTGCGGTTCTGGGGATAGACAATGGGTACCATGGGGATGGAGGGGACGCCAAAGCGCCAGTTCTGAGTCATGCACCGCAGAGTGTCGCAGATAGCGGGGATAATCACCGCTGACAGTCCCTCATAGACGCCGTTCAGGGCAAACTCCATGTTGGCCTGCATGATGGGGCAGGCGAAGGCGGGCAGATAGGCGGTCACCTTCTGGAACTCGGTCTGGCCGCCCCACAGGCCCATGGGGATCATGCCGGAGGCGTGGACCAGCTCCTCAGGGGTGTAGGGGGCGAAGCAGCCCACCACTTTTTTGCCCTGCTTCAGATAGTAGTCCAGCTGTGTTCTGGGGTTGTCGCAGGCGGCCTGCAGACGAGCCAGGTTTTCACGCAGTTCAGCCATTGCTCTTCGCCTCCTTGTTTTGCTTCATTACTTCCACCAGGCCCTGGATACGGGTCTCAAACTGGGCCTCGCTGTAGTTGCGGTAGTCGGCCTGGTCGCCGTCGAAGGAGGTGAAGGGGACCCCCGCCTGCTCGGACAGCTGGCGCTGAACCTCCATCATCTGGCAGTCCATCACCTTGCAGCTGCGGTTCACGTGGTAGATGGTACCCTCGCAGTCGAAGCGCTTCAGGGCCTCCAGCCGGCGGCCGATCATGGTGGTGGCGTTGTCGCCGTTGGTGGAGGCGAAGCAGTAGGCCCGGGCCATGCCGTCCAGGTCATCGTACTCGATGGCCCAGGCTTTGCCATAGCTGGAGGCCACCATGTTGATGCCGTACTTCTTCAGGGTGCGCAGGTTGTGGCTCAGGTAGGGCCAGCAGGCGATGCCGTCCCAGGAGACACGGAACTCCTCCTCCACGGGGAAGGTGGATTTGCCCAGGCGGATGTTCTCCTCCATCTCGGCGTTGAGCTGCTCCATAATGGCGGTGGTGGAGGTCTTGCCCCGGTTGCACACCATGGCGGACATGTAGTTGAACAGCTCAAAGCCGCCGATAGGGGCGGGCTTGTGGTCCAGCAGGCCGTTGGCCCGCTCCCACAGGTAGCTGTTGCGCTGGGAAATCTTCATAACCTCTTTAAACCGCTCCTCGTCCCAGGTCTTGCCGGTGAAGGCGCACAGGTCCTTGATGAGCTGGTCGATCTGGGCCCGGACATAGCGCACCCGGGTCTCGGTGACATAGTCGGAGGGGTTGTAGCAGGTGTCGATGAAAAAGACGGGGATGTTCATCTGCCGGGCCAGGTTCTCATACCACTTGGTGAGCTGGTTGCAGATATTGTTGGTGAGCAGCAGGAAGTCGGGTTTGACCATCTTGCCGCCGTCGGGCAGCTCAATCTCGCTCTCGTCGTTGAGGACAGCGGCGTAGGCCAGGTTCAGCTTGGCGTAGGCGCACAGGTCGTTGGAGTAGCCCAAAGCGCCCTCACACTCCTGCAGGAAGGGGTCGGCCTGGTGCCGGGCGGCGATGCCGGCGGCGTGGTTCTCCGGGTAGAGGACGTTCAGGCCCAGGGTCTCGGCGATCTCCTGGGGGAAGATGGAGGCGGACCAGCCCACCTTTTCGCCCCGCTCCTTGGCCAGACGGGCGTTCTCAAACAGGGCGGCGGTCTGCTCGCCAATCATGAGCATGGACTTGGGCTTGGGACGCTTGGGCTTGGGAGGAGGCGCGGTCTGCTCCGTCCCGGGGTTGACAACAGGTTCACTCATATTTTTTGCCTTCTTTCAAAAAGCTTTTCCCTTTTCCTGCCCCGGTTGGGGCAGAAAAAGGAGTGATATGGGAAAAATTAACGAATTTCCTTGGCCTCGTACATCTCGGCGATCTTCTCCTCGGAGTAGCCCAGTTCCTTGAGCACCTCGGCGGTGTCCTGGCCGATGGGGCCGGAGATCTTGTAGCTGAACTGCTCGGGGTCCACGCTGGCGAAGTGGACGGGGCCATTGACGAAGACGGTCTTGGTGCCGTCGGAGTACTCGTAGTTATGGACGTAGTGGTTGGCAATGGCCTGGGGGTCGTTGGGCACGTCCTTGAAGTGACGCAGCACCTCGTGAGGCAGGTCGTGCTCCTCCAGGATCTTGTCCCAGTAGTCCACTGGGTGCTGGGCGAAGACGCCGTCGAAGATGCGGGTCAGCTCGGCCTTGTTCTTATAGTAGGCCTCAGAGGTGGAGTACTTGGGGTCGGTGGCAATCTCAGGCATGCCGATGAGCTCGCAGAACTCGGGGAAGCGGCGGTAGTCGATGACGGCCAGGTAGAGCCACTCGCCGTCGGAGCCCTGGTAGGTGTTGCTGCCGGCGTGGCCGCAGTCGTAGCGGTCCCGGGGGAGCTTGCGGCCGTTGAAGCCGTTCAAAATGCCAGTGGAGCCGATAAAGGAGCCGATCTGAAGCAGGGAGACGTCCACCTTGTCGCCCTCGCCGGTTTTCTCCCGGCGGAACATGGCGGCGGCGATGCCGCCGGCCAGGGCCACAGCCACGCTGTGGTCACCCACGCCGCCAATGGGCACTAGGGGTCCGGCGCCGGCGGGGGGCAGGTCGGCCATCAGACCGGAGCGGGAGAAGAAGGCGGTGTAGTCATAGCCAGGACGGTCCTTGTCCGGGCCCTTGTCGCCATAACCCAGCACGGAGGCGTGGATCAGCTTGGGAAAGCGGTCCTTCAGCTGCTCATAGGCCAGACCCATCCCCTCCAGGGCCTGGACCCGGTAGTTGGTCACCAGGATGTCGGCCCCCTCCAGCAGCTTCATCATGGCCTCGTGGCCCTCGGGAGTGCGCATGTTCAGGCCTACAAAGCGCTTGTTCAGGTTCTGCATGTCGAAGTTGGGGTTGGCGTCGGGGGTACAGGGGGACATGGTGGTGCCCGCCTGCTTGCGCCAGGCGTCGCCGTTCATGGACTCCACCTTAATCACGTCGGCCCCCCACTCGGCCAGAATGCGGCCCGTCATGGAGGCGGCCAGCATGGTGGACAGCTCAACAACTTTAATTCCTTCAAATGGTTTCATAATGATCCTCTCCTGAAAAAATTATTTTCCCTGGAACTGGGCGGCCCGCTTTTCCAGGAAGGCGGCGGTGCCCTCTTTCCGGTCCTCGGTGCTGAAGGCGATGGTCTGGGCCAGCCGCTCGATCATCAGACCGGTGTTGATGTCGGTCTCATAGCCCAGGTTGATACACAGCTTGGCCAGATTGGTGGCCCAGGGGCCCTTCTTCATGATTTGGGCGGCCAGGTCTTTGGCGCAGTCCATCAGGGCCTCCTCGGTGTCCTCGGTGACGTGGTTGACCAGACCAATGGAGGCGGCCTCCTCAGCGGAGATGATGCGGCCGGTGAAGATCAGCTCCTTGGCCCTGCCCAGACCCACCAGGCGGGCCAGACGCTGGGTGCCGCCGGCGCCGGGCATGATGCCCAGGCCTGTCTCAGGCTGGCCGAACTTGGAGCGGCGAGTGGCCACCCGGATGTCGCAGGACATGGCCAGCTCACAGCCGCCCCCCAGGGCATAGCCGTTGATAGCGCAGATGGTGGGCTTGTACAGGTCCTCCACCATCTTCAGGCAGATTGTGGCGGTACCCTCCATCTGCTTCAGGTAGTCCCGGTCGTGGATTTCCCGGATGTCGGCGCCGCTGGCCAGGGCCTTGCCGCCCTTGCCGGAGATAATAACCACTTGAACGTCCGGGTCGCTGCCCGCCTTCTGGACCGCGTTCTGGATGTCCCGCCACATGGCGGGGCTGAGGGCGTTGCGCACGTCGGGACGGTTCAGCGTCAGGTACAGGATGCCGTCCTCGACCTCATAGAGGATGTTTTCAAAATCCATAGGTCAGCAAAAAGTCCCTTCATTTAAAGTGTTAAATTGGTGGAAATAAGAGGGGGCCGCCGCTCCCCTCCGCGTCTGCGGAGGCGCGGCGGCCCTTAAGGCTATGGGGTATAAAAGGCGGTGCTATAGCATGACTGCGGTGAAAATACTGGCTACAATCAGGCCGGCCATAACCGGAATAAAGTTCTTCCGGACCAACTCGGCGGGGGAGACGCCGGCCACGCCCGCGCTGGCAACAGCACCGAAAGCCCAGGCGCTGAGACATCCGCCGCCAACCCAGATGGCGGCCACCTGGCCCAGAGCGGCCAGCATAGCCACATTGTAACCCAGAGGTCCGCCCAGAGCGGCAGCCAGACCGGCCACCAGGGGCACACCGGAGAAGCCGGAGCCGTCCAGACCGGTGATACCGCCAATGATAGCGATACCGATGGCCAGGGTGATGGGATTCAGAGGCAGGATGTCCTGCATGGCGTTGCCCAGGTCAAACAGGAAGCCGGGAGCGCCCTCGCCCAGGATGTTGGGGCAGGTCTCGGGGTTGCCCAGGAAGAAGAAGGCGGCGATGGGGATGACCACGGCGAAAATCTTGATGGAGAACAGCATGCCGGTACGCAGGTACTCGCCGATCTTCTCCAGGAAGGTCTTGGGGTCGGTGGCCAGGCAGATCAGGACCAGCAGCATGGAGGCCGCGCCGCCCAGGAGGGCGGTGGCGTCGCCGCCGAAAATCTTGGACATGCTGGGGATGGCGGCGCCGGCGATGATGCGCAGCACGATGACGAAAAACACGATGGGGACGAGCACCGCGAAGACCTTGGCGCAGGGGGGAGGATTCTTCACCTCGGCGGCCTGCTGGACGTTATCGGAACCGTCAGAGACATAGCGGGTGGTGATGTCCTTGCGGTACATGATGATAGCCACCGCAAAGGCGACCACGCCGGTGATGGTGGCCAGGATGCCGCCGTTGGCCACGATGGTGGGCAGGTCGGCGTTAGAGGCGCCGGCAGACAGGGCGGGGGCGCCCTGGAGCACCAGGTCGCCGGACAGGGCCATGCCGTGACCGGCCAGGTTCATGGCGATACAGGCCATCATGGGGGCCAGACCGGCCTTCATGGCGATGGGGATGAGGATGGTGCCTACCAGAGCGGTGGCGGGAGTGGGCCAGAAGAAGGAGGCGCAGATGTACATCACGATGGCGATGACGAAGAAGGCCATTGTGGGGCTCTTGACCAGCTTGGTGGCCGGAGCGATCATCATTTTATCCGCGCCTATGGCCTCCATGGCCTTCAGCATGGCCACCATCAGGGCGATGATGAGCATGATGTCGAAGAGGTCTCCGCCCGCCGCCATCATGCCGTTGAATACGGCCTGGGCGCCGCCGATGACGCTGAAGCCGCTGTAGCAGAAGCCCAGCACAAACAGACCCACGATACAGGGGACTACCACGTCGTGCTTCATGATCATCAGTGCAATGACGACGATGATGACGATCAGGTAGATGTAATGCAGATAAGTCAAGGATGCCACGAAATATATCTCCTTTACATTTCAATTCCGCCGGGTCCGGGAGGGGCCCGGCAGGGGTTGGCCTCAGGGGATCAGGCCAGCTTCTTGGAGAACACGCCGGTCAGGCCGGCCTTGTCCACCTTGGCCTTGATGGCGTCAATGTCGGTGGTATACAGGTTCAGCTCCTTCATGCGGTTGAAGTAGACGGAGCCGGAGAAGGTGTACTTCTTGGTCATGCCCTCCTCGGTGTCCATGACCTGGCGCACATAGCTGATGGCGTCGCCGATGGCCAGGGTCTCAGGCAGGACCAGCAGCTCCTGGCCCAGGGCGTAGCGCACCGCGTTGTGGCCGGCCAGGGTGCCGGTGACAATGGCCTCAGTGTGGCCTACCAGCAGGCCGGCCTTCTCACCGCCGCAGAACACGTTGTCCAAGCCCTTGACCTTCAAAGCGTTGTCCCGGGGAGCCAGCGCCATGTAGCGCATGGAGTTGCCCTTGCCGCCGGCGTAGGGATCCTCATACCGGGCGTTTTCAAAGCCGGGGACCTGGTGCAGCTGCTCCAGGGGATAGTAGGGGGTCATCAGCTTGGCGTGACCGGTGTCCAGCAGAATGATGTTCTCGTTGAACTCCTTCAGGGCGTACTGCTGGCAGGCCTTTTTGGCCAGGGCGCCCTCGCCCTTGCGCAGGTGCTCAGGCAGGGGGATGACAGCCACGCCGGTCTCGTTCAGCATGTCCACGATCTTCTGGTCAAGGGACTCCTTGAACAGCTTGCAGGAGCCGCTCATGGCGCCGATGGTGCCGTCGGCCTTCTTGCCCTGCTTCTCGGGGATGCCGGCCTTGCCCACCAGGCTCACACGGCCGCCGTAGGAGGGGCAGCGCAGGATGCACATGGCGCAGCCGTTGCCGTATTTGCCGCAGTTGGCCATGGGGCCGGCGCTGCCGGTGGCGTCGATAAATACATCGCCGGCAATCTTCTCGTCGTTGTCCAGGATGACGGCGGTGACCTTCTCGCCGTCCATCTCAACATCCTTCATACGGGCCTGGAGGCGGACCTCGATACCCTTGCTTACAAGGAGATTGCGGATGGCGGGCTCAATGAGGGCGATGTCGTACAGGCTGGCGTGCTCGTGGCCGGGGAAGTTGATGTTACGGTGGCGGCAGTTGGCATCAATGGTCTCGAAGATTTCGTTTCCGCCCATGGCAATCATTTCTTCTGTGGCGGTGAATCGGCCATTGTTGCGCATGATGCCGCCCACCAGACCGGTGCCCAGCAGCATGTCGGTCCGCTCCAGAACAGTGACCTCGGCGCCCGCGTTGCGGGCGGCGATGGCAGCGCCGGAACCGGCCCAACCTCCGCCTACGATGATAACTTTCATGTCTTTCTTTCACCTTTCTTCCTTTTTTATTACAGGGACAGGAAACCGCTTTTCCTGTTTGTGCGCATTCTTTTTGGGGGATTTTACTCAGCGCAGTTCATCCACAATCTTTTGCGCAAAGCCCCCCAGCTGGCCGTTTTGATAGGCGATTAAAACCCCGGGCATGAGGCACCCCGCAGCCGCCTGAATCAGCGGCGCGGGGATGTTCTGGGCGGCCAGCTCCTTTTCAAGCTCCACCGCCGCAGACAAGGCCGCACGGGTGGCGCGGGTATTGATATCCCGCACCCGCGCCGGGTCTCCGGCCATCAGCTCCAGGCCGGGAAGACAGGCTCGCATCCGCGCCAGAATGTTATCCCGGGCGGCGTTGGTCACTGCCAGTCCCTTCAGGCCGTGGGAGATGCCGATGGCGGAGCCTACCAGCTTGGCGTTGAGCAGGTGCAGCTGAGGGAACTGCTGTACCAGCGTCTGTGGGATATCCCAGTTTGTAGAGAAATTGAGTACAATATGTTCCGGGGGAAGGTGGGGGCACAGCTCCTGAAAGACCTGCTCGCAGGCTCCGGCAGGCACGGCGACTGCCGTAACCTGACACTGGGAGGCATCCTCCAGTCGGGTGGACACGCCCAGCTCGGCCTGGGCGCGGAAGGGCTCCAGGTGTTCCGGAGACCTGCCAATTACAAGCCGCGGTCCCGCAGCCGCCTGAAACAATATGCTTCCCAATTTTCCCGGTCCGATTACTGCAAAACTCATAGCTTTAACCTCCCGCCACACTCGGTTTATTCAGCCCTTCAGCCCCTTGACAAAGGCGTTCAGACGCTTCAGGCCCTCCTGGATGTCCTCATCAGAGGCGGCGTAGGAGATACGGATCAGGTTGGCGGTGTCGCCGTCAAAGGCGATGGCGGGCACGGTGGCGACGAATTTCTCCTCCAGCAGCTTATTGGCGAAGTCCATGCCGTTCATCCCGGTGGCGGACACGTCCACAGTGACATAGAAGGCCCCCCTGGGGGTGATGGGAGTCAGGCCGGGGATCTGCTCCAGGCCAGCCAGGATGGTTTGACGGCGCTGGGCGAAGGCGGCCAGCATGTCCTGAACCTCCTTCTCGGTCTGGGGGTCCTCCAGGGAGTCCACCAAACCCTTCTGGATGAAGGTGGGGGAGCAGGTGGTGGAGTACTGATGGACCTTCAGCATGGGGGCGATGAGGGCCTTGTCGGCGATGAGGTAACCCAGACGCCAGCCGGTCATGGCATAGGACTTGGAGAAGCCGCTGACCACAATGGCCCGCTCCCGCATGCCGGGCAGGGAGGTGACGGAGACGAACTCAGCCCCATCGTAGACCAGCCGGCTGTACATCTCGTCGGAGAGGACCAGCAGGTCGTGCTCCACCGCCAGCTTGGCCACCGCCTCCAGGTCCTCCCGGGTGTAGACGGCCCCGCTGGGGTTGTTGGGGTTGTTGAGGATAATCATCTTGCTCTTGGGGGTGATCTTGGCCTCAATGGCCTTGGCGTCCAGCCGGAAGCACTCCTTGGGGGACAGGGGGACCTCCACCACGGTGGCCCCGGTGAACTTCACCAGGTTCTTGTAGGAGACGAAGGCGGGGGTGGGAATGATGACCTCGTCGCCCTCGCCCACAAAGGCGTGGATGGCGTTGTTCAGGGCCTCGGCGCCGCTGGAGGTGACCAGAATCTCAGTCTCGGGATCATAGGACATGCCGGTGGTCCGCTCCATCATTTTGGCGATGATGGCCCGCAGGCCGGGCAGCCCCCGGTTGGAGGTATAGTGGGTGTAGTTCTCCTCGATGGCCTTCTGGGCGGCGGCCTTGATGGGACTGGGGGTATTGAAGTTGGGCTCGCCGGCGCTGAAGGGGATCACGTTGTGCCCCTCGGCCCGGAGGGCGGCGGCCCGGTCCAGAACGGTGCGGATCAGGGAGGGCTCCAGGCGCTGGGCGCCCTGGGATACCATGTTTCTCATACGGGACCGGCCTCCTCCTTGATTTCATTGCGGCACGCGCCGGTAGTCTGGTACTGGCGCAGGTTGTCCAGGGTGACCTCAATCATGCTGTAGATGGCCCCGTCGGTGTAGAAGGCCACATGGGGGCTGTAGATGGCGTTGTCCCGGGCCAGCAGGGCGGCGAAGGTGGGGTCGTTGATCTCGTCCAGAGTCTTCTTCTTGCGGACGAAGGCGGCCTCGTTCTCATAGACGTCGAAGGCGAAGCCGCTGAGCTTGCCGCTCTCCAGGGCCTCCAGCACGGCGGCGTGGTCCACCAGGCCGCCACGGGCGGTGTTGATGAGGACGGCGCCGTCCTTCATCATGGAGAGAGTCTCCTTGCCGATGACATGGTAGCTCTCAGGGGTGAGGGGGCAGTGTAGGAAGACGATGTCGCTCTGCTTCAGCAGCTCGTCCCGCTCCACGTAGGTGCACAGCTTGGCGGCGGGCTCGTTGGGGTAGGGGTCCCAGCCCAGCACCTTGGTGCCAAAGCCGTTGAGCAGGGTCATGGTGGTCCGTCCGATGCGGCCGGTACCCAGCACGCCGGCGGTGAGCTGGCCCAGCTGACGGCCCCGCAGGCCCTCCATGGTGTAGTCGTTGCTGGCCAGCTTGGCGTTGCACTTCTTTTCGTTGCGCAGCACCCGCAGGGCCATGAGGATGGTGTGCTCAGAGATGGCCTCAGGGGCGTAGAAGGGGACATTGCAGGCGTGCAGGCCGTACTTCTTGATGGCGGCATAGTCCACATGGTCGCTGCCTGCGGAGCGGGTGGCCACATACTTGACGCCCTTCCTGGCCAGCACCTCAATGACCTTCTCGTTGACCTGGCAGTTGGTCATAACAATGATGGCCTCGCAGTCCTGAACCTCGTTCACAGTCCCCTCATTCAGAGGAGCCTTGGCAAAATCAAAGGAGAGGTCGCCCTGCTTCTCGGCCTCCTCATAGAGCTTCAGCTCGTCGGGCTGAACACCGTACACACGTACTTTCATGCTATAAACCTCTTTTTCCCGATTATTTGTAGTTGAACTCGTGGCGGAAGAAATCCATCACGGCCGCGATATCCTGGTTCTCCTCGAAGCTGTTGGACAGCTTGTTCACCGCATAGGTGATGGGGCGGTGCTCCAGGGTTTCCACGATGCCCAGCGCGGCCTGGTAGCTCATGCGCTCCAGCGCCTCGGTGGTGAAGGCCGCGGTATGGGGGGTAACAATCACGTTGTCCATGGACAGCAGGGGATTGTCCTCCTTGGGCAGGTTGCCCTCAAACACATCCAGCGCGGCGCCCCGGAGCTTGCCCTCCTGGAGCATCTTGATCAGGGCGGCCTCGTCAATGACCTCGCCCCGGCCGGTATTAATGAGGAACGCGCTGGGCTTGAGCCAGGACAGCTTCTCCGCGTCCAGCAGCTTGGCGGTGGAGCCGGTGCCGGGCAGATGGAGGGACAGGTAATCGGCGCTGGAGATGACCTTGTGCATGTCGGGCGTGAGGATACCGAAATCCATCTCCTGGTCCTTGGTGATGCGGCGGCTGTAGCCCACCACCTTCATTCCCAGGCCGTGGGCGGCCATCCGGGCCACCTGGGTGCCGATATTGCCCATGCCGATGATGCTCAGGGTCTTTCCGCTGACGTCGTTGCCGTAGACCTTGCGTACGTCGGCCATCTGGCCGTTCTTCAGGCCGTTGTTGTAGGTGACGGACTGCTTGGCCAGCATGAGAATCAGCCCGATGGCGTACTCCGCCACCGACCTCTGGTTGGACTCGGCGGCGTTGCAGATCTGGATGCCCCGCTGGGTGGCGGCGTCCACATCGATTCCGTCCACGCCGATGCCGTGCATGGACACCACCTTCAGATTGGGACAGCCGTCGAATACCCGGGCGGAAAACTTTCCGTTCCGGGTCAGCGCTCCGTCACAGTCCTTGCATTCCCTCAAAAGGGTCTCCTCGTCAGGACCGGTGCCCATGACCAGCTCATAGCCCTGTTCCCGTAGAAAATCAAGCCCCTTTTCATTCACAGCTTCAGTGATTAGTACCCGATAACTCATGATACTATCGCCTCCTTTCGGTAGTATTCTATAAATATTAGTACAAATCGACAATGGACAAAGTGTGTATAAATTGCTGGGGAGGGTCAACACTTTGTCTGTTCTAACCATTTTCAAGGGAGAAAAAATGTGTTATAATTATTGACACTGTACAAATCTGTATGAGAAACAGGAAGTGACTTATCCATTCCCATGTAGTGAAATGGCGTTTTATGACCATCTCGGCGACAATGGAAAGGATAAACAGGATGCAGATCCAGAACTGCGCTTTCAGATATCCCTCGCT
>CATNCS010000057.1 GCA_950097245.1 uncultured Oscillospiraceae bacterium | reverse complement strand
CACGAACTCGCCCAGCTTGTGGCCGAGAACATCGCCCAGCAGCTGGAGAAGCGCATCGGCTTCCGCCGGGCCATGAAGAACTCCATGGGCCGGGCCATGCGGGCCGGCGCCAAGGGCATCAAGACCTCCTGCTCCGGCCGTCTGGGCGGCGCCGAGATCGCCCGGTCCGAGCACTATCACGACGGCACCATCCCCCTGCAGACCCTCCGGGCCGACATCGACTACGGCTTTGCCGAGGCTGCCACCACTTACGGCCGCATCGGCGTGAAGGTGTGGATCTACAAGGGCGAGGTGCTCACCCAGGCCCTGCGCACCACCCCCCGCACCCTGGACACCAGCAAGCCCTATCAGGAGCGCCGGGAGCGTCCCCGCCGGGACCGCCGGGACGGCGACCGCCGGGGCGGCTTCAACCGGGACCGCCAGGGCGGCGGCTTCAACCGCGACCGGGGCCCCCGCCCCGCCGGCCAGGGCTTTAACAACAACCGTGGACCCCGCCCCGCCGGGGATAACGCTCCCAAGGAAGGAGGCGCTCAGTAATGCTGCTCCCCAAGAGAGTTAAATACCGCCGCGTCCACCGCGGACGGCTGAAGGGCAAGGCCAGCCGGGGCAACTTTGTCAGCTACGGCGACTACGGCCTGCAGGCCACTGAGCCCGCATGGATCACCAGCAACCAGATTGAGGCCGCCCGTATCGCCATGACCCGCTACACCAAGCGCGGCGGCAAGGTCTGGATCAAGATTTTCCCCGATAAGCCCGTCACTGAGAAGCCCGCCGAGACCCGCATGGGCTCCGGCAAGGGCTCCCCCGAGTACTGGGTGGCCGTGGTCAAGCCCGGCCGGGTTATGTTCGAGATCGCCGGCGTCTCTGATGAGACCGCCAAGGAGGCCCTGCGCCTGGCCAGCCACAAGCTGCCCGTCAAGTGCAAGATCGTCAAGCGCGAGGAGACTGAGAAGGGTGGTGAGGCGTAATGAAGGCCAATGACGTTCGCAAGCTGTCCGCTGCGGAGCTGGAGACCAAGCTGGTGGACCTGAAAAAGGACCTGTTCAACCTCCGCCTTCAGCACGCCACCAACCAGCTGGACAATCCCCTGCGCATCGCTGAAGTGAAGAAGGATATCGCCCGGGTCAAGACCATCATCCGCGAGCAGCAGCTCGCAGGCCGCTAAGAGGAGGAATAGAAGATGGAAAACAGAACTTCTTCCCGCAAGACCAGAGTCGGCCTGGTGGTTTCGGACAAGATGGACAAGACCGTTGTGGTCGCCATCGCCGACCGCGTGGCCCATCCCCTGTATAAGAAGATTGTAAAGAGAACCTACAAGCTGAAGGCTCATGATGAGAACAACCAGTGTGGCGTGGGCGACCGCGTCAAGGTCATGGAGACCCGCCCCCTGTCCAAGGACAAGCGGTGGCGCGTGGTTGAGATCATCGAGAAGGCGAAATAAGGAGGTGTCGGCAGCATGATTCAGCAGGAAACTTATTTGAAGGTGGCCGACAACACCGGCGCCAAGGAGATCAAGACCATCCTGGTGCTGGGCGGCTCCAAGCGGAAGTTCGGCAACATCGGAGATGTGATCGTGGCCTCCGTCCGCAAGGCCCAGCCCGGCGGAACCGTGAAGAAGGGCGAGGTGGTCAAGGCCGTCATCGTCCGGTCCTCCAAGGGCGTGCGCCGTCCCGACGGCTCCTACGTCCGCTTCGACGACAACGCCGCCGTCCTCATCCGCGACGACAAGAACCCCCGCGGCACCCGTATCTTTGGCCCAGTGGCCCGCGAGCTGCGCGACAAGGACTATATGAAGATCCTGTCCCTGGCTCCCGAAGTGCTGTAAGGGAGGGTATCGACTATGAACAAATTGAGTATCAAAACCGGCGACACCGTCGTCGTCCTGTCCGGCAAGGACAAGGGCAAGCAGGGCAAGGTTATGTCCGTTATGCCTGACGCCGGCAAGGTGATTGTGGAGAAGGTCAATATGGTCTCCCGCCACACCAAGCCCCGCCAGCAGGGCGAGCAGGGCGGCATCCTCCAGAAGGAGGCCCCCATCTACGCCTGCAAGGTGCAGCGCGTGTGCCCCAAGTGCAACAAGCCCACCCGGCCCGCCCACAAGCTGCTGGCCGGCGGCAAGAAGGTCCGCGTCTGCAAAAAGTGCGGCGCCGAGATTTAAGAGAGGAGGAGTGAATCGATATGGCAGAGGAAAAGAAAGTGCCTAACCTGAAGAAGCTGTATCAGGACGAGGTCGCTCCTGCTCTGATGCAGAAGTTCGGCTACAAGTCCACCATGCAGATCCCCCGCCTGGAGAAGATCGTGGTCAACGTGGGCTGCAGCGAGGCCCGGGAGAACGCCAAGGTGCTGGACGCCGTGGTCAACGACCTGACCACCATCACCGGCCAGAAGGCCATTATCACCAAGGCCAAGAAGTCCGTGGCTAACTTTAAGCTCCGTGAGGGCATGCCCATCGGCGCCAAGGTTACCCTGCGGGGCAATAAGATGTGGGAGTTCCTGGACCGCCTGTTCAACGTGGCCCTGCCCCGTGTCCGTGACTTCCGGGGCATCTCCGCTGACGCCTTCGACGGCCGGGGCAACTACGCCCTGGGCGTGAAGGAGCAGCTGATCTTCCCCGAGATCGAGTATGACAAGATCGACAAGATCCGCGGCATGGACATCGTGGTGTGCACCACCGCCCAGACCGATGAGGAGGCCCGTGAGCTGCTGAAGCTGGTGGGCGCTCCCTTCGCCGGCCGCTAAGAGGAGGAAGAGATATGGCTAAGAAATCTATGATCCTGAAGCAGCAGAAGGAGCCTAAGTTCTCCTCCCGCCGCTACAACCGCTGCAAGCTGTGCGGCCGTCCCCACGCCTACCTCCGGGACTACGGCATCTGCCGTATCTGCTTCCGGGAGCTGGCCTATAAGGGACAGATCCCCGGCGTCAAGAAGGCCTCTTGGTAAAAATGATTAGATGTCCGGAACGGAGCAAAAAAGCTCCGTTCCGGCATATCTCTGTCCACACGTTCGTGTGTTCGCAGCAGAAAATCCTTGCAAACCGGGAATAACCGGAGTATAATCAATCGTTGTGTCCCCGTGGGACAAGAAAAATCACTCCCCACGTAGCCGTGCGTTCTTAAGCCTGCAACTCCTGAAAACTCTGGAGAATACTCTGGAAAGTGTCATGGTAGCAGGAAAGCGAAGTACTGTAGAAATTGTGGAAGGTGAGTTTATGGACTTGAAAGCAGAAGCATGGGTAGGAAAAAGGCATCCTAGCGACAGAGCAGAGTTATATTGCCGCAATTGCGGTAAAGTTGTCAAACGATGCTCTGCTTTTGAGATGGAGAGTGCTGTTCAGTGGTTAAATCTTGAACAGCGTTGTCAATGTGGCGCTAAGCTGTGGTTTGTCAGAGATATCTAAGAGTTTTAATAGACTTTGACACAACATCTACAGCGAAATATAATCGTTAGTTGTGTGGATGATAATTCCCTTACAAGTGAAATCTTTTGCGGTCAAACCCGCTTCGGCGGTTTTGATAGGAGGGCCCGAGCCCAACGTGTACAGGCTCTGGGAACTCCTCAATACAAAATGCGCCTGCCCCAACCAGGCGCGGGGCGGTCAACAGGTCGCAGGCTTGACCTAACCTGCGATACCTTGCCGCTTGTACCGAGAAGCGCTGAGCCGTTGTGAGCAGCGCGGATGGACCGAAGCGAGGGCGAGCGATGGGCCGCAAGGCCCAGAGACCAGCCCGAGTCGGAGGGAAGCCGCGCGTCGCGAACAGGCGAGGCGTGACAATTCCGGTAATCTGAATAGGAGGTAAACACGCATGCAAATCACCGACCCTATCGCGGATATGCTCACCCGTATCCGCAACGCGAACAACGCAAAGCACGACACCGTTGATGTGCCCGCGTCCAACATGAAGAAGTCCATCGCGCAGATCCTGCTGGACGAGGGGTATATCAAGAACTTCCAGCTCATCGACGACGGCACCCAGGGCGTCATCCGCATCGCCCTGAAGTACAACGCCGGCAAGGAGAAGGTCATCTCCGGCCTGAAGCGGGTTTCCAAGCCCGGCCTGCGGGTGTATGCCGGGGCCGACGAGCTGCCCAAGGTCCTCCGAGGCCTGGGTATCGCCATTGTCTCTACGTCCAAGGGCGTCATGACCGACAAGAAGGCCCGGGAGGCCCATGTCGGCGGCGAAGTCCTGGCATTTGTCTGGTAAGGAGGGTATAGGAATGTCTAGAATTGGTAGAGCTCCTATCGCCATTCCCGCCGGAGTGGAGATCAAGGTAGAGGACAACAACGTTGTCACCGTCAAGGGCCCCAAGGGCACCCTGACACAGCAGTTCAACCCCAACATGGCCATCGCCGTGGAGGGCGCCGAGCTGAAGGTCACCCGTCCCAACGACGCCAAGGAGAACCGGGCCCTTCACGGCCTGACCCGCACTCTCATCCACAACATGGTGGTGGGTGTGACCGACGGCTTCAAGAAGGAGCTGGACGTCAACGGCGTGGGCTACCGCGTGGCCAAGGAGGGCAACAAGCTGGTTATGAACCTGGGCTATTCCCACCAGGTCACCGTGGAGGAGAAGGACGGCATCACCATCGAGGTGCCCGGCCCCAACAAGATCATCATCCACGGCTGCGACAAGCAGAAGGTGGGCCAGTTTGCCGCCGAAGTGAGAGAGAAGCGTCCCCCCGAGCCCTACAAGGGCAAGGGCATCAAGTACACTGACGAGGTCATCCGCCGCAAGGCTGGCAAGACCGGCGCCAAGAAGTAATAAGGAGGTGTGCCACTTATGATCAACAGACCCGATACCCGCTCCCAGCGCATTAAGCGCCACAAGCGCGTGCGTGCCAAGATTTCCGGCACGCCCGAGCGTCCCCGCCTCTGCGTGTTCCGCAGTGAGACCAACATCTACGCCCAGGTCATCGACGACGTGAACGGCGTCACCCTGGTCTCCGCGTCTTCCCTGGAGAAGGACTTTAAGGTGGACGGCACCAAGTCTGACGCCGCCAAGCAGGTGGGCGTGAATGTGGCCGAGCGCGCCAAGGCCAAGGGCATCGACACCGTGGTCTTCGACCGCGGCGGCTATGTCTACCACGGCCGCGTGAAGGCTCTGGCCGAGGGCGCCCGCGAGGGCGGCCTGCAGTTCTAAGGGAGGAGGAAAACACTATGGCTAGATTTGAGAGAGAGCCCAGCGAGTTCGTTGAGAAGCTGGTCTATCTGAACCGCGTATCCAAGACCGTCAAGGGCGGCCGCGTGGCCAAGTTCTCCGCCCTGATGGTAGTGGGCGACGAGAAGGGCCGCGTGGGCTTCGGCCTGGGCAAGGCCGCCGAGGTGCCCGAGGCCATCCGCAAGGGCATTGAGGACGCCAAGAAGAACATGATCAACGTGTCCCTGTCCGGCACCACCATCCCCCACGAGGTGATCGGTGAGTTCGGCGCCGGCCGCGTGCTGATGAAGCCCGCCGCCCCCGGTACCGGCGTTATCGCCGGCGGCCCCGTCCGCGCCGTGATGGAAGCCATCGGCATCAAGGACATCCGTACCAAGTGCCTGCGCTCCAACAATCCGCAGAACGTGGTCTCCGCCACCTTCGAGGGCCTGAAGTCCCTGCGCACCCCCGAGGAAGTGGCTCGCGTCCGCGGCAAGAGCGTGGAAGAGATCTTGGGTTAAGGAGGGTCAAAAATGGCTAATCTGAACATTAAGCTGGTCAAGAGCCTCAACGGCCGTATCGCCAAGCACAAGGCGACCGCCGAGGCCCTGGGCCTCCGCAAGATCGGCGATACCACCGTGCAGCCCGACAACCAGGCTACCCGGGGCAAGATCGCCCACATCGGCTACCTGCTCCAGGTGACCGAGGAAAACTAACGAGGAGGCGCACGACATGAATCTGCATGAACTTTCCCCCGCCCCCGGCTCCAACACCAAGGCCTACCGCAAGGGCCGGGGCGCCGGTTCCGGCAACGGCAAGACCGCCGGCCGGGGCCACAAGGGCCAGTGGGCCCGTTCCGGCGGCGGCGTCCGCGTCGGGTTCGAGGGCGGCCAGATGCCTCTGGCCCGCCGCCTGCCCAAGCGGGGCTTCCACAACATCTTCGCCAAACCTCTGGAGGCCGTCAATGTCTCCGCCTTGGAGAAATTCGAGGACGGCGCCACGGTGGATGTCGATATGCTGCGGGCAAAGGGCATTCTGACCAAGTGCCAGTACGGCGTCAAGATCCTGGGCAATGGCGAACTCTCCAAGAAACTGATTGTAAAGGCTTCCGCTTTCTCCGCCTCCGCCAAGGAAAAAATTGTGGCTGCCGGCGGTAAGTGGGAGGTGGTCTGATTATGATTCAGACCATCCGTAACGCCTGGCGGGTGCCTGAGCTGAAGAAGAAGATGCTGTTTACCATTATGGCCCTGCTCATCTTCCGCCTGGGCTCCGCCATCCCCGTGCCCTATATCGACGGCGGCGCCCTTCAGCAGTATCTGGACAGCCAGAGCGGCACCATCCTGGGCCTGATGAACGCCATGAGCGGCTCCGCCTTCTCTATGGCCACCGTCTTCGCCCTGTCCATCCAGCCCTATATCAACAGCTCCATCATTATCCAGCTGCTGACTGTGGCCATCCCCGCCCTGGAGCGGCTGGCCCGGGACGGCGGCGAGGAGGGGCGCAAGAAGATCGCCTCCATCACCCGGTACACCACCGTGGCCATCGCCCTGCTCCAGGGCTTCGGCTACTACTCCCTGGTCAACAGCTACGGCCTGGTCAACGGCGGCGCCCTGCCCAAGCTCTGGGTGGGCCTGGTGATTGTGATCTCCTTCACCGCCGGCTCCGCCTTCCTCATGTGGCTGGGTGAGCAGATCACCGAGTTCGGCATCGGCAACGGCATCTCCATCATCCTGTTTGCCGGCATCGTGTCCCGGTTCCCCAAGATGGTGATGGACGGCATCAGCGGCTTCCAGACCTGGCTCGTGGTCAACGCCGGTACCGCCGGCCTGATGGAGAAGAACCAGGGCATGACCGAGGAGGTCGCCCAGCAGTATATCGACGCTATGAAGCCCGGGGCCCTGGCCCCCTGGACCCTGGCCCTCATCGTCATCGGCATGCTGGCCCTGGTGGTCTTCATCGTCTATATCAATAACGCCGAGCGCCGCATCCCCGTCCAGTACGCCAAGCGCGTGGTGGGCCGGAAGATGTACGGCGGCCAGTCCACCCACATCCCCATGAAGGTGAGCATGGCCGGCGTTATGCCCATCATCTTTGCCCAGTCCATCGCCTCCCTGCCCGCCACGGTGTGCGCCTTTATGGGCATCACCAAGGAGAGCGAGGGCTTTGGCGGCGGCCTGATGAGGGTGTTCGACACCGCCGCCCCCTTCTACAGCATCATCTATTTCCTGCTCATCGTGGGCTTCAGCTATTTCTACTCCACCATGGCCTTCAACCCCGTTGAGGTGGCCAACAACCTGAAGAAGAACGGCGGCTTTGTCCCCGGCCTGCGGCCCGGCAAGCCCACCATCGACTTCCTCATGAAGGTGCTCAACAAGATCACCATGTTCGGGGCCCTGTACCTGTCCGTGATTGCCATCGCCCCCATTGTCACCGGCAATCTGGTGGGCTACAGCTCCCTGGCCATCGGCGGCACCTCCGTCATCATCGTGGTGGGCGTCGCCCTGGAGACCGTGAAGCAGATGGAGGCCCAGATGCTCATGCGGCACTACAAGGGCTTCCTGGAGTAAGGAGAGACGGCGATGAAACTGATCCTTTTGGGCGCCCCCGGCGCCGGAAAAGGGACCCAGGCCGAGCTCCTCAGCGCCAAGCTGGGTATCCCTACCATTTCCACCGGAAATATTCTCCGTGCCGCCATTAAGGACGGCACCCCTACCGGCCTGGAGGCCAAGCGCTATATGGACGAGGGCAAGCTGGTGCCCGACTCCGTCATCATCGGCATTGTGGCCGACCGGCTGGGCCAGCCCGACTGTGAGAAGGGCTTTATCCTGGACGGGGTGCCCCGCACCATCGGCCAGGCCGAGGCCATCGACCAGGCCGGCATCACCTTCGACAGGGTGCTGTCCATTGAGATCTCCGATCAGGAGATTGAGGATCGCATGTCGGGCCGGCGGGTGTGTCAGAGCTGCGGCGCCCCCTACCACGTGAAGGCCAGGCCCCCCAAGGTGGAGGGCGTGTGCGACGCCTGCGGCGGACAGCTGGTCCAGCGGGCGGACGACGCGGCTGAGACCGTCCGGAAACGGCTGGAGGTCTACCACGCCGAGACCGAGCCCCTGAAGGGCTTCTATGAGGGCAAGGGCATTTTGATCCCTGTGGCCAATCAGGATACCATTGAGGGGACCAATCGGGTCATTATGGAGGCGCTGGGACTCTGATGGCGCTGGAAATGATTTCGTTAAAATCCCAACGGGAGATTGAGGCCATGCGCCGGGCCGGGCGGCTCACCGCCCAGGCCCGGGCCCTGGCCGGCTCCATGGTCCGTCCAGGGGTCACCACCCATGAGATCGACAGGGCGGTCCGCCGCTTTATTGAGAGCCACGGGGCCAAGCCCTCCTTTCTGGGCTACGGCGGCTTTCCCGGCTCCGCCTGCATCTCGGTGAACGAGGTGGTCATCCACGGCATCCCCGGCCCCCGGAAGCTGAAGGAGGGCGACATCGTCAGCATCGACGTGGGCGCCTTTATCGGAGGCTTCCACGGGGATTGCGCCGCCACCTACCTGTGCGGAGAGGTCAGCCCCGAGGCCAGGCGCCTGGTGGAGGTCACCCAGCAGAGCTTCTGGGAGGGCATCAAAAATGCCCGCAGGGGCTGCCGGGTGAGCGACATCGGCCACGCCGTCCAGGTCTATGTGGAGCGCAACGGCTTCTCCGTGGTCCGGGACTTTGTAGGCCACGGCGTGGGCGCCAAGCTCCACGAGGCCCCCGAGGTGCGCAACTTCGGCCCCGCCGGCCACGGCCCCCGGCTCCAGCCGGGCATGACCATCGCCGTGGAGCCCATGGTGTGCGCCGGCGACTGGCAGGTGGAAAACCGGGAGGGCAACTGGACCACCGTCACCAAGGACGGCTCCCTGGCCGCCCACTACGAGAACACCATCCTTATCACCGAGGATGGCCCTGAGATACTCACCGTCACCGAGGACGGGGCCTATGTTTGATTACACAGGCCAGATCGTCCGGGCAACAGCCGGACGGGACAGGGGCGGTATCTTCTGCGT
Organism: uncultured Oscillospiraceae bacterium; assembly: GCA_950097245.1. Taxonomy (GTDB): domain Bacteria; phylum Bacillota; class Clostridia; order Oscillospirales; family Oscillospiraceae; genus Lawsonibacter. The sequence goes on along the minus strand of CATNCS010000057.1, from coordinate 4,714 downwards.
GGTGGGTGTGGACCATGAGAAAACCCGGCTGTTGCTGGCCGACGGGAAGAGACGGAAAATTTCCCGGCCCAAGGCCAAAAAGCTGGGCCATGTGACACAGCTGACCGACAGTCAGAACCTGTATGACCACCCCGTGGTCCGCAGTCTGCGCGAGGGAGAACCGGTCTCCGACCGGGCATTGAGACGGGCGCTGGCCGCCTTCAAGGAGGGATATTCGCTTGGCTAAAGACGATATGATCGAATTGGAGGGCGTCGTCACCGAGGCCCTGCCCAATACCACGTTCCATGTGGACATCGGAAACGGCCATATCATTCTGGCACATATTTCCGGCAAGCTGCGGATGAACTTTATCCGCATCCTGCCCGGCGACAAGGTGACTATTCAGATGTCACCGTATGACCTGACCAGGGGAAGAATCACCTGGCGGTCCAAATAATACCCGACGTGTAGGGGCGCACATCGTGCGCCCGCCCCACGGTCGGGAGCCCTATGAAAGCGGGCGCACAATGTGCGCCCCTACAGAACGTATCAACGACCGGATGGACCGGGAGCCTTGCCTCCAGTCCACCGGGGCCGTTAGGCATTCAGGAGGTTTTAACAATGAAAGTCAGACCGTCCGTGAAGCCCATGTGCGAGAAGTGCAAAGTCATCAAGCGCAAGGGCAAAGTCATGGTAATTTGCGAAAACCCCAAGCATAAGCAGAGACAAGGTTAATTGGAGGTGCTGTAAAAAATGGCTCGTATTGCCGGTATTGACCTGCCGAGAGAGAAGAGAATCGAGATCGGCCTCACTTATATCTACGGCATTGGGCGCACCAGCGCCAACAAGATCCTGGCCAAGGCCGGGGTAAACCCAGACACCCGCGTGAAGGACCTCACCGAGGAGGACGAGGCCAAGCTGCGCGAGGTCATCCACGACTACACCGTGGAGGGCGACCTGCGCCGCAACGTGGCGATGGACATCAAGCGGCTCACCGAGATCGGCTGCTACCGGGGCATCCGCCACCGCAAGGGGCTGCCCGTCCGGGGCCAGCGGTCCAAGACCAACGCCCGCACCCGCAAGGGTCCCAAGCGTACCGTCGCCAATAAGAAGAAGTAAGGAGGGATACACATGGCTGCGAACAAAGGTAAGAAAGTGGTGCGCAAGCGCCGCGAACGCAAGAACGTAGAGAGGGGCCAGGTGCATATCCGCTCCTCCTTCAACAACACCATGGTCACCGTCACCGACGCCCAGGGCAACGCCCTGTCCTGGTGCTCCTCCGGCGCCCTGAATTTCCGGGGCTCCCGGAAGTCCACCCCCTTCGCCGCCCAGAGCGCCGCCGAGACCGCCGCCAAGGCCGCCATGGAGTACGGCCTGAAGAGCGTGGAGGTCTTTGTGAAGGGCCCCGGCCAGGGCCGTGAGGCCGCCATCCGGGCGCTCCAGGCCGTGGGCCTGGAGGTCACCCTCATCAAGGACGTGACCCCCGTCCCCCACAACGGCTGCCGGCCCCCGAAGCGCCGCCGCGTCTGATCAAGTGAAGGAGGTTTTGACAGATGGCTAGAAATATGCAGCCCATCGCCAAGCGGTGCAAGGCGCTCAACCTGTCCCCCGCCGCCATGGGCTATGCCAAGAAGACAACCAACCGCAACCCCAAGGGCCAGATGCGCAAGAAGCAGTCTGAGTACGCCATGCAGATGACCGAGAAGCAGAAGGTCAAGTTTGTCTACGGCATCATGGAGAAGCAGTTCCATATGTACTACGAGAAGGCCAGCCGTATGCAGGGCAAGACGGGCGAGAACCTGCTCACCCTCATTGAGCGCCGGCTGGACAACGTGGTGTACCGTCTGGGCTTCGCCATGACCCGCCGGGAGGCCCGCCAGCTCACCACCCACGGCCACTTCACCGTCAACGGCCAGCGGGTGGACGTGCCCTCCTACCTGGTGAAGGTGGGCGACGTGATCGAGGTGCGGGAGAAGAGCCGCTCCTCCGTCAAGTTTAAGCGCCTGACCGGCGAGGACGCCCCCGTGGTCAACGTGCCCAAGTGGCTGGACCGCAACAAGAATACCCTCCAGGGTACCGTCAATGCCATGCCCACCCGGGACGACATCGACTTCCCCGTGGAAGAGCACCTCATCGTCGAGCTGTATTCTAAGTAATTTCCCTGGTTGTTTCGGTGTATGTGCTGTGTAGGGGCGCGCAGTGCGCACCCGCCCGTGCCGGCGCACGGCGGGCCCGTTGGATGCGGGCGGACAATGTCCGCCCCTACACAGGGGCCTTGCGTCTGCGGGCGGCCACAGGCCGCCCCTGCACACCCCGCATATACCGCCGGAACGGCCTGACACAGACTTAGAGAACCCTCAGATATTGGTGAGCTGAATGAAGCGGCGCAAGGGCGCCGCCGAGAAAAGGAGGGTATTCCAGCATATGATAGAAATTGAAAAGCCCCGCATTGAATGCATCGAAAATCCCGGTGACGCCTCCTACGGCAAGTACGTGGTGGAGCCGCTGGAGCGGGGTTACGGCACCACCCTGGGCAATTCCCTGCGGCGGATCCTGCTGTCCTCCCTGCCCGGCACCGCGGTGACCTCCATCAAGATCTCCGGGGTCCAGCACGAGTTTACCACCATCCCCGGGATCAAAGAGGACGTCACCGAGATTGTCCTCAACGTAAAGGGCATCATCGCCAAGCTGTACAGCGAGGGGACCAAGACTGTCCATATTGAGGCCGCCGGGGAGTGCAAGGTGACCGCCGGAGACATCAAGGCGGACGCCGATGTGGAGATTCTCAACCCGGACCTGCACATCGCCACCCTGGGCCCGGACGCCACCCTGTCTATGGAGCTGACCCTGTCCCACGGCCGGGGCTATGTCTCCGCCGACAAGAACAAGCCCGCCCAGTCCATCATCGGAGTTATCCCCGTGGACTCCATCTACACCCCCGTCCGCAAGGTCAACTACACCGTGGAGAACACCCGCGTGGGCGACGCCACCGACTACGACAAGCTGACGCTGGAGGTGTGGACCAACGGTACCATCGACGCCCGGGACGCCGTCTCCCTGGGGGCGCGCATCCTGTGCGACCACTTCACCCTGTTCACCGACCTGTCTGAGACTATGGGCAGCCGCTCCACCGTGGTGGAGAAGGCCGAGGCCCAGCGGGACAAGGTGATGGAGATGACCATCGACGATATGGACCTGTCCGTCCGCTCCTACAACTGCCTGAAGCGGGCCAACATCAATACGGTGGAGGACCTGATCTCCAAGACAGAGGAGGAGATGATGAAGGTCCGGAACCTGGGCCGCAAGTCCCTGGAGGAGGTCATCAACAAGCTGTCTATGATGGGGCTGTCGTTGGCCAGCGAGGAGAACAACTAAGCGCCGAATCCCCGAGCAGGGGAGCTTGGACCGGAGCGAGGAGGAGAAACCAAGACGCCGAAGGCGGCTGTTTCGAGTCCGAGACGGAGGGAAAGCGACCCGGCCGCGAGGGGACCGAGGCGTGATATCAGCGTTAAGCGTATGTAACGTTCCGCTCAATGAACGAATTTAAACTGATCTCGCCACGCGAGGTCGAAGGAGTGTTTTACCATGTCTCAGAAGAACCGCAAGCTGGGCCGCACCAGCGACCAGCGCCGGGCTATGCTCCGCGCCATGGTCACCTATCTGCTGGAGAACGGCCAGATCAAGACCACCGTCACCCGCGCCAAGGAGGTGGCTCCCGTGGCCGAGAAGATGATTACCCTGGCCAAGACCAACACCCTGGCCTCCTACCGCCAGGCCCTGTCCTACATCACCAAGGAGGACGTGGCCAACAAGCTGTTTAAGGAGATCGGCCCCAAGTACGCCGACCGCAACGGCGGCTACACCCGGGTGGTCCGCATCGGCCCCCGCCGGGGCGACGCCGCTGAGATGGCCATTATCCAGCTGGTATGATTTGAGTTGAGAAAACCCGCCCGGCAGGGCGGGTTTTTTCTTTTCTTTTCCCGGGGAATGGAGTATAATGGGGAAAACCCCGAAGGAGGAACCACACATGGGTGAATTCAAAGGAAGTAAAAACTATGTGGCGTCAGAGGAGCTGCTCCGGGCCGCCAACATCGCCATGGTGCTGCAGAAGCCCCTGCTCATCAAGGGGGAGCCGGGCACCGGCAAGACTATGCTGGCTGAGGCCATCTCTCAGGCCCTGGGCAAGAAGCTCATTATCTGGAATATCAAGTCCACCACCAAGGCCCAGGACGGCCTGTATGTCTACGACGTGGTCCAGCGCCTCTACGACAGCCAGTTCGGCGGCCAGGGGGTGGACGATATCGAAAAATACGTCAAGCTGGGCAAGCTGGGGGAGGCCTTCACCGACCAGGAACAGGTGATTCTCCTCATCGACGAGATCGACAAGGCGGACCTGGAGTTCCCCAACGACCTGCTGTGGGAGCTGGACCGGATGGAGTTCCATATCCCGGAGACGGGGAGGACCGTCAGGGCCAACCACCGGCCGGTGGTGATTATCACCTCCAACGCGGAGAAGGAGCTGCCCGACGCCTTCCTGCGCCGGTGTGTCTTCCACTATATCGAGTTCCCGGACAGGGAGCTGATGGAGGAGATTGTCCGGGTCCACTTCCCGGATATCAGCAAGCGGCTGCTGGACCAGGTGCTGGAGGCCTTCTACAAGATCAGAAATCTGCCCCAGATTAAGAAAAAGCCCTCCACCAGCGAGATCATCGACTGGATTCAGGCCCTCCAGCA
>CATNCS010000056.1 GCA_950097245.1 uncultured Oscillospiraceae bacterium | reverse complement strand
CATCGATAAGTCCACCGTCTCCCGCACCATCAAGCGGGGGGAGCGGCGGCTCCAGCGCTGCCTGCGCTACGGCGCCGAGGCCTACCTGCGGAGTATGAGCGACCTGTGAGAGCACCAGCCCCCGGTATGCCGCGGGGGCTGGCTTATTTGCGCAAACCCTCTTGCCTTTCGGTGGTGCTTGGGGAGACCATCTAAATCACTATTGTCAATTCGAACAAAATATTTTTCAATAAAATGATTTTTTCTGTTGACTTTAGCAAAATAGTATGTTAAGCTATTAACAATACAGGGCCTGTAAATAGTCAAAAGAATACCAGACCAGAGAGATGTAATAATTGGGGGGGTGGAACATGTCATCCGCTAAAAGATGGAAGCTTCCAGTTAGTTTAGCTGTTGTTGGGCTTATTTTGTTTTTATCCCTTTTTCAATATGGAACTGTTCCACAGGCCAGCCCTCAGGATTTGTACCGGCCGGAGACGCAGTTTGTGTATTTTGGGCGGGAAAGCTGCGACAGCTGTAAAGAGGCAATAAAACTTATCCGTATAGCGGTAAAAATGCCAAGAACAGAAGAAAAGGGCCTTAAAATCCTACAATTTGATACAGACCTATACCGTGGGGACGAACTGTTTCCCCAAATAATTGAAGATTTTAACGTGAAGGAAGTTCCATATATTGTGAAGATTCAAGACGGTGCCTATGTGTCCGGAATATCAGTGATTTCCGAAGATGGTAACATGGATCGTGAAAGATTGTGGAAATTCTTAGACATATGGGACTGAATGGAGGAAAAATATAATAAAATTAAAGGCTGTTATCAGCATAGTCTTAACTATTGTTATATTTGCAAACTTTAGCATTTTAGCGTTTGCAGATAATACGTCTTCTGAGCAAACCATTATTGTATTGGATGAACAAGGTAACCCGCAACAGATTGTAATAACTGAAACTCCTAGATATAGAATTACAACACTTTACGGCCATACCGGAGAAGCAGTATTATCTTTCAGATTTGATAAGAGCACAAATACATTATACAATGTAGAAAATGGTGTTTCACTTCAGTTTCCTCCTGCTAATACATCATTTTTACAGCCCTGTGCCGTATATGCAAGTGGCGGAAAAGATTACGAGTATGAGTTCTGTAAGGCCGGAGAAACAATGTCGGAGCATGAAAGAGCTTTAACTATCAGACATATATTTCAGATGGTAGGTATGGTTGCTGATACTGTATCTATAATGACATTTTTACGATCACTACCTACAATAACTGCTATTCAGTTTATGAATGATCAATTAAAATCATCTTTACAAGACTTGGCTACTGCGATTGCGGATAAGATATTGGGCGGGCTCCTTGATCTACATGTATATATTGATGTTAATTACAAATGTGTGGAAATGTATGAGAACGATCCGTTCTACCCCACAGGTGGTTTTTGGTTCTTAGGATATTATCCAATGAATATTTCTTGGAGTATCGCTCGATAATTGTTTGTTAAAATGCTGAACAGTACAAACAGCCCCCGTCCGACGGACGGGGGCGTCGTTTACAGTCCCAGAATCCGGGTGGCGATGGCGAAGTAGACCAGCAGGGACAGGGCGTCCACCACGGTGGTGATAAAGGGGGAGGCCATGACGGCGGGGTCGAAGCCCAGGCGCTTGGCCAGCATGGGCAGGGTGCAGCCGATGAGCTTGGCGATGACGATGGTGAAGAAGATGGTCAGGGCCACCACCCCGGCTACCATAACATCCTTCCGGTCCACCACCATCACCTTGCCGAAGACCACCACCCCCAGGGTGAGGGCGCAGAGGACGGAGACCCGCAGCTCCTTCCAGATGACCCGCAGCCAGTCGGAGAACTCCACGTCCCCCAGGGACATGGCGCGGATGATGGTGACGGACGCCTGCCCTCCGGAGTTGCCTCCGGTGTCCATGAGCATGGGGATAAACAGGGTGAGTGCGGCGTTGGCGGCCAGGGCCTCCTCGAAGAAGCCCAAAATGGTGCCGGTGAAGGTGGCGGAGATCATCAGCAGCAGCAGCCAGGGGATGCGGTGCTTCCAGGTCTCGATGACGCCGGTCTGGAAGTAGGGCTTGTCGGTGGGCAGAATGGCGGCCATCTTCTCGATGTCCTCGGTGGCCTCCTCCTCCATGACGTCCATGGCGTCGTCCACGGTGATGATGCCGATGAGGCGGTCGTCGCTGTCCACCACGGGCAGGGCGGTGAGGTCGTACTTGGAGAACATCTGGGCGACCTCCTCCTTGTCCTCGTGGGTGGTGACGGACAGGACGTTGGTCTCCATGATGTCGCCGATTTTGGTCTCGTAGGCGGACATGAGCAGCCGCTTTACCGTCACCACCCCCAGCAGCACCCGGTTGGCGGTGACGTAGCAGGTGTACACCGTCTCCTTGTCCAGGCCCACCTTGCGGATGCGGGCGAAGGACTCCTCCACCGTGTTGTTGGGGTGGAGGTAGACAAACTCCGTGGTCATCAGCGACCCGGCGGAGTCCTTGGGGTAGTTGAGCAGCTGGTTGATCTGGCTGCGGGTGGAGGCGTCGGTGTTGCGCAGGATGCGGCTGACCAGGTTGGCGGGCATGTCCTCAATCAGGTCCACCGTGTCGTCCAGATACAGCTCGTCCAGCACCTCCCGCAGCTCCCTGTCGCTGAGGGCCTCGATGAGCTTCTCCTGGTCCTCCTCCAGATAGGCGAAGACCTCCGCCGCCGTGTCCTTGGGCAGCAGACGGAAAACCAGAATCTCCTGGTCCACCTCCAGCTCGTCCAGGAACCCGGCGATGTCCACCTCGTTCATCTCGATTAAAATTTCTCGCAGGGCGCGGAATTTCCGCTCCCGGACCAGCTCCATCAGCCGGTCCAGCTCGTAGTTGTCGTGCATGATGCTCTCCTCCTCTCGTTGGGAAAACGTGGGGAAAGCCGCAAAGCCACAGGCGCGCCGTACCCCTTCGGGCGCGGCGTTCCTGTGGCTGCACGTGACGAGGAGAGGGACAGCGTCCCCCGGAATCAGCTCCGGCGGCGGGACCGGGACCCCTTCCGGGCCAAGTCCGCCGCCCCTCGTTCGTGGCAGCTTTCCGCTTTATGGCGACTTCGGCCTTCCATTCGGGTCCCACTTCCTTTCGTCGGAAATTTTACGGTTTCTTGATATCCTATGCCATTGTAACACCTTTTGCCCCGTTTGGCAAGAGCGGATGGGCTGGCTTTTTTCGGAATCCCCCCGCCACCACCTTCTCCCCGGACAGCGTCTGCACCCGTGGGCAGATCGTGACCTTCCTCCACCGCGCCCTGGCCAAATAAAAACAGCCAACGGCCCGCCGAATCCCGGCGGGCCGTGTTTTTTTAAAATTTCGCTCCGCCGAACTCGGCCAGCTTGAGCCCCTTGTTCCGCTCGGTGACCCACTGGATGGACCACTGGGAGGCGAACAGCAGCAGCTGATTGCCCTTGTAGTCCTCCACCAGCTTGGCGTCGTTGGGAAGGAGGAGGTCCTCCTCCTTCAGGGGCGGGGCGTCCTCGTCCTCCTTGACAATCCACCGCAGGTACTCGAAGGGCAGGCCCTCCTTGTACAGCTCCACGTTGTACTCCGACCGCAGGCGGTACTCCAGCACGTCGAATTGCAGGGTGCCCACCACGCCCACGATCACTTCCTCCATGCCGGAGTAGGGGGTTTTGAAAATCTGGATGGCGCCCTCCTGGGCGATCTGCTCCACCCCCTTGAGGAACTGCTTGCGCTTCATGGTGTCCGTGGACCGGATGCGCTCAAAGTGCTCCGGGGCGAAGGTGGGGATGGGGTCGAAGGCGAATTTCTTCCCCGGGGCGCACAGGGTGTCTCCGATGGAGAAGATGCCCGGGTCGAACACGCCGATGATGTCGCCGGCGTAGGCCTCCTCGATGATCTCCCGCTCCGCCGCCATGAGCTGCTGGGGCCGGGACAGGCGGATTTTTTTGTTCCCCTGGAGGTGGTAGACCTCCTTGTCCGCCTCGAACTTGCCGGACACCACCCGCATAAAGGCGATGCGGTCCCGGTGGGCCTTGTTCATGTTGGCCTGGATTTTGAAGACGAAGGCGGAGAACTCATCGTCAAAGGAGTCGATGACCTCGTCCCCCGCCCTCCGGGGCAGGGGGGCGGGGGTCATGCGCAGAAACTCCTCCAGAAAGGGCTCCACGCCGAAGTTGGTGAGGGCGGAGCCGAAGAACACCGGCGACAGCTTCCCGTGGCGCACCCGGTCCAGGTCGAAGTCGCAGGAGGCCCCGTCCAGCAGCTCGATCTCGTCCACCAGCTGGTCCCGTTTGGCAGTCCCGATGAGGTCGGCCAGGGCGGGGTCGTCGGGCTCGATCTGGGTGGCGGTGGCCGCCCGGGCGTTGGTGTTGGAGGTGAAGTGGATGACCTTTCGGTTCTGCCGGTCGTAGACGCCCATGAACTCCTTGCCGCAGCCGATGGGCCAGTTCATGGCGTAGGTGTCGATGCCCAGCTCGTGCTCCAGCTCCTCGCACAGCTCAAAGGGGTCCCGGGCCTCCCGGTCCATCTTGTTGATGAAGGTAAAGATGGGGATGTCCCGCATGGCGCACACCTTGAACAGCTTCCTTGTCTGGGCCTCCACGCCCTTGGCCCCGTCGATGACCATCACGGCGGAGTCGGCGGCCATCAGGGTGCGGTAGGTGTCCTCGGAGAAGTCCTGGTGGCCGGGGGTGTCCAGGATGTTGATGCAGAAGCCCTCGTACTGAAACTGCATCACCGAGGAGGTCACCGAGATGCCCCTCTGCTTCTCAATCTCCATCCAGTCGGAGGTGGCTGCCCGGGTGTTCTTTTTCCCCTTCACCTGGCCCGCCTGGGCGATGGCCCCGCCGTACAGGAGAAATTTCTCCGTCAGGGTGGTCTTGCCCGCGTCCGGGTGGGAGATGATGGCAAAGGTCCTCCGGCGCTTGATTTCCGCTTCGTAGTTCGACAAAAGGGTCCGCTCCCTTCCATGGTTTTCTTCGTTGGCAAGCTATTGTACCATAACTTGCCGCGGACAGCAAGATAAAATTCGTCCCCGGAGAGCCTCAGCTCACCGGGGACATATCCTGTGGGGTTCAGCCCTTCAGAGTCTCTGCCCAGGCGGCATACTTGGCCACCTTGGCCTCAGCGTCCTCCCTGGAGGTTCCGTTGGCCAGGATGTAGACCTTGACCTTGGGCTCGGTGCCCGAGGGCCGGACAATCAGGCTGGTGCCGTCGGCCATCTCGTAGCGCAGCACGTTGGAGCCGGACAGCTCCATGGCGGACTTGCTGCCGTCGGCCACGGACACCACGCTGCCGTCCTTGTAGTCCTTTTGCTCCTTCACGGCCACGCCGGCGATGTCCACCGGGGGCTTGGCCCTCAAATTGGCCATGAGCTCGGCCATCTTCTTCAGGCCGTCCAGGCCGGGCATGACCAGGTTCATGGTCCGCTCGCTGTAGTAGCCGTACTTCTCATAGAGGGCCAGCAGGGCGTCGTACAGAGTCATGCCCTGGCCGGCGTACCAGGCGGCCATCTCAGACAGGGCGACGGAGGCGGTGACAGCGTCCTTGTCCCGGACGAAGGAGCCCAGCATGTAGCCGTAGCTCTCCTCGTAAGACATAATCACATTGCCCTCGCCAGAGCTCTCCAGCTGGTCCTTCTTCTGGGCCAGGAACTTAAAGCCGGTGAAGGTGTCGAAGCACTTGAGCCCGTTGACCTCGGCCACCTTGCGGGCCATCTCGGTGGTGACGATGGTCTTCAGGGCGGTAGCGTTGGCGGGCAGCCTGCCGGTGCGCTTCATGGCCCCGATGAGGTAGTCCAGCAGCAGCACGCCGGTCTGGTTGCCGGTGAGCACCTTGAACTCCCCGTTGCCGGTGTTCACCATGATGCCCACCCGGTCGGCGTCGGGGTCGGAGCCCAGGATGAAGTCGGCCCCCTCCTTTTTGGCGATGTCCACTGCCAGGTAGAAGCCCTCGGGATTCTCCGGGTTGGGGGACTTCACCGTGGGGAAGTTGCCGTCGATGACCATCTGCTCGGGGACGCAGATGACATGCTTCATGCCCAGACGCTTCAGGGCCTCGGGGATGAGCTTGTGGCCGGTGCCGTGGAAGGGGGTGTACACCATCTTGAAGGTGTCGGCCACCTGCTCCACCGCCGCCTTGTCGTTCACCTGGGCCATCACGTTGGACAGGAACTTCTCATCGGTCTCCTGGCCCATGATGACGATCTTGCCCTCGGCCACCGCCTTGTCGTAATCGGCGGTCTTGACGCAGGCGAACACGTCCAGCTCCTGCATCTTCATGGCCACCTCGTCGGCGTGCTTGGGGGGCAGCTGGGCGCCGTCCTCCCAGTAGACCTTGTAGCCGTTGTACTCCTTGGGGTTGTGGCTGGCGGTGACGTTAATGCCGGCGATGCAGCCGTACTCCCGGATGGCGAAGGACAGCTCGGGGGTGGGGCGGAGGGACTCGAACAGGCGCACGGGGATGCCGTTGCCCGCCATGACGCAGGCGGCCTCCTTGGCGAAGAGGTCGGAGTTGTTGCGGCAGTCGAAGCAGATGGCGACGCCTCGGGCCACCGCCTCGGGGCCCTCCTCCAGGATGACCTGGGCGAAGGCCTGGGTGGCGTGGCGGATGACGTGGACGTTCATCCGGTAGGTGCCGGCCCCCATGGTGCCCCGGAGGCCGGCGGTGCCGAACTCCAGCTGGGAGAAGAAGCGGGACTCAATCTCCTTGTCGTCGTTTTTGATGGCCTCCAGCTCGGCCTTCTCCTCAGGGGACAGGGCGGGACTGGCCAGCCAGGCCTCGTAAGTATCGCGATAGGACATAATCACATTACCTCCTGCGGCTAAATTTTTACATCTACCATTGTACCACAGGGAGGACAGGATTACCAGAGCTTTTTTGTGAGAATTTACAGAAGCAGCCGGGCCATGTCCGGGGGGAGGGGGAGGTCAAACTCCAGCCGCTCCCCGGTGAGAGGGTGGCAAAAGGACAGCGACCCCGAGTGGAGGGCGGGGCGGGCAATCAGCGCCTTGTCCTCCGTGCCGTAGAGAAAATCTCCGGTGAGGGGGTGCCCGATGTGGGCCATATGGACCCGAATCTGGTGGGTGCGCCCCGTCTCCAGCTCCAGGCGGAGGAGGGCCCGGCCCCCGCAGGCCTCCAGCACCTCGTACCGGGTGCTGGCGGGCTTGCCGTCGGGACGGACCATCTGCTCCATCAGGGAGCCGGGGCGCGGCCCCAGGGGGGCGTCAATGGTCCCGGCGGGCGGTTCCGGAGCCCCCTCGCACACCGCCAGATAGACCCGTCGGAAGTCCGGGGTGTGAAGCTGCCGCTTCAGCACCTCCTGGGCGTGGGGGTGCTTGGCGGCGACAAGCAACCCCGACGTCCCCCGGTCCAGCCGGTGGACGGGGTGAAAATCCGCCTCCTGACCCGTCTTTTCGTAATAATCCACCAGAAAATTACCCAGCGTATCGTCAAAGTGCCCCGGACCCGGGTGGACGGATACCCCGGGGGCCTTGTTCAGGACGATCAGGTCGTCGTCCTCATAGACGATGTCCAGCGGCCCCTGAGCGGGGACAACTACCCCGCTGTTCCGTTGCGGGTCGGACAGTCGGACCGACAGCACCTGTCCCGCCGACGGGCGGAAGTCGGTGTGGACCCGTGCGCCGTCCACCAGAATGCCGTCCTCCAGCCACTTCACCCGGCGCACCACCGTCCCGGACAGGCCCATGTGTTTTTTGAGAAGAGTGTCCACTTTGACACCCGCCAGCTCCGGTGTGACGGTCAGCTCCAGACGGCGGCTCACAGCTTTTTGGACAGCCACAGGCTGGACAGAAAAAAGACGGCGGTGTAGAAGAATACCACCCCGGTCAGGGCGTAGTAGGCCTCCATGCTCAGGGGCAGGACGATGAACAGGGACAGCACCACCCCGAAAATGGTGAGCCCTCCCGCGATCTGGGCGGCGGAGCGGGTGATGTGCATTTCCCGCTCGTCAGTCTCCTTGATTTTCGCTTTCCGCTGGGCTTTGGGGTGAGTCATCAGATATTGGGTGCGGATCAGCAGAGCCAGCGCCCCGGCGGTGATGCCGCTGGCCGCCCCCAGGTAGAAGCCCTGGGCGTGGTCGGACAGGTGGCTATTTGGCACCAGGAAAAACCAGCAGGTGAAGCCCACCAGCCCGATTATCAGCATTCCAATCGCCGCCCAGCGGCGCTGGTGCAGGGATTTGCTATAGTCCCCACTTCCTGTTAAGAGCTGTTTCATCAGCATAAAAATCCTCTCCTTTGATTTTCTGTAGGGGGCGGCCTCTGCGCCGCCCCGGTTTCCATTTCCCTGCGGGGCGGCACAGAGGCCGCCCCCTACATTTTTTTATTCCACCGGTGGATGTTAATCATATAGAAGGTGCAGTGGAGGACGATGGCCACTGAGACGGCCACGCCCCACAGGCCGCCCACAAAAATCTGGATGATCATAAAGGCCGCCCAGAGCATATACAGCGTCCAGTACCAGGAGGACATGGCCGCCTTCTCCCGGATGGCCACGTTCCGTTCATCGTGTTCGCTCCGCTCATACTCCTTTTGCTGCTCCGGGGACATCCGGATGCGGCTTAGCGCGATTCCAACCGCCCCGAAGCCCAAAAGGACCCCGCCCAGGGTAAACAGCAAAAGGCTGAGCTGCTCCTTGATCCGCTCCCCCAGCAGGAACGTGGCCAGAATCAGAACCCAGGCCGCCGCGAGCATCACATAGGGGAATATTTTTTTCCAAAAGTCTTTCATTGTAAAAACCTCACAGTTCAATATTTTCGGTTCATCCACCACCGGACCAGCTCAAAAATCAAAATTCTGATCCAGTAGAGCAGGAGGAGCAAGGAAAAAATCCGGGGACTTGTCTGATTGATTACGGGAATTTTTTCCCAGAAAAGGCCGGCCAGAATATAGGCGGCGATGAACAGCACCGTCTCCCCCTGCCAGCAGCGCCAGGCGGCCTTTTCGTAAATCATCTGGTTCCGCTCATCCCGGTCCTCCCGCTCCCGCTCCTTCTGTTCCTCCAGAGGCAGGTCCTCGAATTTCTCAACCCGCCGCCACAGCACCAGCAGGACCACAAAGCCGGATATAAGCAGCGGCGGGGCCAGCCTGTCCCGCAGGACCCCCGGGAAGGGGGGCAGCTGGAGGAGCAGCCCTGTCAGAATCAGCCCCACCGACAGCATCCACTGCCACTTTTTCGGTTTTCCATTTACCTGTTTCATCGGAATCCCTCCTTAATACTTCCGGTTGAACCACCACCGGACAGCGTAAAAGAACACAGACCGGAGGATCATCAGCTCAAACACGACGGTGGCAAGGTCTTGCCGGCCCATTCCAAAGGTGAACAGAATATAAAGGCCAAACAGCAGCCAGATCTCCACCTGCCAGCAGAAGTGGACCGCCTGCCGCTGGACCATCACGCCCCGCTCATCCTCCCACTGCCGGTCCAGGTCCCGCCGTTCCTCCGGGGGCAAATGGTTGTATTTTTCACTCTGATACCAGCTGACCACCAAAATAACGCCCATCAGTGGGAGGCTGGCGGTTCGCAGCAGGCCCCGCGCGGCCTGGGGGAGGTACTGGGTGCTGTGCATCAGTCCAATAAGCATCAGAAGTATGATGGATAAGAGGTCCTCCCATTTGGTTTTTCCCCTTCTGGATTTCATGTCTCTTCCTCCTCAAACAGAAATACTTCCTCAATGGTCAGCCCGAAATACCTTGCAATTTTGTGGGCCAGCAGCAGGGAGGCGTTGTACCGGCCGCTCTCCAGGGAAATGATGGTCTGCCGGGTGACGTCCACCCCGTCGGCCAGCTCCGCCTGGGATATTTTTCGCGCCTTGCGCAGCTCCGCGATTCGGTTGGTCACCGGACCACCTCCTTACAAAAAGATGTAAAGCGTGCTTTACTATTTGAAGTATAGCACGCTTTACATTTTGTGTCAAGGGGACTTTACATTTTTCTGAAAATTTTAGGAACGCGCAAAAAGCCTCCTTTTGAAAGGAGGTGCCCCAGTGCGCACACTGGGGCGGAGGATTGTATTTTGGCGAAGCCAAAATGTGCGAAGCAAATAAGTTCTCAAAAGGTTTGTTTGCTTCGTATGTTTTGCTGCGCAAAACGCAATCCTCAGTCAGCCTTCGGCTGACAGCTCCTTTCCAAAGGAGCTTTGCCCCTGCGGGGGACGAAAGAAGAGGCCCGCCCTCCGGCGGACCTCAAAACAGATGAAATTACCCCAAAATCGCGCCCTTGTCGGCGGAGGACACCATTTTAGCGTACCGGGCCAGGTAGCCCGTCTTGATTTTGGGCTCGGGGCACACCCACTTGGCCCGGCGGGCTTCCAGCTCCTCATCGGACACCTTCAGTGTGATGGTGTGGGCAGGGATGTCGATGGCGATGAGGTCGCCCTCCTCCACCAGGCCGATGTTGCCGCCAGAGGCCGCCTCGGGGGAGACATGGCCGATGGAGGCCCCCCGGGTGGCCCCGGAGAAGCGGCCATCGGTAATAAGGGCCACGTCCTTGTCCAGCCCCATGCCGGCGATGGCGGAGGTGGGGTTGAGCATCTCCCGCATGCCGGGGCCGCCCCTGGGGCCCTCATAGCGGATGACCACCACGTCCCCCGCAACAATCTTATTGGCGTAGATGGCCTCGATGGCCTCCTCCTCGGAGTTGAACACCCGGGCGGGGCCCTCATGCCGCATCATCTCCGGGGCCACGGCGGACTGCTTCACCACGCAGCCGTCAGGGGCCAGGTTGCCCTTGAGGACAGCGATGCCGCCGGTCTTGGAGTAGGGATTTTCGATAGGCCGGATCAGCTCGTGGTCCCGGTTGACCACACCCTCCAGATTTTCGGCGATGGTCTTGCCCGTGCAGGTGGGCAGGGAGGTGTCGATGAGCCCGGCCTTGGCCAGCTCGGCCATGACGGCATAGACGCCGCCGGCCCGCTCCAGGTCCTCCATATAGGTGTCGCCGGCGGGGGCCAGGTGGCACAGGTTGGGGGTCCTGTCGCTGATCTCGTTGGCCATGTCGAAGGACAGCTCCACCCCGCACTCGTGAGCGATGGCGGGCAGGTGGAGCATGGTATTGGTGGAGCAGCCCAGGGCCATGTCGATGGTCTCAGCGTTGTGGAAGGCCCCCTCGGTCATGATGTCCCGGGGACGGATGTTCTTCTCCACCAGTTCCATAATCTTCATGCCGGCCTGCTTGGCCAGCCGCAGCCGGGCGGAGTACACGGCGGGGATGGTGCCGTTGCCCCGGAGGGCCATGCCGATGGCCTCGGTGAGGCAGTTCATGGAGTTGGCGGTGTACATGCCGGAGCAGGACCCGCAGGTGGGGCAGGCGTTGTTCTCATACTCCTCCACACCGGCCTCGTCCAGCTTGCCGGCGTAGTAGGAGCCCACCGCCTCGAACATGTGGCTCAGGCAGGTGCGGCGGCCGTCGTTGAGCCGTCCGGCCAGCATGGGCCCGCCGGAGACAAAGATGGTGGGTACGTTGACCCGAGCCGCCGCCATGAGCAGGCCGGGGACGTTTTTGTCACAGTTGGGGATCATCACCAGGCCGTCGAACTGGTGGGCCAGGGCCATGGCCTCGGTGGAGTCGGCAATCAGGTCCCGGGTGACCAGGGAGTACTTCATGCCCACGTGGCCCATGGCGATGCCGTCGCACACGGCGATGGCCGGGAACTCCACCGGGGTGCCCCCGGCGGCCCGGATGCCGGCCTTGACGGCCTCGGCGATCTTGTCCAGGTTCATGTGGCCGGGGACGATCTCATTGTAGGAGCAGACCACGCCGATCATCGGCCGCTCCAGCTCCTCCTTGGTGTAGCCCAGGGCGTAGAGCAGGGAGCGGTTGGGGGCGGCGGGGACGCCTTTTTTTACAGCATCAGAGCGCATAAGGATTACCTCCTGAATTTTTCTCAGATTCCCCTTTATAGTATCCCTTTAAAGCACCAGTGTCAAGAAAAAAGCATGTTTTGCACCCCCTAGCCCGAAAGCTTCCTTTGGCGGCCCGGCACCTGAAGCAGTATTTCAGCGGGAAATCGTCATATGAAGCGGGAGTAATTTGCAACGGGTTTTGTTAAAGTTCCACAATTATCTTGACATTTTTTTCATGAGGACTATAATATAAAAGGAACTGAGCGATCCTGATGTGCTCAAATTCAAAAAAGGAGTTCCTTGCTTATGAAAAAGATGCTTGCTCTTGCACTGGCCATGTCCATGGCCCTGTCCCTGGCCGCCTGCGGCGGCGGAGGGGATAAGTCCCAGACCCCGCCCCCTGCCTCCAGCGGCAGCACCCCGGCCCAGTCCACCCCCGCAGGGGTGGAGCCCGACTACAGCTACACCATCCGTATCTACTCCAACTCCAACTCCACCGAGCGCACCACCTGGCTGATTAACGAGGCCAAGGAGGCCGGCTTCAACATCTCCATCGACGACAACTCCGTCATCTCCGGCGACACCGCCGCCATCCAGGCCGCCAACGAGAACAAGGACGGCGACCTGATCTTCGGCTTGAACGAGACCCGCTGGAGCCAGCTGGTGGACGGCACCTATGAGAACCTGAAGATTATGGACTGGACCCCCTCCTGGTCCGGCGATGTGGGCGAGTACGTCTACCCCGGCAAGGCCTACGGCCTGGTCATCCAGAACGTGCTGATGCTCTACCGGAATGACGAGCTGGGCACCAACGGCACTGAGCTCCACTTCGACCACTGGGCCGACATCGTGGACTGCGGCTACTCCTGGTACCGCCAGAACAAGGTGGGCGGCACCACCAACGCCAACATCAACTCCGCCATGCTCTACGCCTTTGTGGACCCCGCCTCCCCCGCCGGCGGCATCTCCATCGACGGCTGGAAGACCCTGTGGAAGTACTGCGCCGAGGGCAAGAGCGGCGGCGACGACTACAAGTACGGCTTTGATCCCCTGAACAAGGGCGACGTGCAGGTGTCCACCTTCTACTCCTCCTCCCTCTACGGCAAGATCGACGCCGCGGGCGAGAGCTCCGAGAAGCCCCTGAAGGGCACCATGGAGCCCGAGAACTGGAACCTGGTGGACATCAAGGACGGCACCTACTACATCGCCGAGTACATCGGCATCCTGGACAAGGCCGGCCGCACCCCCGAGCAGACCGCAGCTGTGGAGGAGTTCGCCGAGTGGTTCGGCTCCGCCGACACCCAGGCCGCCTGGGGCGAGGAGTTCGACTCCTACCCCTGCAACACCCAGGCCGCCGACATCCTCTATCCCGACGGCATCCCTCCCATCTATGAGCTGAAGAACTTCGCCCTGTCCAAGGTGGACGGCGACACCACCTACGCCGAGTATGTGGCCGCCCACTCCAGCGACTGGACCAACATCATGACCAACCTGGGCTTCTACTGGGCCGACGCCAGCGAGGCCAAGGCCGAGCCCGATTGGGACAGTCTGGATTGGGCTACCCTGACCCAGTCCGCTGGCTAAATTCAATCGTTTACCTGCGGCGAGCCGGGGACCGGCTCGCCGCACGTCTTTAAATCTGAAAAAGAGAGGGAGCATCGCCTATGATCCGGCTCAATGATATCGTCGTTAAATTCGGCGACTTCACCGCCCTGCACGACATCAACGTCCACGTGAAGGAGGGGGAGTTCTTCACCTTCCTGGGCCCCTCCGGCTGCGGCAAGACCACCACCCTGCGCACCATCACCGGCTTCATTGAGCCGGTGTCCGGGAGCGTGGTGGTGAAGGACAAGGATATCACCCACGTCCCCATTGAGGAGCGCAACATCGGCATTGTTTTCCAGTCCTACGCCCTGTTCCCCACCATGACGGTGTACGACAACATCGCCTTCGGCCTGAAGCTGAAGAAGCTGAAAAAGGCGGAGATCGCCCGGAAGGTGAACGACATCGCCAAAAAGGTGGACCTGAGCGACGAGCAGCTGAAAAAAGCGGTGAGCCAGCTGTCCGGCGGACAGCAGCAGCGGGTGGCCATTGCCCGGGCGCTGGTCACCGAGCCGGCCATCATCTGCATGGACGAACCCCTGTCCAACCTGGACGCCAAGCTGCGCGTCCAGCTGCGCAACGAGCTCAAGCAGATGCAGAAGGACTTCGGCATCACCACCATCTACGTCACCCACGACCAGGAGGAGGCCCTCACCCTCTCCGACCACATCGCCGTGTTCAACAAAGGGGTCATCGAGCAGATCGGCACCCCCAACGAGGTTTACAACCACTCGGCCACCGAGTTTGTGTGCAACTTCATCGGCGACATCAACCTCCTCCAGGCTGAGGCGGTGTCGGCCCTGAACAGGGCCGGCG
>CATNCS010000055.1 GCA_950097245.1 uncultured Oscillospiraceae bacterium | reverse complement strand
GGCGGAGTAGACGCTGGCCCCCGCCTCGCTGACGATCATGTAGCTGACGCCTCCGCCGATTTTTTTGATCAGCTCCACCGTCATCTGCTCGGTCTCCCGGCTGGCGGTGCCGTTGCCGATGGCGATATGCTCCACCCCGTGCTTTCGGATCATGGAGGACAGCTTGTCGATACACTCCGCCTTCTGGCGCTGTCCGTGGGTGGGGTAGACTACGGTGGTGTCCAGCACCTTGCCGGTGGGGTCCACCACCGCGACCTTGCAGCCCATGCGGTAGCCCGGGTCCAGGCCCATGGTCACCCGGCCCTTGACGGGGGGCTGCATCAGCAGGGGCTTCAGGTTCAGGGCGAACATGTGGATGGCCCCCTCGTTGGCCTGGTCGGTGAGGGTATTCCGAATCTCTCGCTCCATGGAGGGCTGGATGAGGCGGTCGTAGGCGTCGTCCGCCGCCGCCCGGACGAAGTCCATGGCCGCCCGGTTGGGGACGGTCATCCGCCGGACGGCGATGTGGGCGGTCTCCGGGTCCAGCTCCACGGACACCTTTAAAATATTCTCCCGCTCCCCCCGGTTGACAGCCAGCACCTGGTAGCCCTGGACCCGGCTCACCGGCTGCTTGAAGTCGTAGTACAGCCGGTAGACGGTATCCTCCGGCTCCTTGTCCGCCGCCTTGGACACCAGCATGGCCCGCCGCAGGTAGAGTGTCCGCAGCTCCTTGCGGATATCGGCGTCGTCGGAAATGAGCTCGGCGATGATATCGCTGGCCCCCTGGAGGGCGTCGGCCACCGTCTCCACACCCTTCTCGGGGTCGATGTAGTCCTGGGCGGCCTGCTCCATGTCCACAGCGGGGCCGAAGGCAAAGGCCAGCATAGCCAGAGGCTCCAGCCCCTTTTCCCGGGCAATGGTGGCCCGGGTGCGCCGCTTCTGCTTGTAGGGGCGGTACAGGTCCTCCACCTCTGCCAAGGTGGCGGCGGCGGCGATGGCGGCGGACAGCTCCTCGGTCAGCTTGCCCTGATTTTCAATGGAGGTTTTTACCTCCCCCTTCCGGGCGTCCAGGTTGCGCAGGTACTGGAGGCGGTCGGCCAGCTGGCGGAGCAGCTGGTCGTCCATGGAGCCGTGGAGCTCCTTGCGGTAGCGGGCGATAAAGGGGATGGTGGCCCCCTCGTCGATGAGGGTGACCACGTTGTTGATATGTTCCTCGGTGCGGCCCAGCTCCCGGGCCAGGGTTTGAATGATTGCTTCCATAGCGTTCTCCTTGCTGTGTAAAGTCAGAGAACAGTTTACCGCAAAATTTGGGAAAAGTCCAGTTGGCTTTTTGTCGAAGCTGTGGTATAATCTCTCCGCCCCAGGTGCCCGGATGGGAAAATCCGGGAGAATAGGGAAGAAATACACGGTCCCGCCGCTGTGAGAGGGGAGCCGGGCCTCAAAATGCCACTGGGAAACCGGGAAGGCGAGGTCGGGCGCTGAGCCTCAAGTCAGAAGACCTGCCTGGGGAAATATACTGACGCCGCGAGAGACGGCGAGGAGGTAATTATGAGAGGAAACAAGAAGACACTGTTTGCCGTGGCCGCCCTGGCGGTGGCCGCCGCCCTGATGCTGGGCATCTGGTACTTCACCAAACCTCAGACCCAGGTGGGAGCCAAGACGGTGGTGGTGGAGGTGGTCCACGGGGACGAGAGCTCCAGGGAGTTTACATACCACACCGACCTGGAGTACCTGGGGGAGCTGCTGCTGGCCGAACAGCTGGCGGAGGGGGAGGACAGCGCCTACGGCCTGTTCATCACCGCCGTGGACGGCGAGACCGCCCGGGACAGCCAGAACCAGTGGTGGTGCATCACCAAGGGGGGCGGCCGGGTGGACACCGGGGCGGATACCACCCCCATCGCGGACGGCGACCACTTTGAGCTGACCCTGTCCACCTACTGAGGGCTATGGACAGGAACAGCCTGCGGATGGCCAGCCGCCGGGTGGTGCTGTGCGCCCTGCTGGCCGCTATGATGACGGTGCTCCAGGTGGCTATGTCCCCCCTGCCCAACATCGAGCCGGTGTCCCTGCTGGTGCTGGTATACGCCCTGGTCTTTGGCCGGGATGTGTTCTACATCATTTTTACCTTTATTCTGCTGGAGGGGCTGGTCTTCGGCTTCCACCTCTGGTGGGTGAGCTACCTGTATGTCTGGCCCCTGTGGGGGCTGGCGGTGCTGCTCCTTGGACGGGGAAGGGAGAAAGGGCCGCTGCTGTGGGCCGCGGCCAGCGGGGCCTTCGGGCTCAGCTTCGGGGCGCTGTGCGCCCTGCCCTATCTGGCGGGAGGCCCCTGGGCGGCTTTCTCCTACTGGGCGGCGGGCATCCCCTTCGACCTGGTCCACTGCGGCGGGAATTTTTTCCTGACCCTGGCCCTGGAGCGTCCCCTGTGCCGGGTCCTGTCCCTGGCCCGGGACAAAATGAAGTGAGAAAACGGGGTGCGGCAGCAGAGCGGCACCCCGTTTTTGGCTGTTTTTGGCACAATGCACGAGGCGAGGCGGAAACAGTCGGACAGTCCACAAAAAAATTACAAAAAACTATTGACAAACTGCACAGATTGGTTTACAATAATAAAACCAACAGGAGAGGTAGCCTATGTTTCTCCTGGAGGTCCAGGATACTGCGGAAAAGAGGTGGGCACAGATGCAACAGTGCTATGTTACCCAGGGAGCACTCTTCCCCTGCAAGCGATCGGAGCATACTGTGCGCGTCTCTGCCCCATGAGAGGGGCCGGTTTTTGGCGGTTACACAGCATCTACTTCCCATCGCTTGCAGCGCAGGCGGTGGGGTTTTTTTACCCATTTTTCAGTTTATAGAGGAAAGGAGGCGGCAGATATGACGATGCCTAAGCGGGAGGTCAACACCATTTGGTCCAAGGTACGCAGCGATGTGGACATTGACGATCTGATCTTCAATTATGAGGTCTACCACACCAGCGAGGACGACGGGAACAGCGACCGCTGACGGCCGCTTGCGGTCAAGAGAAGGCCGATAAAAAGGAATGGAACACCGCGGCAGGAGCCGCGGTGTTTTTTTGCACAATAAAACACAGAAAAAAGGCCAGAATATTCTTCACAGGGGACTTGCTTTCTTGGAAAGTTTATACTAAAATATAGAGCAAGCGACTATAACGTCCGCCCCAAGGGGCAAATTACCCCCGACGTTTGCTCCGGGGAGCAATATGGAGGTTAAAAATTATGAGCAAGACCAGAAAAGTAGGCTTCACCGAAACTGTGCTCCGTGATGCCAACCAGTCCCTGATTGCCACCCGCCTGCCCTACAGCAAGTTCGAACCCATTCTGGAGACCATGGACAAGGCCGGCTACTACTCCGCCGAGGTGTGGGGCGGCGCCACCTTCGACGTCTGCCTGCGCTATCTCCAGGAGGACCCCTGGGAGCGGCTGCGGAAGATTCGCGCCAAGATGCCCAACACCAAGCTGCAGATGCTGCTGCGCGGCCAGAACATCCTGGGCTATAAGCACTACCCCGACGACGTGGTGCGCAAGTTTGTGGAGTACTCCATCAAGAACGGCATCGACATCATCCGCATCTTCGACGCCCTGAACGACGCCCGCAACCTGGAGGTCGCCATTGACGAGACCGTCAAGCGGGGCGGCCACGCCTCGGGCACCATCTGCTTCACCACCAGCCCTGTCCACACCCTGGAGAAGAACGTCCAGATGGTGAAGGACCTGAAGAGCATGGGCGTCAAGTCCATCTGCATCAAGGACATGGCCGGCATCATGGGCCCCAAGGAGTCCTATGACCTGGTGTCCGCCATCAAGGACGCCGTTCCCGAGCTGCCCCTGGTCATCCACACCCACTGCACCACCGGCCTGGCCTTCATGACCTGCCTGAAGGGCGTGGAGGCGGGCGCCGACGTCATCGACACCGCCATCTCCCCCATGTCCGGCGGCACCGCCCAGCCCGCCACCGAGACCCTGGCCTACGCCCTGCGGTCCTTCGGCTATGAGGTGGACCTGAACGACAAGGTGCTCATCGAGATGGCCGACTTCTTCAAGGGCGTCCGGGCCGACTTTATCAAGGACGGCACCCTGGATCCCATCTCCATGGCCACCGACACCCAGTGCCTCAACTACCAGATCCCCGGCGGCATGCTGTCCAACCTGATCTCCCAGCTGAAGATGATGAACGCCATCGACAAGCTGGACCAGGCCCTGGCCGAGACCCCCAAGGTCCGTGCCGACCTGGGCTATCCTCCCCTGGTCACCCCCACCAGCCAGATGGTGGGCTCCCAGGCCGTGCAGAATGTGCTGGCCGGCGAGCGGTACAAGGTGGTGGGCAAGGAGATCAAGGCCTACTGCCGCGGCGAGTACGGCCGCACCCCCGCTCCCATCGACCCCGAAATCCAGAAGAAGATTCTGGGCAACACCCCCGTGGTGGAGGGCCGCTTCGCCGACTCCCTGGCCCCCGAGTTTGAAAAGACCAAGGCCGAGCTGGGCGCCACCGCCAAGTGTGACGAGGACGTGCTGAGCTATATCGCCTTCCCCCAGGTGGCCATGGCCTTCTTCAAGGACCGGGAGGCCGGCTTCCCCAAGAAGGAGGAGCCCAAGAAGGCTGCCGCCGCCGCTCCTGCGGCGCCCAAGGCGTCCGACCTGCCCCCCATGCCCGCCTGGCAGGGCCATGTGTACTACGCCAACGTGCCCGCCTCCGTGTCCAACGGGGTGACCGCCCGGCCCATCCAGCCCTTCGCCGCCAGCTATCAGCCCCCCCACCTGGTGATGGGCGCCCGGGACAACTGCCCCGGCACCTACACCATCACCATCGACGGCAAGCCCTACGCCGTGTCGGTCGCCGCCGCTGACGGCCCCGCCCCCGCCGCTGCCGCTCCTGTGGCCGCAGCCCCCGTGGCGGCCGCCCCTGCTCCCGCCGCACCTGTTGCTGCCCCTGCGGCTCCCGCTCCCGCCCCGGCTCCTGCGCCTGCCCCCGCCGCCCCTGCCGCCGGTGAGACCCCTGTGCCCAGCCCCATGCCCGGCAACGTGTTCAAGGTGGACTGCAAGCCCGGCCAGGCCGTGAAGGCCGGCGACGTGCTGGTCATTCTGGAGGCCATGAAGATGGAGATTGAGGTCACCGCCCCTGTGGACGGCACCGTCAAGTCCGTGTCCGCCTCTGTGGGCACCGCCGTCAATACCGACGATTTGCTGGTGACCCTGGGCTAAACCCCAATATCTTCAAGTCCCCGGCGAAAGCCGGGGGCTTATTTTGTGTTTAGGCTTGTTTTTCTTTGCAACAGCGTGTATAATATAGGCTACCGCAATATTGACCGCATAATAGGAGGAGTATTATGGAAAAGCTGCTGGAGCTGCTGGAGCAGGACTGCACCATGCCGGTATCGGCGCTGGCCGCCGCCGCAGGCGTGAAGGAGGACGAGGCCAGGGCCGCCATCAAAAAATACGAGGACGACCGCACCATCCTGGGCTACCAGGCCATTGTGGACTGGGACCGGGTCCGCAAGGAGACGGTTACCGCCCTCATCGAGGTGAACGTCACCCCTCAGTCCATCGACGGCTTTGACCGCATCGCCGAGCGCATCTACCAGTACGACGAGGTGGAGAGCATGTACCTCATGAGCGGCTCCTTCGACCTGACCGTTATCATCTCGGGCCGCACCCTGCGGGAGGTGGCCCAGTTTGTGGGTGAGCGGCTGGCCCCCATCCAGGGCGTCACCGGCACGGCCACCCACTTCATCCTGAAAAAATATAAAGAGAAGCATCTGGTGTTCCGTCCCCAGGACCCGGAGGAAAGGGAGTACATCTTTGTATGAACTACGACAATATCCTCAATGAGAGAATTCAGAACATCAAGCCCTCCGGCATCCGGAAATTTTTCGATATCCTGGAGGAGATGACCGATGCCATCTCCTTAGGCATCGGCGAGCCCGACTTTGTCACCCCCTGGCACATCCGGGACGCGGGCATCTACTCCCTGGAGCGGGGCCACACCAAGTACACCTCCAACGCCGGCATGCTTCAGCTCCGCCGGGAGATTGCCGCCTATCTGAACCGCCGGTTCGATCTGCGGTATGACTACGCCAGCCAGATTCTGGTGACGGTGGGGGGCAGCGAGGCCATCGACCTGGCCCTGCGGGTGCTGCTCAATCCGGGAGACGAGGTGATTGTCCCGGTGCCCTCCTTCGTCTGCTACGGACCTCTGGCCGAGATGGCGGGAGGCGCGCCCAAATATCTGGAGCTGAAGGCGGAAAATCAGTTCCGCCTCACCCCCGAGGAGCTGCGCTCCGCCATTACCGACAAGACCAAGGTGCTGGTGCTGCCCTTCCCCTCCAACCCCACCGGAGGCACCATGGACCGGAAGGACCTGGAGGCCATCGCCCAGGTGCTGGAAGGCACCGATATTATGGTCATCTCCGATGAAATTTACGCCGAGCTGACCTACGGCCGCCGCCATGTATCCCTGGCCAATCTCTCCAACATGTACGACCGCACCGTGGTGGTCAACGGCTTCTCCAAGAGCCACGCCATGACGGGCTGGCGCATGGGCTATGTCTGCGCCCCCAAGCCCATCATCGCCGCCATGACCAAGCTCCACCAGTTCGGCATTATGTCCGCCCCCACCACCAGCCAGTACGCCGCCGTGGAGGCCATGCGCAACGGCGACGGAGATATTGAGCATATGCGGGAGGAGTACGACCGCCGCCGCCGCTATCTGGTGGAGAACCTGAACCGCATCGGGCTGCAATGCTTCGAGCCCAAGGGGGCTTTCTATGTGTTCCCGGATATCCGCTCCACCGGCTTGACCTCTGAGGAGTTCTGCGAGCGGTTCCTGCTGGAGGAGAAGGTGGCCGTCATTCCTGGCTCCGCCTTTGGCCCCGGGGGCGAGGGCTTCGTCCGGGCCTGCTACGCCGCCTCTATGAAGGACATCGCCGAGGCCGTGGCCCGGATGGACAACTTCCTCACCAATTTGCGTAGAAAGCAGGGGCGGGAAGGGTGACCTGTAGGGGCGGACATTGTCCGCCCGCCGTCAATGCACCGGCTATCACGGGCGCACACTGTGCGCCCCTACAAAAGGAAGGGAGACATACATGAACATCGTCTGTTTAGACATGGAGGGCGTCCTGGTCCCGGAGATATGGATCGCCTTTTCCCAGGCCAGCGGAATCCCCGAGCTGCGCCGCACCACCCGGGACGAGCCCGACTACGACAAGCTGATGAAGTGGCGGCTGGGCATTCTGAAGGAGCACGGCCTGGGCTTGAAGGAGATTCAGGCAGTCATCGCCAGGATCGACCCCCTGCCCGGGGCCAAGGCGTTTCTGGACAAGCTGCGGTCCGAGACTCAGGTGGTCATTTTGAGCGATACCTTCGAGCAGTTCGCCAAGCCCCTGATGGAGAAGCTGAACTGGCCTGCCATCTTCTGCAACACCCTGGAGGTGGGGTCAAACGGGGAGATTACCGGCTACAAAATGCGCTGTGAGAAGTCCAAGCTGACCACCGTGAAGGCCCTCCAGTCCATGGGCTTCGACACCATCGCCGCCGGGGACAGCTTCAACGACCTGGCCATGATCCAGGCCAGCAAGGCGGGCTTCCTCTTCAAATCCACCGACGCCATCAAGGCCGCCCACCCCGAGCTGCCCGCCTTTGAGGCGTTCGACGAGCTGCTGACCGCCATCGAAGGGGCGCTGGACTGATGGACCTGTTTGGATTTAGAAAGAAACCCCAGGAGACAGCGGATTTCACCTTTCGGGTGGATGATATTTTCAGGATTAAGGGCCACGGTATGGTAGTTACCGGGCAGGTGACAGCCGGAGAGGTGTCCTGCGGGTCCACAGTGACCTGTTTGACGGTAAACGGGGACCGCTTCCCCTGTGTAATCCAGCGGATTGAGCAGCCCAGGCCTGGAGGGGCCCGGGGGGAGTTTGTCCACCCGGACAAGGCCAGCGCCGACGGTCCCTTCCAGGGCAGCTACGCCTTTTGGATCGCCGACCGTCAGCCGGAGGACTTTCACCCCGGCGACCGGCTGATATCAGGAAATGAGTGACAAGCTATGAACGATTTATTTGACAATCTGCCCTTCCAACCCGCGAATATTCTGCTGCCCCGGGACTGCGACCTGTCCCTGTGGTCAGTAATCGCCTGCGACCAGTACACCTCCCGTCCGGAGTACTGGCAGCGGGTGGAGGACCGGGTGGGCCGGGCCCCCTCCACTCTGCGGATGATCCTGCCCGAGAGCTGCCTGGAGGGCCCCAGCGTGGAGACCGACATCATGGAGATCAACAACACCATGAGCCGCTATCTCCGGGAGGGGCGCTTTCAGGAGTACCCCGACAGCATGATCTACGTGGAGCGCACTCTGGACAACGGAAAGACCCGCCGGGGCCTTATCGGCGCGGTGGACCTGGAGCAGTACGACTACGAGCCGGGAGCCAGCTCCGCCATCCGGGCCACCGAGGGAGTGGTGATGTCCCGCGTTCCCCCCCGTGTGGCGGTGCGGAAAAACGCCCCCATCGAGCTGCCCCACGTGATGCTTCTGGTGGACGACCCCCACAGGATGATTATTGAGCCTCTGTCCGTCCGAACGGGGGAAATGGAGCTGCTCTATGACTTTGACCTGATGGAGGGGGGCGGGCACATCAGAGGCTGGCTGCTCACCCAGGAGCTGAAGGTCTGGGTACTCCGGGCTCTGAGTACCAGAAAGAACCGGGTGGAGCAGGATCTGGACGGACTCCTGTTTGCCGTGGGGGACGGCAACCACTCCCTGGCTGCCGCCAAGGAGTGCTACGAGCGCCGGAAAGGGATGACCTCCCCGGAGCAGTGGCCCGCCCTGCCCTCACGGTACGCCCTGTGCGAGCTGGTCAACCTCCATGACGACAGCCTGGAGTTTGAACCCATCCACCGGGTGGTCTTCGGCGTCAGGCCGGAGGAGCTGCTGGACGCCCTGGTGGACTACTACCCCTCCGCCATCCAGGGCAGGGGCCAGGGACATGTGCTCCCCTTTGTAATCAACCGCTGGAGCCGGGGGGAGATTACGGTCACCAGGCCCGATTCCAGTCTTCCGGTGGGCACCCTCCAGGGCTTTTTGGATGCCTACACGGCCTCCCACCCCCGGGCTCGGGTGGACTATATCCACGGGGCGGAGGAGGCCCAAAGTCTGGCCGGGGAGCGGGAGGACGCCGTCGCCTTTCTGCTGCCCCCTATGGATAAGGGGGCACTGTTCCCCACAGTGGTACACGACGGGGCGCTCCCCAGAAAGACCTTTTCGGTGGGCCGGGCTCAGGACAAGCGGTTTTACTTAGAGGCGAGAAAGATCAGAAAATAGGGAGGCGGCAGTGATGGAGGTACGAGCCCACGCGAAGCTGAATCTGACTCTGGACGTGCTGGACAGGCGCCCCGACGGCTACCACGATATGCGGATGATTATGCAGTCGGTGGAGCTGGCTGACATCCTGGACCTGGAATATAACGAGACAGGGGAGCTGCGGGTGTGTACCAACCTCCACTTCCTGCCCAACAATGAGAAGAACCTGGCCGCCCAGGCCGCTTTGCGCTGGTATGAGGGTGAGACTTCTCAGGAAGTGGGCAGGTGGGATATGGAGGACCTGAAGCGCAGCTCCAACTTCAACGGGCTGGACATCCGAATCGAGAAGCATATCCCCGTCTGCGCCGGCCTGGGGGGCGGGAGCAGCGACGCCGCCGCCGTCCTCCGGGCGCTGAACGAGATGGAGGACGCCTGTCTGGCCCCGGAATCAGTGGCCGGGATCGGGGCGCTGGTGGGTTCCGACGTGCCCTACTGCGTCATCGGCGGCACCGCCCTGGCCGAGGGGCGGGGCGAGATCCTTACCCCACTGCCCCCCCTGCCCAAGTGCTGGGCGGTGCTGTGCAAGCCGGAGTTCTCCATCTCCACACCGGCGCTGTTCGCTAAAATCGACAGTGTCCGCCTGCGCTGCCGGCCTGATACCCAGGGGGCCATTGCCGCTCTGGAGGCGGGAGACCTGCAGGGGGTTGCCCGGCGAATGTATAATGTCTTTGAGGACGCCCTGCCTGAGCGCCAGCGGGCCCGGGTGAACGACATCAAGAACGCCCTTATTCAGTGCGGGGCCCTGGGGGCCAGCATGAGCGGCACCGGCCCCACTGCATTCGGCCTGTTTGATGACGAGTCCGCCGCCCGGGAGGCTCAGGAGCATCTGCAGGACTTTGGAGGAGAAATTTTTTTAACGCGTACGCTGTGATATTCCACAACGGTTCCTGTGAGACCGCTATGCCGCCCTTTGACAGACTGAATGCCCGACAGAATATCTGCCGGGCGTTTTTTTCGGTTTAACGACTGGAATATTTGTCCAAACTATTTGATAGAATAAACCAGACGCGAAGCTGAGAAAGGAGAATATACAATGGCACAGTCTATCAAACGAACCGCCCTTCGCCGGGGCGATCCCGCCCGGGAGGAGGCCCGCCAGGAGCTGCTCCGGTCCCTGGCCCACACCCGCACCCTGATCAACCAGGCCTACGGCGGCTTCAATACCGCCAGCGACAACGACCTGATCGAGTCCTATGTCTTTGAAATCAACTCCCTCCAGGCCCGGTACAACTATCTGCTTCGCCGGGTAAAGGAGCTGGAGGGGGCCACATGACCTCCATGCCCGGATACATGGCCTGGTGTCTGGCCGGGCTGCTGCTGTGTGCCGCTCTGTTTCTCCTCCGGCGGCCTGTGGCCCGGCTGGCCCTGCGCTCCTCAGTGGGCCTTGCGGCGCTGGCTCTGTTTTCTCAGGTGGGACACCTGTTTGGCGTCAGCCTGGGGGTCAATTTGGTAAACGCTCTTATACTGGGGGCGTTAGGCGTACCTGGATTTGGTCTGCTGCTTATGATTCAGTGGGTGCTGCAATGAGCGCCCACTGTTTTTAGACACCGTTATTTTTAGAAAAACTCTTGACAAAACAGGATAGGAGTGGTATGATAATTAACACATTTGATTGAAAACCGGTCCGGAGAGATGTCCGAGTGGTTTAAGGAGCTGGTCTTGAAAACCAGTGACTCGCAAGAGCCGTGGGTTCGAATCCCACTCTCTCCGCCACTTTTCTCTCCCTCCGATTTTGCAATAAACCTCTCTCGCTT
This sequence comes from uncultured Oscillospiraceae bacterium, assembly GCA_950097245.1. Classification (GTDB taxonomy): domain Bacteria; phylum Bacillota; class Clostridia; order Oscillospirales; family Oscillospiraceae; genus Lawsonibacter. The sequence goes on along the minus strand of CATNCS010000055.1, from coordinate 3,394 downwards.
ACAGCCATGCAGAAGTACCCAAGTGGCTATAAGGGGCTCCCCTGCTAAGGGAGTAGGCGGGTAAAACCGTGCGGGGGTTCGAATCCCCCCTTCTGCGCCATGATAAGTTGACAGATTACACCAGGGGAGTAGTCTGTCAATTTTTTATATTTAAATTTAGTAAACTCATTGCGCCGCAGTAATTTCCTGGCATGGACTGCCCCCGCAGATAATGTCTACAGGCGGCAGGGTTCACTCACTGCACTGCTCCTCTTTTTCCTATGCGGCCCGCTTCGCTGGGCTCGCATGGGGTGGCAGGTATCACCCATGAAATATCGCGCCATATTCTTCTTGTCCTCCTTCTTGATATGTGCAGTTACCGAAAAGAGGACAAAACGAAAAAAGGTGCTGCCATTTTTTCAGGGAAACAGCCTTCATTGAAACAAATATTGATTTTTAGCTGAACTGCATCCCGCCGTCCTGGTGGGACTCCATAGCTGCCAATTCCACCTCTTTCTGATGGGACAGTTCTACCTGCGCCTCCAGATCCGGGACGCCGCGCTCGATTTGTTCTGCGGCGGATTCCAGGCATTTCCGCCGTTCATCTGTGAGGGGGTTGGTCATTCTCCAACCACTGATGCCGTAGGCTTTCAGCCTACGGCATCTAAAGTGGGCATTTGTTTTGCAATAAGAGTCCAAAATCGATTTTTCATACAGACCATAGTTAATGCTTCAGCCTTAGCAAAGGCCACCCTCCGCCGATCCTTACGAATAATAACTACTCCAAATCATCCTGATTTTTGGTGTCCAAAACAACCTCTGCCAATTCACGCAACTTGTCCTGAAGGACTTTTTTGTCCGGAAGATAGAGCGTATAGTCAGCGACCAGGGTAGGAGACATCGTGCGACTCAACGCATATTCTACCACCGCGTCGTCCTTGCTTGCGCAGAGGATCAGCCCGACGCTCGGATTCTCGTTCGGCTTCTTTACATCTCTATCCAAGGCTTCCAGATAAAAATTAATCTGTCCAATATGCTCAGGCTTAAATTTTCCAATCTTCAGCTCAATCGCTACAAGACAGGACAGAGCGCGGTTATAGAACAGCAAGTCGATATAGAAGTCTGTATTTCCAACTTGGACCCGATATTCCTCACCAACAAAGGAAAAGTCCCTGCCGAACTCCAGAATGAACTGCTTCAGATTTTCAATGATTGCCTTCTTAAAATTTCGCTCAGAATACTGTTCCGGCAAATCAAGGAATTCCAGAACATAGGTGTCCAAAATACTGCCGCGCACATTCTGGGGAGCCATTTCAGGAACTGGTTTTTGTGCAGACAGCATACAGCGTTCATAATATGCGCTGTCGATCTGCCGCTCCAATTCACGTTTGGAGTAATGCTCCTTAGCACAGAGTTGTAAATAAAAATGCCGTTCTTCCATGGACTTTGCACTGGACATGATTTGTAGGTGATTGGTCCAGTTGATTTGTGTCACCAGTGGTGTCACAAATTCATCATCCCTGTAAGTCTCATAGAATTGCTTCATGCGGTACAGTCCGCGGCGATTGAACCCTTTTACCTTTACGCCGCTTTGTGCGATGTAGGATGCGACCTCATCGATGACCTTATCGCCAAATGTCGCATTTGCGCAGAGGTCAGACAGGTATTCGCCCACATCCCAATACATCCGAATCAATTCCGCATTAACTGCCCTGAGTGCTCGACTGCGGGTATCTTCAATAATGGAAATGATTTTATCAAAATTGTGACCCTGCGGAGTTAACTGTTCACTCATTTTACGGTCTCCTCGATCCGATCCCGGCTTATGAGCCAACCCAGTAACCGGCTGCACCCGGCCAGCACATCCTGCCAGGTAGTTTCAAAATCATCTGTGTACCATGGGTCGGCCACATCGCTGGGGCGGTCGGTAAACTCCATCAGCAGGTGCATCTTGCCATCGAAATCGCCGCCGCAGATGCGGTGCATGTTCCGCAGGTTGGCCCGATCCATTCCAATCAGGAGGTCGTACCGCTCGTAGTCCTCGTTCCTCAGCTGGCGGGCTGTTTTGCCAGCACAATCGATTCCATGCTCGCCCAGTTTGCGGCGGGCCGGAGGGTAGACCGGGTTGCCGATCTCCTCGGTGCTGGTGGCTGCGGACTCGATATGGAATTCCGACTCCAGCCCCGCTTTCTTTACCAGGTCTTTCATCACAAACTCGGCCATTGGGCTGCGGCAGATGTTTCCATGGCACACAAACAGGATCTTTGTCATTGGCTATACACTCCATGCTGGCGGTGTTTTCTTCAGTATAGCACACTTCATCCGCAAAGTCGAGGACGATTTCCAGATGAGCATGATCCACGATTCTCTGCTGGAGTTCCAGCTTCGACCAGCCGAACTGCCCAGCCGCTTTGATATACCATGCCCGCTCCTGGGGAGTCAGTTCCGCCTCCAGAATGACCACGTTCTGTGTCCAGCCGATGGTCATGGCCTCAGCCAGCACTTCCGGTGCGCTCTCATAGGCGCGGTAGAACTCCCGCATCCGACGCAGGTTCCGGGGGGAGAAGCCGGAGGCGTCAGGGTATGCGCTGCACAGATACTCCGCAGCGGCGACAGCGGCGCCTTTCTCCGGCCTGCCGCTGACCAGCCGGCCAATCTCACAGTACAGTTCCATCTGTGGCAGGTTTGCCGCCATCAGGGTGTCCAGCGCCGCGAACATGGCGCTGTAGTCGACAGGCTTTCTGACGTTCATTCAGCTTCTCCTTTCCGGCGCGGGTGCGCCTGTTTTTTATTCTCTGGAGTTTGAAATCGCCAACGAGCAAGCCCTCGGTCATCCGAGGGCTTGCTCCTTAGCGGTATCGGGCGGTGATGCCGCTGTTATTCCCGTTGCAACTCCACCATCTGTTTCCATTGGATGATGAAGCGGTCATCCACCACACAGTTGCGGTGGTAGTGGCCCAGGAACCAGTAATCGAATTGGCACCGCCGCTTGACCATCTGGAGGAAGTCCGTCAGCCGGTCCGGGGTGTAGTTTCGATCCAGCTTCTGCTGGATGCTGGTGGGGGCGCAGTGGGTCAGGACGCAGTTCACCCTCCAGGTGACCCTTTCCAGGTTCCTGACGGCCTCCTCATATTCCTCCACTGAGGGCAGCTCCTCGGGCCACCAGGAGACTCCCTTCACCCGGAACATCTGCCGTGTCCGGCGCTTGAACCAGTATTCCCGCTCAAAATCGGGGGACGCCGGATCAAGGATGCCGTCCTGGATGTCGTGGGAGGCAGCGCCGCCCATGGTGAAGAAGGATGTGCCATCAATCTCGAAGACCTGCCCACGCATCAGGTGGAGCACATGGGGCCGGACGTAGTGGACTTTCCCTCCCTGCCACTGGTGGACGGGAAGCTCACCGAGCCTATCGAAG
>CATNCS010000054.1 GCA_950097245.1 uncultured Oscillospiraceae bacterium | reverse complement strand
ACATCAACCGTCCCGGCCTGCCCCTCACCGGCTTTTTTGAGCACTTCGACACCAAGCGGCTGCTGCTCATCGGCCTGACGGAGCACACCTACCTCAGCGGCCTGACCCCGGAGCGGCGGCGGGAGTGCTTCGACAAGCTGATGTCCTACCCGGTGCCCGCCCTGATCCTCACCCGGGGGCTGGGCCTGCCCCCCGAGTGCATGGAGATGGCGGACAAGCACGACCGGACGGTGCTGCGCTCCACCCAGGAGACGGCCATGTTCATGAGCGCCCTCATCGGCAGCCTCTTCAACCACCTGGCCCCCCAGATCACCCGCTCCGGGGTGATGCTGGAGGTCTACGGCGAGGGCGTCCTCATCCAGGGGGAGTCGGGCGTGGGCAAGAGCGAGGTGGCCATCGAGCTGCTGAAGCGGGGCCACCGCCTGGTGGCCGACGATGCGGTGGAGATCAAGGAGACCAGCCACCACACCCTGCTGGCCTCCTCCCCGGAGCTGATCCGGGGCTATATGGAGCTGCGGGGCATCGGCGTCATCGACATCAGCCGGCTGCTGGGCATGGGCGCCATCAAGCTGAGCCAGGAGATCGACCTGGTGATTAACCTGGAGCCCTGGGACGACAAGGCGATGTATGACCGCTTCGGTCTGGAGTCCCACTTTACCGAGATTATGAGCGTAAAGGTCCCCATGGTCACCATCCCGGTGAAGCCGGGGCGGAACCTGGCGGCCATTGTAGAGGTGGCGGCCATGAATAACCGCAACCGGAAGATGGGCCACAACGCGGCCCAGGAGCTGACCAACCGGATGGATAAGCTGTTCGCGGAGCAGCTGGAAGGAGGAGAATAATGTATTATATTGGAATTGACGTAGGCGGCACCAACCTGGTGGCCGGACTGGTGAATGAGCTGGGGCACATCTTTAACAAGGTGACCACGCCGGTGGCCAGAGACATGACGGCGGAGCAGTTCGGTGCCGAGCTGGTGCGCATGTCCCGCCGGCTGTGCGAGGTGGGGGAGATCGACCCCGGCAAGATCGAGTCGGTGGGCATCGGCCTGCCCGGCGCGGTGGACAACAAGGCCGGGCTGTTTGTCCAGAACCCCAACATGCCCTTCCGGGACAAGAACGTCCCCCTGCGGGAGATGTTCCAGAGGGAGTGGGATATCCCCGTCTTCCTGGGCAACGACGCCAACTGCGCCGCCGTGGGCGAGTACTGGGCCGGCGCGGCCAAGGGCTGCGACCCCGCGGTCATGGTCACCCTGGGCACCGGCATCGGCGGCGGGCTGATTATCGGCGGCAGGCTGTTTACCGGCTTTGCCAACGCCGGCATGGAGATCGGCCACATGATTATCCAGCCCAACGGCATCCTGTGCGGCTGCGGCGGCCGGGGCTGCTGGGAGCGGTACGGCTCCGCCACCGCGCTGATTCAGCTGGCCCAGCTGGAGATGGAGCGGGACCGAAGCAGCGAGATGTGGACCATTGTGGACGGCGACAGCTTTAAGGTCAGCGGCCGCACCCCCTTCCAGGCCGCCCGGCTGGGAGACGCCGCCGCCAAGCGGGTGCTGGCCAACTACCTCCAGGGCCTGTCCATCGGCATGATTAACCTGGTGAATATCCTCCAGCCTGAGATTATCTGCCTGGGCGGCGGGGTGAGCAACGCGGAGGACGATCTGCTGCTGAACCCCCTGCGGGAGCTGGTCTGGCGGGGCTGCTTCGACAAGGATCACCATGTCCGCATCGAGAAGGCCTCCCTGGGCAACGACGCCGGCGTGGTGGGCGCGGCCCTGCTGGAGAATCTGGTGTAATAAACGCATTGAGGCCCGGGCGAAAGCCCGGGCCTTTTCCATCAGGTCTCCTGATCCTTCGCTTCCGCGATGGTATCAATCAGATTGCACAGCTCCTCGTTGGTGTAGTCCTTGCCGCTCTTTTTGATCAGGCGGCGCAGCTCGTAAAGAATCGCCTGCTGTGTATCCTTGCGGTCTTTTTCAGTTCCCATATGGTTCACTCCTCCTTTTTGCCGCTCTGATTCTCAATCAGCTTTTGGACCTTCTTCTTGGCCTCATCCAGGTCCTTACAGCCGTCGAGGATCATGTCCACCATCTCTAAAATGGTCTTAAACTGCTTGTCTGTCATTACGTCTGTCATATCCTGTCCTCCTGTTGTCGGACCGTTGTCAGTTATGTATCTATTATACCATATTCTAGCAAGGAAAGACAAGAGCTGTGGCAGGCCCACGGCAGTTTTTTTGATTCCCCTATTCTATTTTCCCCAAAAATTTGCTATAATCAGTTGATAAGCATTTTTACTGTATGGAGGGCCTATGGAACGACTGGAAAAACTGCTGCGGGAGCGTCACCCGCTGCTGGAGCTGCGGGTAAACGAGCCCATGTCCAAGCACACCACCTTCCGCATCGGCGGGCCGGCGGCGCTGATGGCCCTGCCCGGAACGATGGAAGAGGTCCAGACTGTGTTCAAAACGGCGGCAGAGCTGGACGTGGAGCCCTTTTTCCTGGGCAACGGCTCCAACCTGCTGGTGGCGGATAAGGGCTACCCCGGCTTTATCGTAAAGCTGACCGGGGATTTTGACGAAATCAGAGAGGTCAGCCGGGGGGTGGAGGCGGGAAGCGCGGTCCTCCTGTCCCGGCTGTCCAACGCTCTTGTGGGCCGGGGGCTCACCGGCCTGGAGTTTGCCGGCGGCATCCCCGGCAGCGTGGGCGGGGCGGTCACCATGAACGCCGGGGCCTATGGCGGGGAGATGGCCCAGGTGCTGGAGGAGGTCGCCTTCCTGGATGAGGCGGGGGAGGTCTGTACCCTCCCCGCCTCGGAGTGCGATTTTGGCTACCGGCACAGTATCTTCTCCAACCGTAAATGCCTGATTTTAGAGGCCCGCTTCCACCTGGAGCCGGGGGACCCGGCAACCATCAAGGCCCGCATGGATGAGCTGACCGCCAGACGGCGGGAGAAGCAGCCCCTGGAGTTCCCCAGCGCCGGGTCCATGTTCAAGCGGCCCCCGGGACACTTCGCCGCCGCCCTTATCGACCAGTGCGGCCTGAAAGGGCTCACCGTGGGCGGGGCCCAGGTGTCGGAGAAGCACGCCGGCTTTGTGGTCAACCGGGGCGGGGCCACCTGTGCCGATGTGCTGGAGCTGGCGCGGCGGGTGAGGGAGCGGGTCCTGGCCCAGACCGGCGTGGAGCTGGAGATGGAGGTCAAGACGCTAAGATGAAGTTGAGTGAGCGATATCCGGTGAGCATATACGCTGTCCGGGAGAAAACTACCCTGCTGGTGCCGACAGTGGGCATTAAATGCGCATCCCATGAGGCCAGAAAGCTGCCCTGGCCACCCCAGCCGAAGGAGCTGGGGGCGGCGGTGCTGGACCTGCTAGAGGAGCTGAAAGCGGGGCGCGTCCAGTACGACCCGGAGGCCAGAGGCTACTGGTTCCAGCCGGGTATCCGGAGCTGGAAAGCTTTCCAGGCCGCGTCATCTTCGGTGGATGTAGTGCTGAGAGGGACAGAACTGTCCATTACCCGGTGGGATGGCCGCTCCGAGCGGGGCTTTGTCCCGGAGCTGGAGCCCTGTACAGTGCTCCGGGATGGGGTCGGGCCCAAAGAGCTGGGTGAGGCCATTCTGGCCGCGCTGATCCCCCTGGTGGAGAAGGAACGGGGCTGACCCCTGAAATGTGCTGCAAAAGAGAGTGATATCAATGGAATTTGTGATTATCTCCGGCCTGTCCGGAGCGGGAAAGAGCAAGGCGGCCTCCTTTATGGAGGATATGGACTACTTCTGTGTGGACAATCTCCCCGCCCCCTTGATCCCCAAGTTTGCCGAGCTGGGTATGGCGGGGGCAGGAGAGTACGACCGGGTGGCCCTGGTCACCGACATCCGGGCGGGCACCAACTTTGAAGGGCTGTTCCACGCCCTGGACGCCCTGGAGGGTATGAAATGCCCCTACCGCATTCTCTTCATGGACGCGGCGGACGAGGCTGTCATCAAGCGGTATAAGGAGACCCGCCGGGCCCACCCGCTGGCCGAGGAGACCGACAGTCTGGAGGAGGCCATCGCCCTGGAGCGCGGTATGCTGGCCCCCCTGCGGGAGCGGGCGGACAAGATTGTGGATACCACCAACCTGTCCACCGCCAAGCTGAAGGGAGTTTTGCGGCAGATGTTTGGCCGGGCGGGAACGTCAGAGGGCCGGATGGAGGTCCGTGTCACCTCCTTCGGCTTCAAGCACGGGGTGCCCATGGAGGCTGACCTGGTCTTCGATGTCCGCTTCCTGCCCAACCCCTTCTATGTGGCGGAGCTGCGTCCCCTCACCGGCCTGGATAGCGGGGTGCGGGACTACGTGTTTCAGAACGGCCAGGCGGAGGAGTTCCTCACGCGTCTGTGGGAGCTGGTGGGCTGGCTGCTGCCCCGGTATGAGGAGGAGGGCAAGACCTCCCTGGTCATCGCCGTGGGCTGCACCGGGGGGCACCACCGGTCGGTGGCCATCGCCCACGCCCTGGGGGACAAAATACGGGCCCAGGGCTGGCCGGTGGCCGAGAGCCACCGGGATCTGGGGCGGACCTGATTCCGTGGGGCCCGACGACCTCGGCGGGCCAATCATAACACCATGACCCGCCCGGGTGGTCGGGTCCCACATGAAAAGAGGAGCATAGATGTCTGAACAATATCCCACCCTCCCCCAGTGGGAGCGGGGCCCAAAGATCGTCGCCATCGGCGGCGGGACGGGGCTGTCCACCATGCTGCGGGGGCTGAAAAAATACACCCGCAACCTCACCGCCATCGTCACGGTGGCGGACGACGGCGGGGGCTCCGGCATGCTGCGTCAGGACCTGGGGATGCCCCCACCAGGGGACATCCGCCACTGCATGGAGGCCCTGGCCAACACCGAGCCCGTCATGGAGAAGCTGCTTACCTACCGCTTCACCGAGGGCACGCTGACCGGCCAGTCCTTCGGCAATCTGATTCTGGCCGCCCTCAACGGGGTCACCGGCTCCTTTGAGGAGGCCGTCACTCAGATGAGCCACGTGCTGGCCATCACCGGCCGGGTGGTTCCGGTGACCAGCGCCGACGTACAGCTGGAGGCCGTCTTCGAGAACGGGGCCCGGGTGACCGGGGAGTCCCAGATTGCCGCCTTCAAAAAGGAGCAGGACTGCCGTATCCACCATGTGGCCCTGATTCCCGACCACCCCAGGGCCACTCCGGCGGCGCTGGAGGCCATCGGCGAGGCCGACCTGATTCTGCTGGGGCCGGGGAGCCTGTACACCAGCGTCATCCCCAACCTGCTGGTGGAGGGGGTGGCCCAGGCTGTGGCCCAGGCGGAGGCCCCCAAGATATACATCTGCAACATCATGACCCAGGACGGGGAGACGGAGGGCTACACCGCCGCCGACCACCTGGAGGCCCTGCTGGTCCACGGCCGGCCCGGACTGGTGGACCTGTGCCTGACCAACACCGCCCCGGTGCGGCCCGGCCTGCTGGAAAAATACCGGGAGGAGGACGCAGTCCCCCTGACGGTGGACCGGGAGCGCATCGCCGCCCTGGGGCTGGAGCTGGTGGAGCGGCCGGTGGCCTCGGAGGAGGGCAGCTACGCCCGCCACGACCCGGATAAGCTGGCCCAGGCCATTCTGGACATCTACCGGAGCCGGGCGGTGCGTATCTTCCACGGGGCCCGGCGCTACATACTGGAGGAGTGACCATGTCTTTTTCCGTGGACGTGAAAACCGAGCTGTGCCGCGCCCCCCTGAGCCGGAAGTGCTGCGCCCAGGCGGAGGCCTACGGCGTGCTGCTCTACTGCAACACCTTCCACGCCGCCCAGACCCGGATTGTCACCGAGAATGAGGCCTTTGCCCAGCGGCTGCCCCCTCTGTTCAAACGGGCCTTTAAACTTACCTTCGACCGCTTGCCCCAGGGGGGCGGCAAGCAGGTCTTTGAGATTGCCGACCCGGCCAAGCTGGCGGTCCTTCATCAGGCCTTCGGGTCCGACCCCAGGGCGGTGGCCCTCCATGTCAACTTCGCCATGGTGGAGGAGAACTGCTGCCGGGCGGCCTTCCTCCGGGGGGCCTTTCTGGCCGGAGGGTCGGTGACCGACCCCAGGAAGGGCTACCACCTGGAGCTGGCCACCTCCCACCACAGTGTGAGCCGGGAGGTGCTGGCCCTGATGCGGGAGCTGGACCAGGAGCCCAAGTCCGCCAAGCGGAAGGGGAACGCGGTGCTCTACTTCAAGCAAAGCGAAAAGATTGAGGACTTCTTCACCTGCATCGGCGCCCCCCTGTCTGCCATGGAGGTGATGAACGCCAAGCTGGAGCGGGACCTGCGGGGCAAGGTGAACCGCCGGGTGAACTGCGACGCCGCCAACCTGGACAAGGCGGTGGAGGCCGCCATGGCCCAGGTGGAGGCCATCCGCCGGCTGGAGGGGGACGGCGCCCTGATTACCCTGCCGGACAAGCTCCGGGAGGCGGCCGCCCTCCGGCTGGCCCATCCCGAGGACACCCTGGCCCAGCTGGCCCAGCGGTGCGACCCGCCCATTACAAAATCTGCCCTCAACCACCGGCTGCGCAAGCTGGTGGAGCTGGGGAGGGAGCTGTAGGGGCGGATATCATCCGCCCGCAGCCCCAAAAGCCTGCCTGCTTTGAGACGGGCGGCTGATAGCCGCCCCTGCATAGACTGTATTCAAGGAGAGAACATTATGCCAAATTGTACCTTCCGTCCCGCCGTGCCCGGCGATGAGGAACTGATTCTGAGCTTTACCCGCGCCCTGGCGGACTATGAGCATATGTCCGACCAGGTGGTAGCCACCCCCCAGCTGCTGCGGGAGTGGCTCTTTGAGAAAAAAACGGCGGAGGTCATCTTCGCCGAGGCCGAAGGAAAAGCGGTGGGCTACGCCCTGTTTTTCTACAACTTCTCCACCTTCCTGGGCCGGGCGGGCATCTACCTGGAGGACCTGATCGTCCTGCCTCAGGAGCGTGGCCACGGCTACGGCAAGGCCCTGCTCAAGGAGCTGGCCCGCATTGCGGTGGAGCGGGGCTGCGGCCGGCTGGAGTGGGCCTGTCTGGACTGGAATAAGCCCTCCATCGACTTCTACACCAGGAAGATGCACGCCGTCCCTATGGACGAGTGGACGGTGTACCGTTTGACCGGTGAGACACTGGAGGAGGCCGCAAGGCCGGAGTAGCGCGCAAAAAAGCCTTCCCCTTTAGGGGAAGGTGCTCCAGTGCGCACACTGGGGCGGATGAGGCGTTTTGCGGAGCAAAACATACGAAGTAAACGAGGTTTTGCGGGGGACGGCCTCATCCGTCATTTGCTTCGCAAATGCCACCTTCCCCTAAAGGGGAAGGCTTATCCCTGCGGGGGACGGGGGAGGAGCTATCATGTCGTGGTATTTTATGGTGGATACCTACATCGACGAGGAGAAGGGCCGGGGCGAGTATAACGAGTATATCCGCAAGGTCAAGCCCATTGTGGAGGCCCACGGCGGGAGGTATCTTGTCAGGACGGAGCATGTCAGCCATCTGAGCGGGGAGCGGACCCCGCAGAGGGCCATTGTCATTCGGTTCGACACCCGGGAACAGCTGGACAGCTGTTTTTCGTCGCCGGAATACAGAGCAATCATGTCGAAACGCGCCGAAAGTGTAGACAGCCGGGCGATTATCGCGGAAGGCCTGGATTGAGATAGAAAAAGGGAGGAACGCGCCATGTCCTTTGTCCACTTACACCTACATACGGAATTTTCCCTGCTGGACGGCGTCTGCCGCATCAAAAAGCTGGTGGAGCGGGTGAAGGAGATGGGCCAGGAGGCGGTGGCCATCACCGACCACGGCTGTATGTACGGGGTGATCGACTTCTATCGGGCCTGCAAGGCGGCGGGCATTAAGCCCGTCATCGGCTGCGAGGTCTACGTGGCCCCCCGGGGGAGGACCCGGTTCCAGAAGGTCCACGAGTTCGACTCCCACTACAACCATCTGGTCCTCCTGTGCCGGAACGAGGAGGGCTACCGCAACCTGTCCTACATGGTGTCCAAGGGCTATCTGGAGGGCTTCTACATCAAGCCCAGGATTGACCTGGACCTGCTCCGGGAGCACACCAGGGGCCTGATCGCCTGCTCCGCCTGCATGTCCGGAGAAATCTCCCGGCTGCTGCTGGCGGGGGACTACGACAGGGCGAAGGAAGCTGCCCTGGAGATGCGCTCCCTCTTCGGGGAGGACGGCTACTACCTGGAGCTCCAGGACCACGGCATCCCCGCCCAGAAGAAGGTGAACACCCAGATCATCCGCCTCAGCGAGGAGACGGGCATCCCCCTCATCGCCACCAACGACGCCCACTACCTCCGCCGGGAGGACGCGGAGACCCAGGACATCCTCATGTGCATCCAGACGGGCAAGACCCTGGACGAGCCCAACCGGATGCGCTTTGAGACCAAGGAGTTCTTCGTCAAGTCGGAGGCGGAGATGGCCGCCCTCTTCCCCGGCCACCCGGAGGCGATAGAAAATACCGCCAAAATTGCAGAATTGTGCAATGTGGACTTTGAGTTCGGCAAGTACCACCTGCCCCTGTTCCAGCTCCCCGAGGGCTGGACCGACGGGGAGGCCTACTTCCGCAAGCTGTGCATGGACGGCTTCGCCTGGCGCTACCCGGATCAGCCCCCGGAGTATCTGAAGCAGCTCAACTATGAGATGGATATGATCCGCAAGATGGGCTTTGTGGACTACTTTTTGATTGTCTCCGACTTCATCGGCTACGCCAAGGGGAACGGCATCCCGGTGGGGCCGGGGAGGGGGTCCGCCGCCGGGTCCATGGTGGCCTACTGCCTGAACATCACCAACGTGGACCCCATGGAGTACGGGCTGTACTTCGAGCGCTTCCTCAACCCGGAGCGGGTGTCCATGCCCGATATCGACATCGACTTCTGCCCCCGCCGGCGGCAGGAGGTCATCGACTACGTGAAGGGCAAATACGGCGAGGACCATGTGGCCCAGATTGTCACCTTCGGCACCATGGCGGCCCGGGGCTCTGTCCGGGACGTGGGCCGGGTGATGGGGGTGCCCTACGGCGAGGTGGACACCTTAGCCAAAATGATTCCCGGCGGACCGGGCAACCTGCACATCACGTTGGAGGACGCACTGAAGCTGTCCAAGCAGCTGAAGGACGCCTATGACGAAAATCCCGTCACCAAAAAGCTCATCGACACCGCCATGGCCATTGAGGGCATGCCCCGGAACACCTCCACCCATGCCGCCGGCGTGGTCATCACCCGCCGGCCGGTGGTGGACTACGTCCCCCTGGCCGCCAACGACGGCCAGCCTGTCACCCAGTATGTCATGACCACCCTGGAGGAGCTGGGCCTTCTCAAGATGGACTTTCTGGGTCTGCGCAACCTCACCGTGCTGGACGACGCGGCCAGGATGGTGCAAAAGCGGGAGCCCGGCTTTACTGTCGACTCCATTCCGGAGAATGACCCGGCCACCATGGCCATGCTGTCCGAGGGGAAGACGTCCGGCGTGTTTCAGCTGGAGTCCGCCGGCATGACCGGTGTGTGCGTGGGGCTGAAGCCCAAAAATATTGAGGATATCTGCGCGGTGATCGCCCTGTACCGCCCGGGGCCCATGGACTCCATCCCCAAATTCCTGGCCTGCGCCCAGGACCCGGCCAGGGTGACCTACAAGGACCCCTCCCTGGTGCCCATCCTGTCCGGGACCTACGGCTGCATCGTCTACCAGGAGCAGGTCATCCGAATCTTCCAGGACCTGGCGGGCTACTCCCTGGGCCAGGCGGACATGGTGCGCCGGGCCATGAGCAAGAAGAAGGTCAAGGAGATCGAGAAGGAGCGGGAGGCCTTCCTCCACGGCGACCCCAGGCGGAACATCCCCGGCTGCGTGGCCAACGGGGTGCCCGAGGGGGCGGCCCAGGACATCTACAACGAGATGTACGACTTCGCCGAGTACGCCTTCAACAAGTCCCACTCCCTGGTGTACGCCATCGTGTGCTACCAGACCGCCTGGTTCAAGTGCCACCACCCCAGGGAGTACATGGCCGCCCTGCTCACCTCGGTACTGGACTCCACCGAGAAGGTGGCCGAGTACATCGCCGAGTGCCGGGACATGGGTATCCAGCTCCTCCCCCCCGACGTGAACCAGTCCGGGGCGGACTTCACCGTGGTGGAGGAGGGCATCCGCTTCGGCCTGGTGGCCCTGAAGGGGGTGGGGCGGAGCTTCATCGTCAACCTGCTGGCCGAGCGGGAGAAAAACGGCCCCTTTGCCGACTTTATGGACTTCTGTGACCGGCTTTTCGACCAGGACATGAACCGGCGGGTGGTGGAGAGCCTCATCAAGAGCGGGGCCTTCGACACCATGGGCTGCCGCCGGTCCCAGCTGATGCAGGTCTACGGCCAGGTGCTGGACGGCATCGCCGCCGCCCGGAAGCGGAACGTGGAGGGCCAGCTGGACCTGTTCGGCTTCGGCGGGGGAGAGGAGGAGAGCACCCCCCTGCCCGCCCTGATTCTCCCCGACCTGCCCGAGTACACCCCCCAGGAGCTGATGTCCATGGAGAAGGAGACCACCGGCCTCTACCTGTCCGGCCACCCCATGGACCAGTACCGGGAGCTGGCAAAGCAGTTCGGGGCGGTGACCATCGGCTCCATTCTCAGCGACTTTGTCCGGGAGGAGGGCCCCAGGGAGTACCGGGACGGCCAGCGTGTGTCCATCGCCGGGGTGATTGCCACCTACCGCACCCGCACCACCCGGAACAACACCCTGATGGCCTACGTGATGCTGGAGGACGACACCGCCTCCATGGAGCTGCTGTGCTTCTCCCGGACGCTGAACGAGAGCGGCAGCTATATCCGGGAGAACAGCGCCATTCTGGCTGAGGGCAAGATATCCGTCCGGGACGACAAGGAGCCCCAGCTGATGGTGGATGCCATCCGGCCCCTGTCCAACCTGGAGGAGGAGGCCGGGGGAACCCTCTACCTGCGCCTGCCCTCCCGGGAGGACCCCCGCCTGCGGAAGGTGCGGCTGGCCCTGTCCTTCTTTCCGGGGGCGAGCGAGGTGAAGATCTATTTTGAGGACTGCAAAAAGCTGGTGGGCTCCCGGTGTGAGATTCACCCCGCCCTGCTCAAGGACCTGAATGAGCGGCTGGGGGAGGAAAATGTGGTGGTGAAATGATCGGCTATCTGCGCCAATTCAATATGGCCTCCGTCCTTCTGCGGCTGACCCTGGCGGTGCTGTGCGGCGGGCTGATCGGCATCAACCGGGAGCACAAGCGGCGGCCGGCGGGCTTTCGCACCTATATGATGGTGTGTATGGGGGCGGCCCTGTCCATGATTCTGGGCCAGTATGAGGACACCATGCTCCACACCCTGCTGTCCGGCGCCTTCGGGGCGGTGGGCCAGCCCACCGACGTCACCCGCTTCGGGGCCCAGGTGATTAACGGCATCGGCTTTCTGGGCACCGGCACCATCCTCATCACCGAGCAGCGGGAGGTGAAGGGGCTCACCACCGCCGCGGGCCTGTGGGCCACAGCCTGCATGGGCCTGGCCATCGGGGCGGGCTTCTACGAGGGGGTGGCCCTCAGCTTCGTATGTATCTTCCTGAGCATCAAGGTACTGCCCTTTGTGGAGCTCTTCCTGCTGTCCCGGTCCCGGAATATGAACCTCTACGTGGAGCTGACCTCCCTGGAGCGGCTGAAGGATTTTATCGCCCTGACAAAGGCCATCGGCATCCAGATTTTCGACGTGGAGCTGGACCGGCGGCGGGCGGCGGGCGGCGGCGTGGGGGTGGTTCTCTACCTCCACCTGCCCAAGAACCAGTCCCACACCAAGCTGCTGACCGATCTGTCCTACAGCCCGGACGTGCGGGCCATTGACGAGATATAGTCAACTGCTTTCCCGCCCGGAGGGCGGAAAAGGAAAGAATACGGATTGAAATCAGGATCTGTGTGAGGAGGGGAAACTGTGCTGCACTGTCTGGATTTTCTCCGGGGGATGGACCTGCTCAGCGTCACCGTCCGGGTGCTGCTGGCGGTGCTGTGCGGCGGCATGATCGGCATCGAGCGGTCGGAGAAGCGGCGGCCCGCCGGCTTCCGCACCCATATCCTCATCTGCCTGGGGGCCGCCATGACTACCGCCACCAGCCAGTACGTCTATGTGGTGCTGGGCCTGTACAGCGACGTGGCCCGGCTGGGGGCCCAGGTCATTGCCGGCATCAGCTTTATCGGCGCGGGGGCCATCATCATGACCAAGTGGCGCCGGGTCCGGGGCCTCACCACCGCCGCCGGGCTGTGGGTGGCGGCCATTGTGGGCCTGTGCTGCGGGGCGGGCTTCTACGAGGGGGCGGTGTACGGCACCGCCCTGGTGCTGGTGGCCGAGGTGTTTTTCTCCAAGCTGGAGTACCGGCTGCTCCGGGACAACCGGGAGGTCACCGTCTACGCGGAGTACGCCAGCCCCTCCTGCCTGGAGGAGATGGTGTCCCGATGCCACATGCTGGGCATCAAAATTGTGGACGTGGAGATCACAAAAAAAGGCGACGGGAGCGGCAGCTCCTGCGCCGTTCTGGCCCTGCTCTCCCGCCAGGGGGCGGACAAGGAGGAGATCCTTCAGACCCTGGGCGGGGTGGAGGGGGTCCTCACCGTGGTGGAGACGTGAAAAAGGCTTCCCCTTTAGGGGAAGCTGTCAGCCGAAGGCTGACTGATGAGGTATTTCGCCAAAGGCGAAATGTGCAAGGCGAATCAGCGGTGACAAGGCTTTGTTTACTTCGTATGTTTCGCTTCGCAAAACAGCCTCATCCGCCCCAATGTGCGCACTGGGGCACCTTCCCCTAAAGGGGAAGGCCTTGGTTGCGTTTTTTGCAAAAATCTGCTATAATACCCCCGCAGAGATAAAAACACAGGGCGGTTGGTAGTCCGCCCGCGGGCCGCGCTCCCGTCAGTAGCCCTCCCTCCCGGGTCGTCCCTTCTCTGACGCGAAAATCAGGGAGGAAATTGAATATGGACCGGAATGTGTTTACTGTGCTGTTCCAGCCCCCCTTCTGGGTGGGGATCGCGGAGCGGTGGGAGGCGGCGGGCTATTCGGCGGCCAGGGTGGTCTTTGGCGCCGAGCCCACCGACGCCCAGCTCTATGAGTGGCTCCTGCGGGAGTGGCACAGGCTGGATTTCAGTCCGGCGGCGGAGGGGGAGCGCCCGGTCATCGAGCGCAAAAACCCCAAGCGGGCCCTGCGGGAGGCCAGGGAGGCTACCCGGGTCCGTGGGGTCAGCACCAGGGCCCAGGAGGCCCTCAGCCGTCAGCGGGAGCAGGAGGGATTGGAGCGCCAATCCAGAAGCCGCCAAAGACAGCGGGAGGAGGCGGAGCGGAAGTACCTCCTGCGACAACAGAAAAAGCGCGAAAAAAAGCGGGGCAGGTAGATACCTGTCCCGCTTTGGTTAGAGGAGGACTGCAATAAGCTCAGATCACCCCGGCCAGCACCAGGGCGTAGGTGACAAAGGTGGCCAGCAGCGCTAGGGAAAACAGCAGGAAGCCCAGGTTGAACTTCTTGCCCTCGGCGGCCTGGGAGGGGGGCACCAGCCCGGATTTGCGCAGGGCGGTGACCACCGGCTTGTACAGCAGCAGGGTAGCGGCCATATTCATGCCGCCCTTGGCCAGGTTGAAGGGGAGGAACAGGGTGGGCAGCATGGCGGCCACCTGGGCGCGGGTGACCAGCTCGCCGCCGGCGCCGGTCATGTACAGGGGGGTAATCAGGTAGTTCCACAGCAGCATCACAATCACCATAAAGATCAGGCCGGCGCTCAGACCCAGCACTGCGCCCTTTTTGGTGTGGTTCCGCTTGTAGACCCAGGAGGCGGTGCAGCAGAAGGAGCAGGTGGCCAGGGAGTTCATCAGGAAGCCCCAAGGGCCGGTGCCGCTGAAGGTAATCAGTTCAATGAAGCAGGCTAGAACACTGATAATGGCGGCGGCCATAGGGCCAAAGGTGAAGCCGCCGACGCAGACGGCCACGTGCTTGAAGTCGAAGTCCAGGAACATGACGGGGGGCATCAGCTTGGACATCCAGGCGATAATCACCGACACGCCGGTGAGCATGGCGATGCTGGTGATGGTCCTGGTGTCCATTTTGGAGCGGGCGGGGGTGGCGGTGACAGTGGGTGCAGACATAAAAAACACTCCTTTTTTGTATTTGACCGCTGAAAGACCATGTCTTCCAGGTGTCAAAACAAACAAGGAGGCGTGCTTTTGCGCGCCAAAACGGCGCGTGTTGTTTTACACACATCTTCTTCCATCCGGACTGTAACCGTTGGTCCCGGAGTTTCACCGGGTCAGCGGACGCTTGCGCGTCCGGTCGCGGACTTTACCGCCAGTGGGGAGTTTCACCCCGCCCTGAAGACATCGTATCCAGTTGTCTGAACGCATTATACGACAGGACGGCGGAAAATGCAACCCCTAATTTTTTGGAGAAGCCTCCCTTCGCAAAGGGAGGTGGCATTTGCAAAGCAAATGACGGAGGGTTTTCCCCAAGGTGCCATTTGCTTTTAAGAGCCTGTTTAAAATCTTTTGACAAAAATGGCGGAGTGGGAGATAATAGGAAAAAACAAGCGGGAGCTGGGGAAAATGCATCAATACCCAAGTGATATCAGCCGGGAAGAATATAAGCTGATCCGGGAGGATTTGGAAGGGGC
>CATNCS010000053.1 GCA_950097245.1 uncultured Oscillospiraceae bacterium | reverse complement strand
CCGCCGGGCGGCCGGCCTGGGCCTGCCGGGACCGGATACTTCAGGCGCTGGAGCTGTGCCAAAAGGACGAGCTGCTTATGGTGAACTACGTCCCCTCCCTCTCTGCCACCCTGGAGGGGCTGGAGGACTTTCTCCGGGAGAAGACCTGGGACGGGGCCTGCGCCCGGCTGCCCATCCCCTTCCCCGACGTGGGGCGGAAGCGGAAACGGACCCTGGCCCTCAGCCCCTTCCAGGAGGAGGAGGTTGTCCAGGCCGGGGAGCGGGTGAAGGTCGCCCGAAAGCGTTGTAAAAATATATTGGAGAGGGTCATGGAGCCTTTCGCCAGGGACACCGCCGCCCAGATGGAGGAGCTGGCCCTGTCCGCCCCGGTGGTGGAGGCCCTGATGGACCTGGTGCTGGATTTTCAGACCGCCTTTTCCCGGGAAAAGGCCAGGCGGGGCGTGGTGGATTTCTCCGATCTGGAGCACTTCGCCGTAAAGCTGCTCACCGACGGGGAGGGGAGACCTTCGGAGCTGGCTCAATACTGCGGCGGGCACTACGACGAGGTGATGGTAGATGAGTACCAGGACACCAACGCCGTGCAGAACGCCATCTTTGACGCCATCTCCGGCGGGGGGCGGCGGCTGTTCCAGGTGGGGGACGTGAAGCAGTCCATCTACCGCTTCCGCCTGGCTGACCCTTCTATCTTCCTGAGAAAATTCGGCGCCTATCCGGACGGAGACAGGGCGGAGGCGGGGGAGGCCCGGCGGCGGGTGCTGTCCCAAAACTTCCGCTCCCGGCCCCAGGTGCTGGAGGGGTGCAACGACCTGTTTCGGAGCATTATGTCAACTGAATTTGGTGAGCTGGACTACGACGAAAGCCAGAAGCTGGTTCCGGGGAAGACATTTTTGGAAGAACCTGTGGGACCCGACCATCTGGGCGGGTCACCGGAGCAAGTGGGGAAAAATGGCCCGCCCGGGTGGTCGGGCCCCACGTCCGCCCCCTACGCCCTGGAGCTGGACGCCATCGACCTGTCCTTTCTGGGGGAGCAGGAGGGGGAGAAGGACGACAAGGATCTGATGGAGGCACGCTTTGCCGCCCGGCGGATCCGGGCACTGCTGGATGAGCCTCTGATGGTGGAGGAGGGGGAAGCGCTCCGACCACTGCGGCCCTCCGATGTGATGATCCTTCTGCGCAGTCCCGGCCCGGTGCTCCACCACTATGTCCGGGCCCTTGGCGAGGAGGGGATAGCCTGGTCCGCCGAGGGGAGCGAGGACTTTTTTGAGTCCACCGAGGTCAACGTAGCTCTGGCGATTCTCCAGATTGTGGACAACCCCCGGCAGGACGTGCCCCTTATCGCCGCTCTGCGCTCCCCGGTGTACGGCTTCTCCGGTGAGAAGCTGGCCCTGCTCCGGGCGGACTGTAAAGAGGAAGACTTTTACACCGCCCTGGTCCGCGCCGCAGAGAGGGGAGACCGGGAGTGCCAGGATTTTCTGGACAGTCTGGATAAGCTGCGGTTTGATGCGGGGGACCGCACCTGCCGTCAGCTTATGTGGTACATCTATGAAAAGACCAACCTGCTGGGGGTCTTCGGAGCCATGGAAGGGGGCGGCGGGCGGCAGGACAATCTGCTGGCGCTCTATGCGCTGGCCGGCCAGCTGGAGGACAGCGGCTGCCGCACCCTGTTCCAGTTCCTTCTCCGGCTGGAGCGGTTGAAGGAATCCGGCTCCCGTCTGAAGACTGCCGCCAGGCCGGGCCAGGGAGGGGAGGGCGTGTCTGTCCTGTCCATCCACCGCTCCAAGGGGCTGGAAAAGCCGGTGGTGCTGGTATGCGGCCTTACCCGGCGGATCAATCGGGATAACCTCATGCGTCCGGTGCTCTTCCACCCGGAGCTGGGAGTGGGCCCCCGTGGGCTGGATCGGGAGCGGATGGTGGAGTACCCCACCCTGGCCCGGCGGGCGGTGGCCCGGCAGATAGAGCGGGAGATGCTGGCGGAGGAGCTGCGGCTGCTCTACGTGGCCATGACCCGGGCCCGGGAGAAGCTGATCCTCACAGCGGCACTGCCCGAGGGGGCGAACGCCCTGGCCCGGCTGGGGGAGAGCCTACCCGTCTCCCCCATGGCGCTGGAACAGCAGCAGAGCGTGGGGGCCTGGGTGCTCCTCCACGCCCTCACCCGGCCGGAGGGGGACGCCCTCCGGGCTCTGGCCGGTGTGCCTGACCCGCCCCCATGCCGTACAGGCCCCGCCTGGGATATCCGCTGGGTGGACGGGACCCCTCTGGGAAGGGAGCGTAAAGCGGAGGGCCATTATACCGACTTACCCCTGGAGAAGGCGTGTGACGACGGGCTGGCCGGCCGGCTGAGCTGGGTCTATCCCCATCTGGCGGCGGCAAATCTGCCCTCCAAGCTCACCGCTACCCAGCTGAAGGGCCGGTCCCTGGACCGGGAGGCGGCGGAGGATACCGCCCCCGTCTCCCGCCGGGGACAGCCCATTACCCGGCCCAACTTTATCGCGGAGGAGCGGGGCCTCACCCCCGCCCAGCGGGGCACCGCCCTCCACCTGGCCATGCAGTACCTGCCCCTGGACAGGGACAGCAGCCCGGAGGCGGTGGCCGCCGAGCTGGACCGGCTGACGGAGGCGGGCTTCCTCACAAAACTCCAGCGGGAGGCGGTGGAGCCGGAGCGGCTGTCCGCCTTTCTGACCAGCCCCCTGGGCCGGGCCATGGCCGCGGCGGGGGAGAAGTGCCGCCGGGAGTTTAAATTCTCCGTGCTGGACTCCGCCCTGAACTACTTCCCTGAGGGGAAGGGGGAGGAGGTCCTCCTCCAGGGGGTCATCGACGCCTGGTTCGAGGGGGAGGACGGCGCCGTCACGGTGGTGGACTTTAAGAGCGACCGGGTGCGCCCCGGCGGGGAGCAAAAGCGGGCGGAGGAGTACCGCCCCCAGCTCAGCGCCTACAGCCTGGCCCTGTCCGCCATTTTGGGCAAGCCCGTCAGCCGGCAGGTGCTGTGGTTTTTTGCCACCGACACCGCCGTGGAGCTGTGACCCCTTGCGAAAGCGGGGCAAAAGTGGTATCATAGGCCCGGAACGACTGTTTAGGAGGAATGCGTTGTGAAAAAAAGATTTGCGGGGCTGACTGTGGCCCTGGCCCTGTGCCTGGGGCTGATTCTCCCCGCCTCCGCCATGACCATTGTCTACCCCAGCGGCCCGGCGGAGGAGACCTCCGCCCCTCCCGCGGGGCCGGTGGCCGCCCCCACCAACGACAGGCTGACGGTGGACGGGGTGCTCCAAAACCCCACCGTCTACAAAATCGGCGGCAGCAACTACTTTAAAATCCGGGACCTGGCGGCGGTGCTCAACGGCACCGGCAAACAGTTCAGCGTGGGCTACGACGGGGCCACAAATTCCGTCACCGCCACCACCGGACAGGGGTATACCAAGCAGGCCGGCGACCTGGCCGGGCCGCCCGCCGTAGGGAACAAGTCCGCCGTCCTCAGCAACGACGCCATCTATGTGGACGGCGCGCGTATTCAGGCGGAGGTCTATAAAATCGACGGCAGCAACTACTTCAAGCTCCGGGACCTGGGAACCGCCCTGGGCTTCTCCGTGGACTGGAGCGCCGCCCAGGGCATGATCGTCTCCACCACTGGGACCGCCGCCCCCGAGACCCCCACAGAGACAGAAACGCCCGCCGCCACCCTCGCCAACGGCAAGCCCGTCACCGAGGAGAATGTCCTCGCCATCATGGCGGAGGTCGAGCGGGAGTATCCAGACGGCACCCCGTGGGACGAGACCGGCATGAACCCCAACAAAGTCAGCAAGCCCATCTACAACCTCATCGAACGCGTATATCGCTCCAGCTCCCTCAAAGGCTGTGGCGGCTTCGCCAGCATGCTCAGCGACCGCATCTTCGGCTACGACGCCCCCTGCCGCAAGCTCGACGACAACTCCAAGGTTCGTCCCGGTGACCTCATCGTCGAAATCTTCAACGGCAAAGCCTCGCACGTCATGGTCGCCGCCGGCACCATGTACCCCGGCACCACAATCGTGGACATCGCCGACGGGAACAGCAACGACATGGTCTGTTGGCCCTCTAACTGGAACGACATTGCTCTTAATCAAACCCACGTCGTCTACACCCGCTACCCCGAATGAAGGACCTCATCCGCCCCAGTGTGCGCACTGGGGCACCTTCCCCTAAAGGGGAAGGCTTTGGGTGGTGCAATTGGCTATAGCGTGGGACAAAGGCTTCCCCTTTAGGGGAAGCTGTCGAGCGAAGCGAGACTGATGAGGTCATTAGGGGTGCGCTCTAGCGCTCCACCAGGATGATGTCCTCCCCGAAGCGCCTGACGGAGGACCAGGGGATGACCTTGTCCTCCTCCCGGCCGAAGAGACCGAAGAAGCGGCGTTTTCCGGGGACCACCAGGGCCCGGACCTGGCCGGACTCCAGGTCGATCTCCATGTCGCCCACGTAGCCGTACCGGGCGCCGTCCTCCACGCTGATGACCTCCTTGTACCGCAGCTCCGCGATTCTGGTTTCCATATCCATTCCCCCAAAAAATTGATAAATTCCCGCCCGGCAGGGCGGGAATTTGTTTACTTCAGGCTATGCGGGGGAGAGGCTGTCCTATGCGGACAGCAGGCCTTTGGACACCAGAAATTCCCGGGCCACCTGGGCCACGTCCCGGCCGTCCACATCCACGGCGTAGGTCAGCTCCACCATGTCCTCGCTGCTCACCTGGCCGGTGAGGAGCTCCAGCACCTGCTCCAGGTTGGGGGCCGCGTCGTAGAAGTCCTGGAAGAGGTCCTCCCGCACCAGGAAGGCCCCGTAGTACTCGGGGAAGAAGCCCAGGTCGTCCTCCAGGATGGTGAGGCCGGCCCGCTTGTTCAGGCCGTCGGTGGCGTAGACCACCATCACGTCGAAGGCCCCGCCCTCCACGGCGTTGTATTTGAGCACCACGTCCACCGGCTTGGCGGACTGGAAGCTCAGGCCGTAGAAGTCCACAAAGGGCTGGTACTTCATGCTGCCCTCCTCGGTGTAGAACTCGTGCTCCGCGCCGAAGTCCAGCTCCCCGGCGATGGGCACCAGGTCGGAGATTTTTTCCGCGCCGTACCGGTCAATGACCTCCCGGGTCACTCCGATGGAGTAGGTGTTGTTCAGCCCCACCTTGCCCAGCAGCCGCAGGCCCTCCCGCTCCCGGACGGTCTCGTTGACAAAGTCGTAGAGGGTCTCGCCCTCCGGGATGTCGCCGGTGTCCAGCCCCAGGAAGGTGGTGAGCACCGTGCCGTCGTAGCTGAACATCAGGTCGCAGCTGGGGCTGGAGCCCTTGAGCTCGTTGTGGTTGTTCACCTGGGTCATCTGGTCCAGAATGACCACGTCCAGGTCGGTCTTGTCCTCCACCAGCAGCTCCACCATGGCGTGCATCAGCTTGACCTCGGAGTAGTCCCCGTCGTAGAGGGTGAGCCGGCCCTCGGTGCGGCCGGGCAGAAGCATGGACACCACCAGGACCGCGCTGGCCAGGGCCAGCAGTCCGCCCCCCACGGCCTTTACCGGCAGGGGGAGCTTGTTGCGGTGAGTGCCGGACATCCGCCGCTCCACATAGCCCAGACCCACATCCATAGCCAAGGCCATGAGCATGAGGACCAGGGTGCCCAGCAGAATCTGGCCCATATTCCGCTGGCGGATGGCGGTGTAGAACAGTCCGCCCAGTCCGCCGCCCCCCACAAAGGAGGCGAAGACGGCGGTGCCGATGGCGTTGACGGCGGCGATGCGGATACCGGTAACCAGCATGGGAGCGGCCAGGGGGATATCCACCCGGAAGAGGCGGTAGGCGGGGCTCATGCCCATGCCGGCGGCGGCCTCCTTCAAATGGCCGGGCACCTGGGACAGGCCCAGAGCGCAGTTCCGGGCGATGGGCAGCAGGGAGTAGAGGGCCAGGCCGATCATGGCGGTGGGGGAGCCCGGCCCGGTTACCACCATGATGACGCCCAGCAGGGCCAGGGCGGGGATGGTCTGAATCAGGTCCACCACCCACAGCAGAATTTTTCCGATTTTTGGAAACAGGTAGGCCAGCAGGCCCAGGGGAACTCCGGCGGCGACGGCCAGGATGAGAGCGGACAGCACCAGGGACAGGTGGTCCCAGATCATGGCAATACTCATTTCCCGGCCCCGCCTTTCCGCAGGCCCTTGGGGACCACCCGCTTCTGGAGGGCGTCCACCAGCCCGCCCAGCACCAGGGCCAGGATGGCGGCGGGGATGGCCCCCTGGAGGATCAGGGCGTTGTTGTTGGAGCTGACCCCCTTGTAGACGAAGTCGCCCAGCCCGCCCTGGCCGATCATGGCGGCCAGCACCGCCCAGCTGACGGTATACACCGTGGACAGCCGCAGTCCGCCGATGATGGTGGGCATGGCCAGGGGCAGCTCCACCTGGACCAGACGCTGGTAGTGGTTCATGCCGCAGCCCCGGGCGGCCTCCTTATACTGCTGGTCCACCCCGTTCAGGCCGGTGACAGTGTTTTTCAGCACCGGGAACATGGCGTAGATGGACAGGGCGATAATCACCGTGGCCGGGGTCATGCCGATGAGGATGACCAGCACACCGATAAAGACAATGCCGGGCACCGTGTTCAATATAGACAGCAGGGGAATGAGGACCTTCGACAGAGTGGGCAGGCGGGACAGGCCAACCCCCAGCAGCAGCCCCAGGACAAAGCCGATGGCCACGCACATCAGGGTATAGCCTGTGTGGCGGACAGTGGCCTGGAGGATGGACAGGAGAAGCTCGTTCATGCCATCACCCCCAAAGCTGCTCGGCCATGGCGGAGGCCATGCTGGTCTTGGTGACGATGCCCGCCACCGTCTCGTCCTCTTTCAGCACCACCAGGTAGGGGAAGCCGCTGGAGATGAGCTGCTCAAAGCAGGCTTTGGCGTTGTCCCCCACGTGGACGGTGGGGGTGGTGCACCGCACCAGGGGGCCGATGGACTTGACAACATGGCCGGTAAGGCGGATGTCCGCGATGGACACGGTGCCCTGATACCGGCGCTGTTCGTCCACCACCAGCAGGGTGTCCACATTGTGGTGCTGCATCCGGCTGACGCACTCGTTGATGCCCCGGTTTTCCTTCACGGTGATGATGCCGGTGCGCATGAACTGGTCCACCGTCAGCCCGGAGGGGTCGGGGCCGGTCTGGTGCTTGCCTAAAAATTCCTTGATCTGGTCGGTGGCGGGGTTCTCCAGCATCTCCTCCGGCGGGGCAATCTGGACAATCTCCCCCTGGTTCATAAAGACGATGACGTCGGCCAGATCCAGGGCCTCCTCCATGTCGTGGGTAACAAAGACGATGGTCTTGTTCAGCTTCTGCTGGAGGTTCTTCACCTCCAGCTGGAGGGAGCGGCGGGTCATGGGGTCCAGGGCGCTGAAGGGCTCATCCATCAGCACCACCGGGGGAGAGGCGGCCAGGGCCCGCAGGATGCCGATGCGCTGCTGCTGGCCTCCCGACATCTCGCCGGGGTACTTGTGGGCGTACTGGTCGTAGGGCAGTTCCACCATGTCCAGCAGGTCGTGGACGATCTGGTCGCACTTGTCCTTGGGCCATTTCAGCAGCTTGGGCACCACGCAGATGTTCTGGGCCACCGTCATGTTGGGAAACAGGCCAATCTGCTGGATGACGTAGCCGGTGTGCCGCCGCAGCTCGTAGCGGTCGATGGAGGCAATGTCCTCGTCATTTAAGTAGATGTGTCCGCTGTCCGGCTGGATCAGGCGGTTAATCATCTTCAGGGTGGTGGTCTTTCCGCAGCCGGAGGGCCCGATGAAGACGGCGAACTGGCCCTCCTGAATTTCAAATGAGATGTTGTTGAGAATCTTTTGGGTTCCGTAGGTGAGACTGACGTGATCGAATCTAAGCAATGTGACCTCCTTTTCCGGGGCGCTTCGCGCCGGTTTGCCAGCTGCCTCCATCCAGGTAACAAAAAAGAAGGGCCGGGGGGGCCGGCCCACAAAAACCTATGAGGCTGTGTACCTGAATGGAAGAACTTGGCATAATGACTAAATATAGTATAGCTTATTTAGGCGTTTTTGTCAAATGAAGAAAATGTAAACTTTCGTCGAGGGACGGCGCATCAGGTCGAGAAGGTAAAAACGGGTTAAGGAAACCTTCATGAAATCTTAATCTTCCTCCCCCTTTGTCCTTAAAGAAGCTCTGCTATCATTTGAAACAGATCAAACGAGAGGAGGAGCGGAGATGGACTGGATGTTTCCTGCCGCGCTGGCCCTGACGGGCACATTTGGAGTTTTAATGGGGCTTTGGGGCCTGTGGTACCTGATTTCAGGCCTGGCCTGCGTGAGAAAGCCCACGGATTACGGCTTCCACCCGGCCCGGACAAAATTTGCAATCCTCATTGCCGCCCGGAATGAGGAGCTGGTCATCGGCCCCCTGATTAACAGCCTGCTCACCCAGGACTATCCGGCGGAGCTGTATGACATCTGGGTGATTCCCAACAACTGTACCGACAACACCGCCCGTGCAGCGGAGCAGTTTGGCGCTAAGGTGCTGGAGTGTACCGTGCCGGTGAAGAGCAAGGGGGAGGTCCTCCGCTTCGCCTACAACCGGCTCAGGGGCCGGCGGTACGACGCCTGGGTGGTCTTCGACGCGGACAACGTGGTGGATTCCCGCTTCCTGGCGGAGATGAACAACGCCCGGCTGGCCGGCGCTCAGGCGGCCCAAGGCTACCGGGACAGCAAAAACCCCTACGACACCGCCGTCTCCGGCTGCTCCTCCATCTACTACTGGATGATGGACCGCTTCCACAACGGGGGCAAGGCGGGGATGGGCGTCTCCGCCATGATCGGGGGCACCGGCTTTATGGTGACCCAGGCACTGCTGGACAAGCTGGGCGGCTGGCGCACCGAGACCATCAGCGAGGACCTGGAGATTACCGCCCAGGCCATTCTGGCGGGGGAGCGGGTGGCCTATGTGCCCAGAGCGGTTACCTATGACGAGCAGCCCCTCACCTGGGAGCAGTCCTTCACCCAGCGCCGCCGCTGGACCAGCGGCACCCTTCAGGTGGCCCAGCGGTGCCTGCCTGCCCTGAACGAGGCCCAGGCCGACCGGCCCCGGCTGACCTTGTTCGACTTTGAGTTTACCCTCCTGCTGCCCGCCTACCAGCTGGCCGCTCTGGCGGGGCTGGTGTGCACCGCCCTGGCCTCCGCTCTGGGAGGGAGGACCCTCCTTCAGGCTTTGGCTCTGGCTATCGTGGGCGCCTGCGGCAACATTGCCTGGGCCGCCCTCACCGCCACCATTGCCGCAGGGATTGTCCTCAGCCTGGAGGGCAAGTGGGACCGCCGGCTGTGGAAGGGGCTGTGCACCTACTGGCTGTTCCTTCTCACATGGCTGCCCATTACCGCTGTCAGCTTCTGGAAAAAGACCACCGTGTGGGAGGAAATCCGCCACACCCGCACCATGGCTCCCCAGTTGCCGGGGAGATAAAAAAGAACCGCCGTCCCGTGGGGGGCGGCGGTCTGTCGTATTATTGCACCGGCTCGAAGTCGGAGGCGGGGCGGCGGCAGATGGGACAGACAAAGTCCTCGGGAAGGGTGTCGCCCTCATAGATAAAGCCGCAGATTTTGCAGACGAAGCCGCGGGGCTTGTCCTGGACGGGCTCCGCCTCGGGAGCGGGCTCCTCGCCCTTGAGGTCCGCAGCCAGGACCTTGGCCAGGGCCTCCAGCTCCGCCTCCTGGCCGGGAGCCAGGGCGGACTTCAAAGTGACGGGGGCCTCCAGGAACTCCATATTCTTCATCCCGCCCAGGATCTCGCTCATCAGTTTGCCGCTGGCGGGGGCCCAGGAGCCGTTCTGGATGAGGGCGACCTTGCGGTTTTGCAGGTTGTGGTGGGCCAGGTCCCGGATCAGGTGCTCCATGGGGTCGAAGATGCCGTTGTTATAGGTGGGGCAGGCGAAGACGATGTGGCTGTACTTGAAGCAGTCGGAAAGCACATAGGAGTAGTGGGTGACGGATACATCGTGCATCTGCACCGGAATGCCCAGCTCAGCCAGACGGCAGGCCAGGATGTTGGCGGCGGTCTCGGTGTGGCCGTAGATGGAGGCGAAGGGGATCACAACCCCCTGGACCTCGGGCTCATAGCTGGCCCACTTCACATAGCGGTCAATGATCTGGTTGAAGTCCTTGCGCCACACGGGGCCGTGAAGGGGGCAGATCATCCGGATGTCCAGCTTGGAGGCCTTCTTCAGCAGGGCCATCACCTGGGGGCCGTATTTGCCCACGATGTTGGTGTAGTACCGCCGGGCCTCATCCAGCCAGTCCCGCTCCCAGTCCACCTCGTCGGCGAAGAGGACGCCGTTCAGCGCGCCGAAGGAGCCGAAGCCGTCGGCGGAGAAGAGAATCTTGTCGGTGGAGTCGTAGCTCACCACTACCTCGGGCCAGTGGACCATGGGGGCGGCCACAAAGGTGAAGCTGTGCTTGCCGGTGGACAGGGTGTCCCCCTCGCCCACCAGGATGGCCCCGGAGGGGTCGGTGGCGTGGAACTGACGGATCATGTTGATGGCCTTGCCGTTGCAGACGATGCGGGCCTCAGGGTGGCGGAGAACCAGATCGCCCAGGGTGGCGGCGTGGTCGGGCTCCATGTGGTGGACGAAGATATAGTCCAGCTTGCGGCCGTTCAGGGCGTGGTCCAGATTCTCCAGGAATTGGGTTTGGACTGCCCGGTCCACCGTGTCGAAGAGGACGGTCTTTTCGTCCAGCAGCAGATAGGAGTTGTAGGACATCCCCCGGGGGACGGGGTGGGCCGCCTCAAAGATGGGGTGCTGACGGTCGTTGGCGCCGATCCAGATCAGGTCGTCGGTAACCTTGCGGGTACAATACATGGTGAATCTTCCTTTCATACAGGGATTTTATCAGACCCTATCATAGCATAATTCTTCCAAAAATGCGATAGTTTTTTTGCCGGAATCCGTTGCAAAAGGGGAACGTATCCCGTATAATATCACCTTGAGCGAGGAGAAAGGCGGGACGAACAATGTACCGTATCGATATTATGACATTATTCCCAGATGTGGTGGGAGATATGCTCTGCGAGTCGGTCTTGGGCCGGGGGCAGGAGCGGGGCTATATCCGGGTGGAGTGCCACCAGATCAGGGATTACACCGTGAACAAGCAAAAGCAGGTGGACGACTACCCCTACGGCGGGGGCCGGGGGGCGGTGATGCAGGCCGACCCCCTTTACCGCTGCTGGGAGCATATCTGCCGGGAGGCGGGGGAGCGGGTCCACACCATCTACATGTCTCCGGCGGGGAGGACCTTTACCCAGTCCGACGCCCGGCGACTGAAGGACGATTACCAGCGGCTCATCCTGGTGTGCGGCCACTATGAGGGCATCGACGAGCGGTTTATTGAGGAGTGCGTGGACGAGGAAATTTCCATCGGTGACTTTGTGATGACCGGGGGGGAGATTCCTGCCATGGCGGTGGCCGACGCGGTGTGCCGACTGGTACCCGGGGTGCTGTCCGACCCCTCCTGCTATGAGAACGAGAGCCACTGGAACGGAACCCTGGAGGCCCCCCAGTACTCCCGGCCCGAGGTGTGGCATGACCGGGCGGTGCCTCCCATCCTCCTGTCGGGCAACCACGCCAAGGTGGACCGGTGGCGCAGAAAGATGTCCATTCTTCGTACCCGCCAGCGCCGCCCGGACCTGTATGAAAAGCTGGACCTGTCCTCCAAGGAGGACCAAAAGCTGCTGAAGGAGCTGGAGGAAGAGGGGACGGCTCTGTGAGGCGGCAGAAAAGGCAGGGATTTTTTTGCTCCTCGGGCTGGGCCTGATTGGGGGGAGTGCCGCCCTGGCGTACTTTGTGTGGCTGGGGATACTGTTGCAAAACGGGGGCCGTAAAAACGGCCCCCGCGCATTTTAATCCTGGTCCCAGTTGTGGTAGACGTTCTGCACGTCGTCGTTCTCCTCCAAAAAGTCGATGAGCTTCTCCATGTTTTTGATGTCGGCCTCGTCGGTGAGCTTAACATAGTTCTGAGGGACCATCTGTACCCCTGCCTCCAGGAAGGTGTAGCCCTTGGCCTCTAACGCCTCAGTGACGGCGGCGAAGGAATCGGGGTCGGTGTAGACCTCAAAGACCTCGTCGTCGGCCTGCATATCGTCGGCGCCGGCCTCCAGGGCGTCCATCATGACGGTGTCCTCGTCCAGGTCCTCGGCTTCGATGACGATGACGCCCTTCTTGTCGAAGGACCAGGACACGCAGCCGGTGGCCCCCAGGCCCTTGCCGTACTTGTCCAGCAGGTGGCGCACCTCGGGGGCGGTACGCTGGCGGTTGTCGGTGAGGGCCTCGACGATGACAGCCACACCATTGGGTCCGTAGCCCTCATAGACCACGTTCTCAAAGCTGTCGGTGTTGCCTGAGCCCAGGGCCTTGTCGATGGTCCGTTTGATATTGTCATTGGGCATATTGGCCGCCTTGGCCTTGGCGATAACGGTGGCCAGACGGGAGTTGTTGGCCGGGTCGCCGCTGCCGCCGGTCTTCACCGCCACAATCATCTCCCGGGCGATTTTGGTAAAAATCTGGGAGCGCTTGGCGTCAGCCGCCCCCTTGGTCTTCTGTATGTTGTGCCACTTGGAATGTCCGGACATGAATATCTTCCCCTTCTTGTATAATAGGCGAAGGTATTATATCACTGTTTTGGCTGGTTTGCAACCCCCGAAACCGTGTTATTCCTCAATCCTTTCAATTTTGATAATTACCGGCCGCAGTCCGTCATTGCAGGAACAAATTGCTACTCCCTTATGTTTGGGATCGATCCAAGTATTGTCATACCATCCCTCTGATCCATTGGCCAGAGCGAACACATATTGATAAATCGCTTTCCACGCCTCGTCGCAGAACCCGTCTGGCTTTGCGTAATCGGAGTAAAAGACCTGTCCTTCCCTCATAAGGGGGCAGGTAGAAAATCCGGGAACGCCGTATTCTTTTGCAAGCTCCTCCTGTAAAGTAGTTTTTAAAATTGTAATTTTACATTTTTTCATTTCTTTCACTCCAGCGCCGCCACAGCCTCCTCAATGGCCCCCTCCTCGGCCTGCATGGCCCGCAGGGTCATGTCCAGGAGCTTGTCCAGCTCCCAGCCCAACAGCTGGGCCCCGTTGGCGATGACATCCCGGGAGCAGCCGGCGGCAAATTTCTTGTCCTTGAACTTCTTCTTCAGGGACTTCAGCTCCATATCCGCTATGCTCTTGGAGGGCCGCATGAGGGCCGCCGCGCCGATGAGCCCGGTGAGCTCGTCGCTGGCATAGAGCACCTTTTCCATCTCGTGCTCCGGCTTGATATCCACCCGCAGACCCCAGCCGTGACTGGCGGTGGCACGGATTATCTCCTCCTCTACCCCGACCTCTCTCATCAGCTCCTGAGACTTCTCGCAGTGCTCCTCAGGCCACATCTCAAAGTCCAGGTCGTGGAGCAGGCCCACGATGGACCAAAACTCCGCCTGGTCCCCGTAGCCCAGCTCCCGGGCGTACCAGCCCATCACATGCTCCACCGTGATGGCATGGCGCAAGTGAAAGGGCTCCTTGTTGTATCGGGTCAGCAGGTTCCGGGCCTGCTCACGAGTGACAGACATAAAAATTCCTCCTTAATAAGCAACTACAATTCCGCCGTCGTAGGCGTAAACGGAGGTAATTCCCCCCGCCTCGGTGATCACAATGTGTGCAAACTTGCACTTGGCCTCCACCATGGCTTTTACCTGAAAGGCCCGCTCCAGACAGTTGCAGTGGCAGATGGCCAGGGTGCGGCCCACGTGGGCGGCATCGGCGGCGATTTTGTCCACCATCTTGGTCAGGGCCTGTTTGATGGTAAGGGCCTGACCCAGCTTGCAGATCTCCCCCTCCGGGGTAGCCGCCATCAGCAGCTTAATCTTCAGCGCCCCGGTAATCACCGCCTGGAGCTTGGTGAGCCGGCCGTTCTTCCGCAGATTTTCCAGAGATTCCAGCACAAAGAGGGTCTGCATCTGGTAGATGAACTGTTCCACCTCCGTGACCACCCGTTTATAGGGCATGCCGGCGGAGGCCAGCCGGTGGATGGCCATGGCCACCAGCAGCTCGCCGGAGGCGGCGGAGCAGGAGTTGAACACATGGACGTTGACCTCCGGGTGCTCCTCCTCCAGCAGAAGACGGGCCTGTTCGGCGCTGTTATGGGAGCCGCTGAGCAGGGCGGTCAGAGTGACCACATACACATCGTCCGCCCCCTGGTAGGCGTCCAGATAGGCCTGTGGGGAGGGGCAGGCGGTAGAGGGCGCATCCTCGCTCTGGCGCATGGCCCACAGCAGGTCCGCCTGGTCGAAGGTCTCGTCGTCCACAAAGGTGCTGCCGTTGGACCGGATGGTCAGGGGCACCTTGACGAAGACGGGGTCCTTCAGCATGGCGGGAGTCAGGTCGCAGCAGCTGTCCACTACAATTTTAAAACTCATATGCTTCAACTCCAGATGTGGTATTTTAAATTAGATTGTACCAATTAGTTTACCACAGGTTTGGTGTGTTGTAAAGGGGCCTTGAAGAAATAACGCAGGGGTTCAGGGCGCCGGGCCGGCCGGGGAGTGTCCTTTTCGCAGCTTTTATGTAGGGGCGGATATTATCCGCCCGCTGCTCCAGAAGTTCCGGCTTTTCCAGAAGCGGGCGGCTGATAGC
>CATNCS010000052.1 GCA_950097245.1 uncultured Oscillospiraceae bacterium | reverse complement strand
GCTCTGCTCCTGTCCCCGGTGCTGCTGGACCTGTCCCTGCTCTTTCCCGCCCTGGGGCCGGTCATCCGGTGGACGCCCGTCACCCTCTACCTCCGCTCCTGCGGCGGCTCCTGGGCGGACAGCCTGGCGCTGGCAGCGGGTGCTGGCGTCATCCTGGCCCTGGTGTGGATGACCGAACGCAAAACGGCATAACAAAGCGGCCCGGCAGACTTCCCGCCGGGCCGCCAATCTGTTTCAGGAGGAAAAGAAGAAAACCTGTCTCCTTGGTAAAAACGCCCTTTGGCGCCGGGAGACGGGGCCGCCAACCGCCCCCTCACTCCTATTGTATGCCGGGGCCGGGAACAGGTTACAGCAAAAACAGCCAGGCCGCCCAGCCCGCCGAGGCCAGAACCGCCCCCAGCGCCCCCCAGGCGGGGGCGGGGATGCGCTCCAGCCGCCGGTTCCACACCCTGCCCTGTTTGATATAGCCGTCGGCGGCCTGCCGGGCCTCCCGGAGCACCTTGTCGGCGCTCACCCCCTCCCGGGCCAGGGCCTCCTCCTTGACAATGAAGATGGCCTCCTCAAAGAGGCGGGGATCGGGGGATTTTACCAGGATCACCTGCCGGGTGATACCCTTTACCATATCGGTCACATCCTTTTCCAGTGTTTTCCTCTAGTCTGCCCGGATTTTCTCCATATATTCTAAAAGTACCTGCAGGGGCCGGCCTCTGTGCCGGCCCGTCTCCCGAAAGGCGCCAATCTGAGCGGGGCGGCACAGAGACCGCCCCCTACGACAGCAGCAGCTCCAGCTCCTCCAGGGAGATGCCCGGCTGGAGGGCCATGCTCAGGCCATAGCCGATGACCTTGGCCAGGTCGTTCACCTGGCTGTCGATGTCCTTGGGGGTGACCAGCAGGTCCCGGCCCTCGTTCAGGTCGGGCAGCTCGTCGGTGCCCAGCAGGTCAGCGGCCAGGGTGGCCCCGTCCACCACCGTGGGGACGCCCACTGCCACAACGGGTACGCCCAAGGTGTCCCGGGTCAGGCCCATGCGGTGGTTGCCCACCCCGGAGCCGGGGGTGATGCCGGTGTCGGCCAGCTGCACCGTCCTGCACAGCCGCTTCAGGGAGCGGGAGGCCAGGGCGTCCACCGCGATGACGCAGGCGGGCTGAATCTTCTCACACACCGCCCGCACCAGCTCGCCGCTCTCCATCCCGGTGTTGCCCATCACCTCCGCCGTCACCGAGGCCACCGGCCGCAGACAGCCAAAATGTTCCGGCATTTTTTGCACCAAATGGCGGGTTACCAGCACATTTTCGTGGACCTTCGGGCCGATGGCGTCGGGGGTGATGGCCCGGTTGCCCAGGCCGGCCACCAGTACCAGGCCGGCCCGGGGGACCTCCTCCAGCAGGGCGGACAGCTCCCCCGCCACCGCCCGGACCGCCCGCTGGAAGACCCCCTCCTCCCGGCCGGCCAGCCCCTCCAGGGTGAGGGTGACGTAGTCCCCCACGGGCTTGCCCAGGGCTTTCTCTCCCCGGCTGTCCAGCACCCGGACGGTATTCACCGGAATGCCCTCCCGCAGGCCGTCCCGGGCCTCCACCCCGGGCAGGGCGGTGGTCTCCCCCGCCTGCTCCTGCCACAGCTCTCTGGCCTCCATGGCCAGGTCGGTCCGCCTCATGCGCATGGCGCTCCCTCCTTATGCAATATGTTGTGGAATCAATTTCCTGTCCGCCCTAGTTTTTGCCCCTTTTGAAAAACTATCCCGCCGGCACAAATTTTTTGAAAAAAACAGTTGATTTTTTCGGGGGAGGGTGGTACAATACAAATCTGCGTGGGCGTATTGACGCCTAAATTAAAGATGAAAATCGGAGGAGGTGTTTGGTTTGCCGAATATTAAGTCTGCCAAGAAGCGCGTTCTGGTGTCTCAGGCCAAGGCCGCGCAGAACAAGGCCGCGAGATCCGCGCTGAAGACCGACATCAAGAAGTTTGAGGCCGCGGTGGCGGAAGGCAACCGCAGCGAGGCCGATGTCGCTTACAAGGTGGCCGTCAAGGCGGTGGATAAGGCCGCCGCCAAGGGTCTGCTGCACCGCAACAACGCTGCCAACAAGAAGAGCAAGATGACCCTCAAGCTGAGCAAGCTGGCTTGAGCCCGCACGAAAGCAAAGCCGTCTGGACAACAGACGGCTTTTTTCGTATTTGTTTTTGCGGGGATTGTGGTAGAATATTGTTGTCTCTCGCAGGGACAGCCTCCTTTTGAAAGGAGGTGCCCCAGTGCGCACACTGGGGCGGAGGATTGTGTTTTGCGAAGCAAAATATACGAAGTAAACGAGATCTTGCAAAACCTTCCTTGCTCCGCACATTTCGCCTGCGGCGAAATACAATCCTCAGTCACGGCTTCGCCGTGACAGCCCCTTTCAAAAGGGGCCTTTGGACGCGCGAAAGGAGGCCCCACCCATGAAAAAATTCCTCTCCCTCCCGCCGGTCTCCTTTGTTCTGGAGGCGGCGGAGCTCTACCTGCGGGTGGGGGCCTCCCGGGCGGCGGCGGCCCTGTCCTACTTTCTGATTCTCACTCTGTTCCCGCTGCTGGTGTGCGTCAACTACTTCATCGGCCTGTTCCACCTGGACCTGGAGAACCTGCTCCGGTCGCTGGATCAGCTCCTGCCCGCCGGGGTGCTGGCGGTGATGGAGGACTATCTGGGCTACGTGGCGGGCAGCCAGTCCCGGGCGCTGCTGCTGGCCAGCCTGTTCACCATCCTCATCTCCGCCTCGGCGGGGCTGCGCACCCTGCTGGCCGCCATGGACGACCTCCACGGCCGGACGGACACCCGTCCCCTCCGGCGGGCGGTGTTCAGCGTGGTGCTGTCGGCCCTGTTCCTGCTCACCGTCTACCTGTCGGTGGTGGTCATCTTCACCGGGGAGTGGTTCTTCTGGCTGCTGGAGGAGCATCTGCCCCGGCACATCGCGGAGCTTATCCCCCCTCTGTCCGGGCTGTGGCGGTGGATGCGCTACCTGCTGCTGTTCTGCTTTGTGCTGCTGCTGGTGCTCATCGTCTACCGGGCGGGGACGCCCCGGGGGACCATGCGCCTGCCGGTGGTGGTGCTGTCCTCCCTGCTGGCCGCCCTGGCCATCGCCGCCGCCTCGGTGCTGTTCTCCTGGTTCATCGGCATGTCCTCCCGCTACGCCCTGGTCTACGGCTCGCTGGCCTCCCTGATTATCCTGCTGGTGTGGCTCTACCTGTGCGGCAACCTGCTGCTGCTGGGGGCCGTGGTGGGGAGGGTGCTGGAAAACCGTCTGAAAAACAGAACGCATACACAGGGAAAATTTTGAGCGCGGTCCGGTTTTCGGGCCGCGTTTCCTCTTTCCAAACGGAGGGAAATGTGCTATGCTTATCATGAGAAAATTTTGCCGTCCTGAATTTGGACGGCTGATGAGGTGACGGTATGAACAAGATGATTCGCCAGCTGAACCGTGATATCCTCGACTCCCTGGCCGCCCGCCGGCCCGGGGGGCTGGCCAACCGCCGGGCCCTCCAGGACCTGATGAAGGAGCCGGCCTGGGCGGACGGCCTGGCCGCCCTGTTTCCCATCCGGGAGCGGCTGAGCTGCGCCCATATTCTGGAGCTGTGCGCCCCCATTCTGAACAGGCTGTGCCCCCGGGGGCCGGAGAAGGGCTGGGGGCCCTTCACCTACCAGTACGTCTGCCGGGTCATGTACCCGGAAAACGGCTTTGCCCCCGAGGCGGACCGCTGCGGCAGAGGGGCGGAGTTCTACCTCACCGTCCTCCAGGTGCTGCTGGACCAGGAGCGCTCCGCCCTCCCCTTCGACCCCATGCTGGACTTCCAGTTCCTCACCGAGGAGGAGTATGAGCAGTGCGACAAGGCCCGGGAGTACCGCCGCTTCCTGGCCGCCTGGCGGGGGGAGTTCCTCTATGAGCTCATGCGGCTGGGGATGGAGTTTACTCCCTTCAAGACCCTGAGCCACATCGCCGGCGTCCACCACATCGCCATGACGGCGGCCCGGGGGCTGGCCCAGGCCGGGGTGGAGGTGGACCTGGCCCTTATCTCCGGGGCTGCCGCCGCCCACGACGTGGGCAAATTCGGCTGCCGCCCCGGGGAGCGGGTGCCCTACCTCCACTACTACTACACCGACCAGTGGCTGCTGGAGCGGAAGATGGACGACATCAGCCACATCGCCTCCAACCACTCCACCTGGGATCTGGAGCTGGAGTCCCTGTCGGTGGAGTCCCTGCTGCTCATCTACGCCGACTTCCGCTCCAAGTCGGAGCGGGACAAGGAGGGCAACGAGGTTGTGGTCCTCTACCCCCTGGACGAGTCCTTTCAGGTGATTCTGTCCAAGCTGGACAACGTGGACCGGAAGAAGCGCCGCCGGTATGAGTTCGTCTACGGCAAGCTCCACGACTTTGAGGACTACATGCGCCGGCTGGGGGTGGACGTGGACCTCACCGGGCAGAAGCAGAGCCCGGCCCCGCACAAGGACCCCGCCCTCATGGGCCCGGAGGAGACCCTGGACGGCCTGATTCTGCTGTCGGTGGAGCACAACCTGCAATTGATGCACATGCTGTCCAACGAGCAGAAGTTCGGCAACATCATCGAGGCCGCCCGCTCCACCAAGAGCTGGCAGCAGCTGAGGGCCTACCTCAACGTGTTTGAGGAGTACTTCACCTACCTGTCGGTGCGGCAGAAGACCCAGGCCCTGAGCTTCCTCTATGAGCTGCTGGTCCACCGGGAGGGTGACATCCGCCGTCAGGCCGGCGCCCTCATCGGTCAGATTATCGCCCGGTTCCACCTGGTCTACCGCAAGGAGGTGCCCGCCGACGCCCAGAACGACCCGGCGGAGGAGGTGCCCTTCACCCTGTGGAGCCAGTATCTGGATATGATGATCTTCCCCGACCACAAGACCACCCCCCAGCAGCGGGCCCACATCAGCTACACCCTGAAGCTGATGGTGGAGTCCATGCTCCTCCACGCCAGGCCCGGAGACATCCCCCGCTTTCTGGACGCCCTGCTGCGCTACTACGACGACCCGGTCCACACCGACGACGACACCGCCTTTACCCTGCTGGATACCGCCCGGTACCTCCCCCCCAAGCACTACGGGGAGGAGACCCGGGAGAAGCTGGTGGACTTCGCCGCCCGCTTCACCCGGTCGGAGGACCCGCGGCTGGTCACCGCCGCCCTCCAGTTCCTCCGGGAGACGGTGCGCAATATCCCCCGCAGCCACCCCCAGATGGCCCGCATCGCCCGGATCGTGGAGGACACCCCCTCCGGCCAGCTGACCACCGTGTTCCTCAAGTGCCGCATCCTGCGCCGGGCGGGGCGGGACGTGTCCGCCCTGGAGGAGACCCTCTATCAGACAGATATCACCAGCGAGGTCTTTCTGGACAACCTGAAGATTGCCACGCCCTGGATTGTCAAGGTGGCCGGCGTGGAGCTGCTCCGGGATCAGGTGGAGCACGGGGTGGAGAGCCACGTCCTCCACATCGCCACCCACTTCTCCAACCTGGTGAAGGTGTCCGAGCGGGTGGGCGTGCGGCACACCGCCGGCTCCGCCCTGGTCCACACCCTGTCCCTCCTCCGCCGGGAGCAGCGCAACGAGGTGGTGGTGGAGCTGGGCAAGGGGCTGGAGATGGGCCAGTACGAGATCTCCAAATACATCCCCCAGTACCTGGGGGAGGCCGCCCTCTACCTCCACCCCAGCGAGCTGGACGAGCAGGTGCTGTGGCTCAAAACCCTGCTGGGCTCCCCCAACGACTCCGCCGTGGCCGGGGCGCTGAACACCATCGCCGTCCTCCTCCAGCACTACCCCGCCTATCAGCAGCGCTTCCCGGAGAAGAGCCAGGTCTATGAGGCGCGGCGGCAGGAGCTGCTGGGCCTGCTCCTCCAGGGGCTGGCCCACTACCGGGAGACGGTGCGGCAGGAGGCCCTGCTGGTCACCGGAAAGCTCCTCTTCGAGAGCCCCATTCTGGACATGGAGGAGAAGGCCCGGCTGTTCGCCCTCAGCTACCGCAAGCTGCTCTTCCTCACCCAGGAGTCCTCCTCCCGGCAGGACGGCCTCACCTTCTTCTACCGGGCGGCCGCCCTGGCCCATATCAACCGGTTTATCGCCATCCGCCGGCTGGACCACGGCCCCTTCACCTTTGAGAAGCCCGGGAAGATCGCCTTCTTCCCCGGCACCTTCGACCCCTTTACCCTGTCCCACAAGGGGATTGTCCACGCCATCCGGGACCAGGGCTTTGAGGTCTACCTGGCGGTGGACGAGTTCTCCTGGTCCAAGAAGGCCCAGCCCCACCTGATCCGCCGGCAGATTGTCAACCTGTCCATCGCCGGGGACTTCCATGTCCACCTGTTCCCCGACGACATCCCGGTGAACATCGCCAACCCCGCCGACCTGCGGCGGCTGGTGGACCTGTTCCCCGGCCAGAAGGTGTATATCGTGGCGGGGAGCGACGTGGTGGCCAACGCCTCCTCCTACAAGGCGCCCCCTCAGCCCTTCTCCATCCACCAGATGAACCACGTGATCTTCCGCCGGGCGGGGGAGAAGGAGCTGCCCACCCCCCTGCCCATCACCGGCCAGGTCATCCAGCTTCAGCTGCCCCCCCACCTGGAGGACATCAGCTCCACCCGCATCCGGGAGAACGTGGACCTGAACCGGGATATCTCCAACTTTATCGACCCGGTGATTCAGGACTTTATCTATCAGAACGGCCTGTACCTCCGGGACAGCCAGGAGAAGCCCATGCTGGGCGCCGGCGACCTGGAGTTCCAGTGGGCGGGAGAGCCCGAGCCCATGCTGCTGGACAGCCTCACCGCCGGTCTGCCCGACCGGGAGCGGGTGCGGGACGCCATCGCCGAGCAGGGGGACCGGGTGCTGCTGCTCCGCCGCAGCGGCGGCGGGGAAATTCTGGGGTATGCCGCCTACCGCTCCCTCACCACCTCCCAGCTCTTTACCGCCCTGGGCGACACCGAGCTGGCCAACCGCATCCGCCTGCGGGCGGCGGGCAAGACCCTGCTTATTACCGCCCTGTCCGCCGACATCACGGAGCACTTTAAGGACTACCGCCAGCTGCTGCTCTGTGAGCTGCTGGCCCGGGCTCTGGAGGAGTCCTGCGTCTACGGAGTGTTCTGTCCCCACGACGGCCGGCTGGACAGCCGGCTGGAGGATGTGTTCCTCCGCACCGGATTCCTGGCCCGGGAGGAGGGCAGCCCCATCCGTGAGGTGGACATGCACGCCCCCGCCACCCTCATCCAGAATCTGGAGACCACCATCCAGGAGCCCCTGGCCCAGAATCCCCGGGTGCTGGCCGCTATCCGCCGGTCCCATCAGAGCCTCCAGCGGGCCCTGGCCCGGCTCTACCCCGGCTCCCTGCTGCTCACCCTGTCCGCCGATATCATCCACCAGCGGCTGCTGGAGAAGATCACCGCCTGCAACGGCGTCTCCGCCGTGCCCACCAGCCCCCGGGTGCTGGGGAAGAGCATGTGCGTCCCCTTCGGCAAGCTGCTCCGGGGAAAGATCGTCCCCAACACGGTGACCAAGACCATCCACACCGACAAGGTCTTTACCCCCGACCTGAAGGAGAGCACCCTGGAGGCCTTCCCCTACTACGCCCCCATCCCCAGCCAGGTGCGCACCATCAAGTCCTTCGACCGGCCGGTAATCCTGGTGGACGACCTGATGCACCCCGGCTTCCGGATGCGCATTCTGGGGCCCGTCCTCCGGCAGGAGGGGGTGCCCGTCCAGATGATTCTGGTGGGCGTGCTGTCCGGCTACGGCAAGGACCTGATGAATGCCTGGGACTGGCCGGTGGACTCCGTCTACTTTGTGCCCACCCTGCGCCAGTGGTTTATCGAGGCCACCCTGTACCCCTTTATCGGGGGCAACACCGTCCGTCGGCCCAGCGCCCCGGTGCCCGGCCTGCTGCCCGGCATCAACCAGATTTTGCCCTACGCCAACCCCACCTTCCGCAGTGAGTGCACCGGCGAGGCGGTGTTCCAGCTGTCCAAGGCCTGCCTGGAGGGGGCGCTGGACATCATCCGCACCCTGGAGCAGGAGTACCGCATCCTCTACGGCCGGAACCTGACCCTGTCCCGCCTGCCGGAGGCCATCATCCTCCCCCTGTGCCCCGACAAGGGCACCTGCCTGCGCTACGACCCCACCCTGTCCGCCTCCGTCTACCTGGAGAACGACCTGGAGCTGCTGCTGCGGCAGAACCGGTAACCTGTAGGGGGCGGGCTCTGACCCGCCCCGCCGTCTCTGCCCACAAAAAATGGGGCGGCACAGAGACCGCCCCCTACAAAAACATGACCCGCCGAGGGCGGCGGGTCCCACACAAACAAATACCGGAAGTGATATCATTATGTATTATTACAACATCAACGGCGCGGCGCTGGTTTCCCTTGTCCCACTGGAGGGGTTCGGGCCTGAAGTCGAGCCCACCCAGAATTGGCGGCTGTTCGCCGCCGTCCCCGGGGACCCGGTGCTGGGCCGGGGGAGCTTTAAGGTCAGCCACCCCGGCCAGCTCACCGGAGCGGGCCACAGTCTGGAGACGCTGGACCGCTCCCGTCTGCCTCAGGTCCAGGCGGACGAGTGGACCGCCCGGGCCATTGAGGACGGCCGGCTCACCGCCGTGAACACCGCCCACCCCGGCTGGGAGGAGACCATCCGGCGCTCCTTCCGCTCCGGCAAGCAGCGGGTAAACATCCTGGCCATCGGCGACGTGGGCTCCACCCTCCTCACCGGCTTAAAGCTGCTGGGGGGGGACGTGATCTCCTCTATCGGCATCTGTGACCTGTCCGACCAGATTACCGCCCGGTGGGAGTTCGAGATGGGGCAGATCAACCTGCCCTGGGACTACGATGTGTTCCCTGAGGTAGAGGTCGTCACCCCCGACCGGCTCTTCGACTGCGACATGTTCGTCTTTGTGGCCTCCAGGGGCATCCCGCCGGTGGGCTCCCAGGTGAAGGACGTGCGGATGTATCAGTTTGAGAACAACGCCAAAATTGTCAAGCACTACGCCAGAATGGCCCGGGAGAAGCAGTTCAAGGGCCTGTGGTGCGCCGTGTCCGACCCGGTGGACCCCCTGGCCAAGACCGCCTATCTGGAGAGCAACCGGGACGAAAACGGCGTGTTTGA
The DNA here is from genome assembly GCA_950097245.1 of uncultured Oscillospiraceae bacterium. Taxonomy (GTDB): domain Bacteria; phylum Bacillota; class Clostridia; order Oscillospirales; family Oscillospiraceae; genus Lawsonibacter. The sequence continues at coordinate 5,900 of CATNCS010000052.1, read as the reverse complement.
CGGTAAGGGGCTGCGGCCCGAGCAGGTCCAGGGCTTTGGGCTTGGGGTGATGAACGCCCGGGCGGCCTACTTCGCCAAGCGGGACGCGCGCCTGGCCTCCTTCCTCACTGAGGGCCGGTCCTTCGGGCCCCACGGCACCGGACTGTTCATCGCCAATTCCATTGAGCACTACGACGAGGAGCTGTCCCAGGAGCTGACCCGGCTCACTGTCACCGCCAACCTGAAGATGCGGGAGATCGGCTTCAAGCCCTATGTGGCCCCCGCCCTGTCCTCCGGGGCCCTGTCATTGCTGCTCACCCTCCGGGGGGAGTGGCACTGCGGGTCCGTCTTCCTGGACGGGGTCTATATGGGGGTGAAAAACCGCTTCACTCCCGCCGGACTGGAGACCGAGCTGCTGCCCCATATCCCGGACCAGCTCTTCGGACATATCCGGGAGGCGGCGGAACACCTCAAGGCGATTATTTGACCTGTATATTTGGCAAAAGAAAGGTATTTTTATGGAGCTTCGAGAAGAAAAACGGGATTTATTTTCTGTTCCCGAGGATTATTACCTGGCGCACTGCATCAGCGCGGACTTTGCCATGGGAAAGGGGATTGTAGTGGAGTTTAATCGGCGCTTCGATATGAAAAATAAGCTGAAGGCTCACTATCCGGACTACCTTGACCAGTGGCAGAAAGAGAAAAAGAGTTCCGGGTGCGTTTTGGCCGGACGCGTGTTCAACCTGATTACCAAAGAGCGCTACTTCCAAAAGCCCACATACGAGACCATGCGGGGCGCGCTGGAGTGTATGAAGGCGCTGTGTGCGCAAAAAGACATCCGCCGGATAGCGATGCCGGTAATCGGCTGCGGCCTGGACCGGCTGGAGTGGGAGAAGGTGTCGGCTGTTATTCGGGATGTATTCGCCGGAACAGACGTGGAGATCCTGGTTTGTAAGCAGTAAGGAGGCGGCAGCTATGTCCCTTATTTTGATCCATCCCGCCCCCGACTCCGGCTGGGCGGGCCAGCGGCTGGACGGCGTTTTGAAGCAGGCCCTGGCCGGTCGGGAGGTCCGCACGGTGCGGACGGCGGAGGAACTGTCCGGGCTGGAAAACCGGCGGCTGATTTTGGCCCTCCCTTTGGGGGACACAGGGGTCAACCTGGAGTACATGCGGATGCTGGCCCGGCTGCGGAAGGAGCCCGGCCTGCTGTCCGGCTGCACCGGCGGGCTCATCGTGGACGGGGCCGGGGAGCTGTACACCAAGTCCGCCGCCGCTGAGGCGGCCCTGGCCATGAACACGGCGGGCTGCGCCCTGGTGGGCCGGCCCCTGGTGGAGGGCACCGGCTCCCTGGCCAACTTCGCCGTCCAGGCCAAAAACCTGGGGACAAATCTGATGGGGGCCTACCGCCACGCCGCCGCCGAGCTGGCCGACCAGGTGGAGAGCTTTGTCCTCCCGAAGAAGGAGCGGCCGGAAATTCTGGTCCTCCACGCCTCCAGCCACCACACCTCCAACACCATGGACCTGTGGGCCCGGGTGCGGAAGCGGGTGGAGGGGCGGTGCGATATCCACGAGATCGGCCTGCGCAACGGCACCCTGTCCGACTGCTCCGGCTGCCCCTACACCATGTGCCTCCACTTCGGGGAGCAAGGGGGGTGCTTCTACGGCGGCGTGATGCAGGACGAGGTCTACCCCGCCGTCCGGGCGGCGGACGCCCTGGTGCTGCTGTGCCCCAACTACAACGACGCCCTGTCCGCCAACCTCACCGCCTGCATCAACCGGCTCACCGCCCTGTTCCGCCAGACCCGGTTCTACGACAAGGCCGTCTTTGCCGTGGTAGTCTCCGGCTACTCCGGAGGGGATACGGTGGCCCGGCAGGTGGTGTCCGCCATGAATATGAACAAGTCCTTCTACCTCCCCCGGCGCTTCGCCCTCATTGAGACGGCCAACGACCCCGGCCAGGCCCTGGCCCTGCCCGGTATTGAGAAACGGCTGGAGGGCTTCGCCCAAAACATTCTGGACACGCTGTGCCTGTGACGGAAAGGCGGATGTTGATGATGAGCGGCTCTTTTACCATATTGATCTATCCCCACCAGCGGATCCGGCACCTCCAGCCCGCGGTGGACGGGCTGGCTGACGCCGTCATGCGGCTGTACGGGCTGGATATGTCCGCGCTGTGCTGGGCGGAGCGCCGGGAGGGGACGCTCGCCCGCTTTGAGGGGGGCGTCTGCCCCGAGATGGCGGCCCGCATCCCCTCCGGCAAGCTGGACTGCGCCGCCCTGCTGCTCTACCTCCGGGAGGGGGGCGGCTGGGGCTATCAGCTGTGCTTCAAGGGCTCGGTGGAGGACTCGTTCGAGTCCAGGCCCGGGTCCGCCCCGGACGCCGGTGAGGCGGAGCGGCACGCCGCACGGCTGGTGCGGCGGTTCAAGGCCGACCGGGAGAGGCTGCTGCCTCTGCTGACAGGGGAATTTTCCGGGGGAGAGGGCGGCGTGCCGCTGGAGGGCTTCCTCAATGAGCTTGTCCCCTGGGCCCGGGAGGCCCTCGACGCCGGACAGCTGGCCCCCGCCGTGCCTGAGGAGGAGAAGGCCCCGGACCGGGAGAGAGGGCAGCGTCCGCCGGAGCAGGAGCCCGGGCCGGAAGCCTGCCTGCCCTTCCTGGCCGGGGTGAAGGTCCTCCGCCGGGGCTGGCCCTTTCCCCTGTCCCTGCTGTATCTTCTCCTTCCCAAAAAGCGCCCCGCGCCGGAGGCGGTCCCCTTTGCGGGCTGGACCGCCCGGGAGCTGGAGGAGGTTTTGGAGGGATTTTACGCCGGAAGGCTGGAGCGGCTGGAGCTGGAGTTTGCGCTGAACGGGGCGGGGACCTATGTCCGACGGCTGCAAAAGACGGTGTATCATCCCTTCCGGCTCACCCTGGAGCTGATTTGGGAGAAGGGGCGGTGCATGTGCCTGCTGCTGGACGGCCAGCAGCCCACCCTCTACCACCTCATAGCCGACCGGGACACCTATATGAACGTGGACATCAAGGACCTGGAAAAGACCGTCTTTCACGGCCAGACGGTGGACAAGTACACAGTCTTCTCTAAAAAAGACGCTCAGCTTATCCGCCGGGAGGTCCCGATTCTCCTGGCCCGGCTGGACCGGCGGGACGGGGTGCTCAGCGCCACCGCCCGGATGGGGGTGTGGAGCTGTGAGGGCCTGCACTTCAGCCGTGAGCAGTACCAGCAGCTCCTGGATGTCTGGCGTCTGAGTTAGGATGCAAAAGCGGGAAAACGAGAGTCCTTTGACAGACTGAAAAAACCGCCGCGGGAGCAGTCCCGCGGCGGTTTTTGCTCAGTTCAGGGGGATGGTGCGGTCCCCTATGCGGAGGGCGGTAAAGCTGCTGATGTCGGTGAGAAACAGAAAGTGGACGGTGGTGCTGACCACCTCCGGGCGGCCCTCGGGGCCGAAGCTGCTGCCGCCGCCTGTGAGGCCCAGCGGGGTGACCGGCTGCTCTGCGCCGTCTCTGTTGACCAGCCGGGCGTCCTCCACCATATCCGTGTAGGAGGGATAGCCCATGCCCCGGGCCTCCAGGGACAGGGCAAAGGGGGACAGGGTGGCGGTAATCTTCACATCCCCCTCCTCAAGGCTGCCCCGGAGGGCCTGGGGACCGTTGTAGACGGGCTGGAAGGTAATGATGGCCGGATGATTCGTGACGGCGGTCTCAGTGCCGTCTGCGTGTCTTACGCAGGGGGGCGTCACCAGAATGGTGAGGGGCTGGGCGGTGAAGTCCGTGTCTCCGCCGGCGTCAACCCTGAAGCAGAAGGTGAGCACGCCGTCCTTCGCCTCGCCGCTGAAGGAGCCGGAGGCGCCGTCCCGCCTCAGCCGGGAGGGCCAAAGGGGGTTGGCCTCGCTCTGCATATAGCCCGAGCTGAATGTTTTCCAGTCTGACCAGTCCTGTCTGGCCCAGTCCTCCCGGCAGGCGTCCCGCAGCTCCGACCGCCTGTGCCGCCGCCACTCGTCCCGGCAGAGATTCAGCGCCACCTGGAACAGCCAGTTCCGCTCGTGCTCCGGCGACTTGAATTTCGGGGCCTGATACAGGCGTTTGATCAGGACGTCCTGTAAAATATCCTCCGCGTCCGCCGGATTTTTCATCTGCAGCAGGCAGAAGCGGTACAGCGACGGGCCGTAGGTATCGTACACCCGCTTAAACAGGGCCGCGGTCTGCTCCATAAGCGCCGCCTCCTTTGTCTCTCTGTCTTTAATTACGGCTGTGTAGGGGGGAATGGTCACACCAATATATCCCCTTTTTTTAAAAATCAAAAACCGGACCCCCGCCGGCCGGCGGAGGTCCGTATGGCTTATTTCAGATACTCTCTGGGGTCCACAGGCTGGCCGTTCAGGATGGTCTCCAGGTGGATGTGGGAGGGGACGCCCACCTCGGCGATGGCGGTGGCGCCCACGATGCCCAGCTCGCCGCCGATGTCCACCTTGTCGCCCGCCTCCACCAGCACGTCCTCGGCCAGGTTGCAGTACCAGGACTGGAGGCCGCCGCCGTGGTCCACCACCACGGTGGTGCCCATGAGGCCGTCGGTGTACACCTGGTCCACGGTGCCGGCGCTGATGGACAGCACCTTCACCCCCTGGGCGGCGGCGATGTCCAGCCCGCCGTGGGTGCGCCAGTCACCCAGGGTGGGGTCCAGGGACAGGGTCTCCACGCTGTAGTCCCGCAGCACTGTCCCCTGCACCGGCCAGGTAAACACCTTGGACATGGTCTCCTTGCCGGGCTGGGTGTCCGGCTCGGGAGTTGTGTCCTTCACCGGCTCCGGGTCGTCCGGCTGGACGGCGGGTTTGTTGTTGGAGACATTGGGTTTGGCTGGGGTGCTCTCCGGCGGCTTTGGCGTGGGGATACTGGGTTTGGCCGCGCTCTGGTCCGGGATGGTCACAGAGGCATCGCCCCCCACGGGGGCGGTGGCGCGGGTGTCGTTGGCAACGGTCTTCAGCAGATAATAGCCCGAAATTCCTATGGTGGCGATGCACAGGAACAGGACTATGTAAAAGCCCTTTCCCATGGCGAAATCGCCCAGCTTGTTCCAAAAGCTTCGGTTTTTCAAAAAACCACCTCCAAAGCCTATTTTGGACAGGCCCGGCGGCGGTTATACATGGAGCGCAAAAATTTTCCCGCCCCTTGCAAAATTTGGGGAAAGGCGTTACAATAGAGCTGAAAAAACGGCCCCCCGGGGCCCTGCAAGGAGGAAACGCCTATGATCGCTATTGCCTCTGACCACGGCGGCTACCAGCTGAAGGAGCACCTGAAGGCCTACCTGGCCGCCAGAGGCCTCACCTGCCAGGACTTCGGCACCGACAGCACCGACAGCTGCGACTACCCCATCTTCGGAAAGGCCGCCGCCCGGGCGGTGGCGGAGGGCCGGTGCGAAACGGGCATCGTCATCTGCACCACCGGCATCGGCATCTCCATCACCGCCAACAAGGTACACGGCATCCGCTGCGCCCTGTGCGGCGACGTGCTGTCCGCCGAGCTCACCCGCCGGCACAATAACGCCAATATGCTGGCCCTGGGCGCCGGAATCACCGGACCTATGCTGGCTGAGCGGATTGTGGATGTGTTCCTCAGCACCGAATTTGAGGGCGGCCGCCACGAGCGCCGGGTGAATTTGATGATGGATATCGAAAGGGAATGATTTCCCCTCCGCCCGCCTCCGGCGGGCTTTCTTTATGCCTGTTTTTGGACAGACTTCTCCCTTATTTCCACTAAATGTATGCAAACGTCCCACTTTGGGGCGTTTTTTTGTGGTTATTGGGGGGGGACGGCCTCATCAGTCACCGCCTGCGGCGGTGCCAGCTTCCCCTAAAGGGGAAGCCTTTTTCTTTCGCCTCAGCCAATTTGACCTCCCTAAGCCTTCCCCTTTAGGGGAAGGTGCCCCAGTGCGC
>CATNCS010000051.1 GCA_950097245.1 uncultured Oscillospiraceae bacterium | reverse complement strand
GTTTTGAGGATTCTTCAGGATCAGCCCAGCAGCTGGAGGACGCCCTGAGGAATCTGGTTGGCCTGAGCCAGCATAGCCTGAGCGGACTGCACCAGGATGTTGTTCTTGGTGTAGGCCATCATCTCGGAGGCGATGTCGGTGTCGCGGATGGAGGACTCGGCGTCCTGGATGTTCTCGGCCATCACGGACAGGTTGTTGCTGGTGTGCTCCAGACGGTTCTGGGTGGCGCCCAGAGTGCCGCGGATGGAGGAAACCTTGTTGATGGCGCTCTTGATGGTGTCGATGGCGGCCTGGGCACCCTCCTGGGTGGCCACGCTCACCTTGTCAACGCCCAGGGCGTCGGCGTGGATGTCGCCGATGTTGACCTTCAGCTGGTTGAAGTCCTCGCTGGTGTCGCCGATCTGGAGGGTCAGAGCCTTGCCGGCCTCCTTCTCCACGGTGGTGGTGGAGGTGGCGCTGTCGAAGGTGCGGATCTGGTTCTCCAGGCCGTAGTCCTTCATGGTCAGGTTGGCGTTACCCTCATAGGTGGAGCGCTCGGTGACTACCAGGGCGTTGCCGCCCTTGGCAACCTGGACGTTGAACATCTCGTTGCCCTTGGCGGCCACGGACAGCCGGTCCAGAGCGGTACGCAGATCGTCGGCCTCAGCACCGCCAGTCTTGCTCAGATTATCCAGGTCACGGATATCAACCACTTTCACGTTATCGGCGTACTCACCGTTGTACACCTCGTCGCTGGCAGCGAAGATATAATACTCGTCGCCCAGCTGGAGGCCAGCGCCGTCCTTAATCACATCGGTGATCTTGTTTGTGTTAGCGCCGCCAGCAGCATCGAACCGAATCAGAGCCTCGGCGTAAATAGTGCCGGAGGGGGTGGTGCCCTCGTTGATATTGCTGGTGGCCTCGTGCTGATGCTCATCGTAGAGATACTTGGTGAAAGCAATCTCATTCAGGGTTTCCTTGTCAGTGCTGTCAGTGGCAAGGCTGTCAGCGCCTGTAAGGCCATCACCCATCTTCTTGTAGTTCAGGCCAAAGTTGAAGTTACCCTGGAAATAATTATCAGCCTTGTTAGCGGCCTCCGCGGCGGTGGCCGCGGCAGCAGCGGTGTTATAGCCGTCGTCAGACATCTCGAACTTCAGCTTGTCGCCGTCCCGGGTGACGTTGTACTCAATGAACTTCTGGCCGTTGCCGCCAGTCTTGAGACCGGTCTGGATATAGACCTTACCGCCGTTCTTGTCGATGGTCTCCATAATGGACTTTGCGATGTTCTCGGAGGTGATGCCGTTGTTATCGGCGGTCACATCATAGGTGACACGGCTCTTGCCGTCCTTATCCAGGAACAGAACATTGTTAGTCAAGTTGCCCTCGGTAGGAAGAGTGCCATCCGGTGTGGCCGCCTGACCGCAGTCCAGGCCGAGGACCAGGTCGTTGAGACTGGTGCCGGCAGAGGCATTGGTGTAGCTGGTGCCGTCCAGATCGATGGTGAAGGTGGTCTTGCCGGCCTCGGCGGCATCCTTGTGATAGCGGATGCTCGTGTCGCTCACATTGGGGCTAGTGCCGCCGCCAGCCAAATCAACACCGGTCAGCTTCAGGCTGCCGTTGGCGTTCGGTCCGCCAAAGCCCTTGTAGGCGCCATCAGCCTGCTGAGTACCATTCACATTGCTGCCACCGGTCAGGCCGCTGAAAATGGTCTCGGTGGTGGCGCGGCGGCCGTTCTCGTCCATGGAGCCGTCCAGCAGCTTGATGCCGTTGAAGTTGGCGGAGTCAGCGATACGGTTGATTTCGGAGTTCAGCTGGTCGATCTCCTGCTGGAGAGCGGCGCGGTCGGTCTCATTGTCGTAGGTGCCGTTGGCGGACTGGGTAGCCAGGGTGACCATACGGTTGAGCATGTCCTGAACTTCCTGCATAGCGCCCTCAGCGGTCTTCACCAGGGAGATACCGTCCTTGACGTTGTTCTGGGCGGCGTTCAGGCCGGAGATCTGGGCGCGCATCTTCTCGGAGATGGCCAGACCGGCGGCGTCGTCGCCGGCGCGGTTGATCTTGTAGCCGGAGGACAGCTTCTCCAGGTTCTTGGAGACGGCGGAGGTGTTCAGGTTGTAGTTGCGGTAGGCGTTCATCGCCGCGATGTTGTGTTGAATCCTCATTGTTATAACTCCTTTTATATTTTTTATTGTGCTTCGGCATATCCTTTGCTCCCGCACATTTTGTGGTGCGCCTTCCCCCTTGAGCACGTGGCCACGATGCTCAAGCCTTCCGGCGCGGTGCGATATTTCAACCGGCCTAGGACCGTTTGAAACCGACATGCAGGCGGCGCTCATCGCCGCTTACACTCTTTTATTCGGCCTCTTTCCGTGAAAAATAAGGGGTGTAATAAAATTTTTCAAAAAATTTTTCCTGTCCGGATTTTGGGGCTGAAAAAGGGAGAAGAGGCCCCGGGCTGGGGGCCTCTTCCCGATTTTGGGGGACTCAGTAGGTGAGCACCCGGTGGAGTATCTCGGCCATATCCACCCGGGTGAGGGCCTGGGTGGGGTTGAGGCGGCCGCCGTAGACGGGCAGGTAGCCCCGCTGGACGGCGAAGGCCATGGCCCCCTGGGCGTAGCCGGAGACGTCGCCGCCGTCGCCGTAGCTGTAGAGATTGCCGGAGGAGCCGTCGCTGGCGCTCCAGCCGATGGCCCGCATGGCCCGCTGGACCATGCAGATGGCGTCCTGGCGGGTGAGGGTGCTGTCCGGGGCGTAGTAGCCGCCGCCGATGCCGCTGACGATGCCCCTGGCGTACAGGGCGTTCACCGCCTCGGCGTAGTAGGCGTTGGCGGGCACGTCCCGGAAGGCCCCGGAGGAGCCGGAGGGGCTGAGCTCAAAGGCCTGGTAGACCATCCGGGCGAAGTCGCCCCGGCGGATGGAGGCCTCCGGGCCGTACTGGCTGGTGGTCAGCCCCCGGGTGATATTGTGGTCGTAGAGGAAGTCCACCGCCGCCCGCTGGGCCTCGCTGTACCCGCCCATGTCGCTGAAGTAGGCGGAGCTGTAGGTGGGGGACACGTTGATGAGCACCTCCCCCTCAAAGGTGGAGCCGTTGGAGTTGGTGCCGATATAGGGGAGGGTCACCGTGCCGGTGAACCCCGCCCGGGGGACAAAGGTGAGCTCGTTAATCTGGTCGCCTCCGCTCACGCGGAAGCTGTCGCCGGTACCGGCCATCCTGCCGTAGCGGGTGGGGCTGGTGTACTGGCAGTACAGGTACCCCTCGCCGGAGGAGGGCAGGGAGGTAAAGCGGACGGAGCTGAGGGTATAGCCCCTCCGGCCGAAGTCGCCGGCGTAGAAGCGGGCTGGGGTGGTATTCCGGGTGGAGTAGGACACCGTCACGTCCGCCGGGGCCCGGCCCACCTCAATCTCCACCGTCCCGTCGAAGGAGCCGCCGTTGTTCAGCGCGGTGGCGGTGAAGTCCAGGTAGACGGTGCCGGTGTAGCCGCTGGCGGGGACAAAGGCCACCTGGTCCAGGGCGCTGGCGGAGAGGGAGTAGTTGCTGGTGGTAATTTTCGTCCCCGTGCTGGAGCTGGAGCGGTAGTTGCGGTACAGGGTGCCCTGGCTGCTGCTGGGGATCTTGAAGCGGACCGTATTGACATACTCCCGGGTCTCCTCCCAGCACAGGCTGTCAAAGTCGTCCCGCTCAAACACCGCGGCGCTCTTGGGGTTGGCGGTGTAGCGGATGTTCCCCGACGCCGTCCCGGAGCCGTTGGAGCTGATGGTAATCACACCGGAGAAGATGCCGCCGCCCCGGTCGGTCCCCTCAAAGGGGATGTCTATGGTGCCGGAGAAGGAATTGCTGGCCCGGAAGGACAGGTTGCCGATCCGGTAGCTGCCGGTGCTGTTGTAGTAGGAGGTCCCGGTGCCGGTGATCCGGGTGCTGTTGTGATACAGGTAGCCGTCCGACGTGTTGGGCAGGCTCTGGAAGCGGATATAGTCGATGGTGCGCCCGTTCAGCTTCTGGCTCAGATCGGTGAAGTCTCTGGTCCGGAAGCTCACCGTCCGGCCGGGGGCGCAGGTATAGTAGATGTCCCCGGCGCCGGTGCCGCCCCGGACGTTGATCTCCACATTGCCGGAGAAGCGGACGCCGCTGGTGGTCTGTCCGCTGAAGGGAATCCGCACCGTGCCTGTAAAGTCCGCCGCGGGGACAAAGGCCAGCCGGTCGATGCGGGGATTGCGGGTGCCGTAGTAGTAGCTGGTGCCGGTGGAGGCCCGGCTGCCCGTGCTGGTGGAGGAGCGGTAGTCGTAGTACAGCACCCCCTCGCCGGCGGCGGGCAGGGAGTCAAACCGGATAAAGTCCAGGGTCTGGCGGTAGTCCATCAGGTCGTCCTGGCAGTAGTCGTTGAAGTCCCTGTCGTCAAAGAAGGCCACGCCGCCCCTGGTGATATCGTAGGCCAGTCCGCCGATGGCCGCGCCGTTCTCCGGGTTGACGGTGACGGCAATCTGCCCCTTGTAGGTTGTCCCCGGGGAGCCCTTGCTGTGGGCGGTGTAGTAGATGGTAACCGGGCCGGAATAGCCGGGGGCCGGAACAAGCCAGATGTTGTTCAGGTCTCTCTTGCCGTAGCGGGCAGTGGTGGTGACCTTCTGGCCGTAGTTGCCCTGGTTGACGTAGTTGGCATACAGGGTGCCCTCCCGCTCGGCGGGGAGGGAGAAGATCACGTAGTCCAGATTGGTGCCGGTGCGCTCCCTGCACACCCGCTCAAACTCCTCCCCGCTGAAGCTGACCGGGGTGTTGTAGGGGGTGGACAGGGAGATGCCGGCATTGACACCGTTCTCGGTGGTAACGGTGAGCATAATACAGCAGTTGTAGTTCTGCCCGCCCTCAGAGACGGCGGTGTAACGGATGGTCGCGGCGCCGGAGAAGTCCGACTTGGGGACAAAGGTGATGTCCGACAGAGACTGCCGCCCCGAGGGGACACCCCCGCTCCTGCCGGGGTAGTAGTAGCTGCCCGCCCCCACGCCCGTGCCGGGCTGGGACTCAGACTGGTACCGGTAGTACAGCGTGCCCTCGTTGGAGTCCACATTCAGGCCGGTGATATGGGACAGCTCCCCCCCGGCCTGATTGCCAAAGGTCAGCCGCCGGTCGGTAAAGGGCAGGGTGTCTGTATTTTTGATGGTGATGGTCCCCTGGGAGGGAATGGTGGAGTTGGGGTCGGCCTCCACAATCACGTCGAAGGTCTCCCGGAAGCCCCGCTTGGAGTCGCTCACTGTAAACTTTGTGGTGCCGGGCATAGTGCCCACAATACTGCCGTTGACGTAGCTGGCGATGCTGGAGTTCTCCGCCCAGTAGGACAGGGTGGCCAGGGTGGCGTCGCCGTAGGTCAGCACGATCTCCTTCTCCGACAGCTTGATGCTCTGGTTCTCATACAGCTTGATGGGCACGGCCGCCTTGTTCAGCTTGTAGCCGTTGACGGTGACCTTCAGCACCTCTTTAAAGGTCTTGGTCGTGGGATTTCCGTTTTCATCCTTGTCAGGAACAGAGGCAGTAATATCGGCCTCCCCCGGCTCGCCGCCGGTGAGCTTGCCGCCGCTGACGCTGGCCACCTCCCTGTCGCTGCTGCTCCAGGTGATGGGGATAATGTATTTTTTCTTGTCATCATCCGTATAGGTGGCGGTGGCGCCGCCGTCCCGGTTCCACTCCACGTTCACCTTCTGGTCGGATTTCCCCGTTATGGCAAAGGTGGCCGTGGCATCGACCCTCTGAGTTCCCGGGTCCATTTTCACGGGCCCCTGGGGGGTGGTGATTGCGATTTCCTTCACCGAAACGCCCGTGGGCAGCGTGTCGCCGGGGGTAGTGGGGTTGTCATCGTCGCCGCCGGGCGTGGTGGTGCCGGTGGACTTGACGGTACAGGTCACTGTGCATTTAACAGTTTTTCCGTCAATTGTATAAGTAGCGGTAATCTTAGTCGGGCCTGCCTTCAGCGCTTTGATCTTACCATCGCTGCCTACTGTAGCCACCGTTTCGTCGCTGCTGGTCCATGTGACAGTGGGGTTTTTCACAATATCCTTGTTTTTTGTCACGACGGCCCACAGCTGATATTCCGCATCTTCATCAACGGAAAAATTATTCACCTCATGCTGAAAATCATACTCCGTAATGATGATCTGGTACAGGTCGCTGACCGTAACTGTACAGGTAGCTGTCACCGACACCGGTTTATTGGTAATCGGGTCTGTGATATTGGTCGTGGCGGTAATGGTGGACGTGCCCTGTCCCACGGCCCGCATTCTGCCGGTCGTGGTGACTATAGTCACCGCGTTGGTATTGCTGCTGCTCCAGGTAATGTTTGCCCCGGTCACAGTGCTCGGCTTGCCGGTATCTCCCAGTTGGCGGGTGACCTCGGCGCTCAGGGTCTTGTCGTCATCAAACATCAGGTCGACGGTTTCACCCGTTTTATCCTCGCCGTTATAATTGATCTTCATCGTGTAGGTATACCCGGTGGGGGAGGCAGCCGGGGAACCTGCTGTGGTGTCCCTGGCCCCGCCTCCCGCGGCAGCCAGGGCTACCGTCCCGATGAGCATAAAAGCCAAAACCGGCGCCAGCAGCAGAGCAAAACAGCACTGCACAAAGGTCTTTCGCATACAAAACACTCCTTTTCAGGCAGAAGTTGAACAACGGGCCAGCGGGAGCGGGCTTTTGACCCGCTCCCGTGGTAGGAAATTACACGCCGGGCAGTTGAGTGACCGGGTAGGCAAGAGAGTTGCCCCAATAGACTCTATAATAGAAATTCGTCACGGCCGGTAAATTGCCCTGGGCCGTTGTCTCTGGATAAATTTCAATTCTCAGCTCCTTCAATGCCGGCGTTCCTCCGGCGTTCATCAGCGAGCCGTAGGGGACTGAAATGGTAACCGGAATCTTTACCGCTGTCCCGCCGCCGCTGGCATCGGTCAGCTTGATCCGGACCGTGGTGGTATCTCCTGCATGGGTCACGGTAGCGCTCTCCACGCCTCTGGGCAAGGTAGCGCTCCCAAAGAAGTCAGCCGCATTCTCCATTGGGGTATTCGCTGCCTTGTGCAGCTTCTTGTCGAAGGTCAGGATGATCTCTCCGCCCAGCAGATTCCCGGTCTGCTGGCCAATTTGGATACCGCTGGGGGAAGCGCCCACCAGCTCCGGGGCTGCGCCGCTGGTGATCTGATAGGGGGCGGCCCGGAAGGAGTAAATTTCATCGGCGCTGGCGCTGGGGTTGGCGTTCTGACTGCGGGCCACCGTCAGCACGTAGTACCGCCCGCCGCTGTAAATCTCGGCGTTGCCCAGCACATTCTGATTCTGGTCGATCCGGTGCTGGCCGCCGAAGTAGCCCTCGGGCGCTGTGCTCTGCCCCGCAGATACATTTTGCTTTTCTGCATACTTGATGGACGGGGGCAGAATACCGCTGGTAAGCCAGTTAGCCACGGCCTGCTTGACCTCCGTCTTGGCGTAGATGTCAAAGACGGAGTAGTTGTTAAAGGCCGGACTGTAATTGCCGCTGCCATCAGTGGGATAGTAGCCGTCCATCCTGTTCCCGTTATTGGAGGCCTGCTCCCAGGAGTAGAGCTCCGTCAGCGCCTGGAGGATGGTGAAGTTCTCGTAATACGAGGGGAGGTTATTCTCCGCCTCATCGCAGAGGATATCCGCCAGCATATTGCTGGAAGCATCCGCGTCACTGGACTTAGAATCCATCATCCAGTAGATCTGCTTCAGGTCGCTTTCCGGGTAGACCATGTAGTACAGGACGGACGACATGTTGGTGGTGGTCATGTTCATGCCGTCCTTCGCGGGGGTGTAGCCGATGGTGGGCCGGCTGGGGGGATTGGTCTTGAACTTGTAAATCTCCAGCGTGGAGGGCTCCGGCCCGGACCCCTTGATGGTAACATAGACGTAGTAGGTGGTATCCGGTTCCAGCTTTCCCTCGGTCTTGGTGGCGGTGGACACGCCCTTGTAGGACACCATGCCTGTAATCGCCTTGCTGGCGTCCGCCCAGCCTCTGGTGTCGTAGACGTCCTGCTTATCCGGTGTGGTCAGCACGGGCATCCCCTTGGAATCCCGCTCGGTGCCGCTCCCGGGCACCTTATTGGGATCAATGGATGCGCCGGTATCGCTGTCGATGGTAATGATATCGGGGGACCAGCTGGCCGGGTTGTTTGCCAGCTCCCGCCCGGTGCTGTCCGCCTTGGCGATGGCGTAGTAGATATCGCCCGGCCGGTTCAGGGTGAGGTTCATCTCCACCGAGTCAGACCCCGCGGCGAAGGTGGGGTAGGTGCTGGCGAAGTAGGGCTGGCGGGAGTCGGTGATGTGCTTATACATGTGCAGCCGGGTGGGTTCGTCCGGGTTGTCCGCCGAGCCGATGGTCTCGCCGCCGTTGCGCGTGAGGCCATTCTTTATAAACTCTCTCCACTGGCTGTCGGTCAGCGCGCCGGTGGGGGCACTGAGCTCATACAGGTCGGTGGAGGTGGCCGCCGCCACATCCACATAGACGTTCACGTCGCCGCTCCAGGTGGCGGGATCGCCGGCGGTGCTGGCGGTGCCCATCCTGCGGATGGAAAGGGCAAACTCGTAGTAGACATCCTTGGAGTCGTCCAGGGTGTTCACCTTGGGCATGTCGCCGTCCCGGCACTGGTTGAAGGTCAGGTGGAGGCTCTTGCCGGCCATGTCCCTGCCGTTGGTGGAGAAGGTGCCGCTGGAGCCCAGGGTAATCCAGCCGCTGCCGTTCAGGCCGGCGGTGTAGATTTTGTTGTCCATATTGGGCATGGCGTAGCGATAATTACCGTTTTCGTCCTGCCGCAGGGTGAGGATCTCTCCGCTGCTGTTCACCACCCGGTAATACAGATCAAAATCCATATAGGTGTCGGTCCAAAACAGCAGGTCGTAGGACATGCTGTCCGCCACGGTGCTGGTGGACTCGGGGATCATGCGGAATTTAAAGTCCACCTTGTAGTTGCCCCTGCTGCCGCTGGGGTCGTTGGCCGCCCCGATGGTCTTGGGCTCCTCGTCGGGGTTCAGGGTAAAGTTGTCGGTGAGCTGCACCCGGGCAAAGGCCACGATGAACTTGGGCACGTTGTGGCCCAGCTTTTCATCAGCCAGGTAGTCCACCGGGTTGGGGGTCATCTCGTGGTCGCTCAGGTCCCTGATGACGTAGTCCCCGCCAATGGCAAAGTTGTAGGTGCCGCCGCTGTCCAGCTTGATGCCGGACTGCTCGGGGTCCTTGATGTTATTCAGGAAGCGCAGCTGAATCTTGCCCCCCACGTTGGTCACGGTGGTCTTTTCGTAGTCAATGATCCAGTCCGCGTCCTCGCCCTTGACCCCCGCCGGCCGCTGGATGCCGTCCCAGTAGTAGAACTTGATGTTGTCCTTCAGCGCTTGGGTGTAAGTCTTCAGGGCCTCCTCTTGCTCCGCCGTGGAGCCCTCCAGGGTGGCCTGGTACAGTTTTACTAGATCCCTGCCCCCTGCGCTGGCGAAGCAGATGTTTTCGCTGAACTCCAGGATCACGTCGCTGTCCCGCATGGGGGACTGGGTATTGTCCTGGCCGGAGGCCTTGGAGAAGAACTGCCGGACGGTGGGGGGATTCTCGTCCTGGGTGCGGATGCCACCCGGGAGCTTATACACCTGGATGGTGTAATTCCCTGCGGTATCCTGGGCCATGTAGTACAGGTCGTAGGTCTTCTCCGCTTCCAGGCCGGTGATATTCAGGTCAGCCTCGGTGTTGGCGGTGGCGTTCACCCGGCCGCTGCGCAGGGCCTTCATTCCGTTGGCCACCTGGAGCTTGGCATAGTCGCTGTCCAGCCTGGCGGTCAGGCCGTCCTCCTCGTTGTCCTCCGGCTTCTGGTTGTTGGGCTTGGGGTAGGCCACGCCCGACTCCACCACAGCCCAGAAGATGGTGCCGTTCTCATTGATGGCGGCGGACAGCCGTACGGAGTTGGCCTGCGCGTCCTGGTTGGTGTAGGGCTCCACCACAAACTCGGGCGGAGTCACATCCGGGGTGGTGAACTGCAGGGGAATCACCGCAGAGCTGTTGGTGCCGTCCACATCGGTGAGCCACATGTACAGGGTGTAGTCCTTCAGCTCCTCCAGCCTGCGGCTGACGATAATCGCCTGGTCCGCGTCCCACACCTGGTTCTTCTCCATCTCCACAACTCCGTAGCCCAGGTTATTGCGGACAGAGGAGGACTTCAGCTCATTGACTGTGGGAGCCGCAGCGCTCCGGGGCAGCACGGCATAGTACATCATACAGTCCTTGGTGGCCATCACGGCGACCTGAGCGGTGATGTAGGCGTCACTGGGGTTCTCCTTGCCGATGAAGGACATGTAGGGGTAGCCCTGGCCGAAGGCGGGCACAGTGTTGTCCGGTGTTGTGAAGGAGATCACCTTCACGGGGCTGCGGTTGCCCTGGTCGTCCACCAGCATGGCGGACAGGTAATAGGAGCCGCCGGTGGTCAGGCCGGTAATCTGGGCGCTGACTACGGTGTCGCCGGTGGGGGCGGACACGGAGCCGTTGACCACAGCCTTGGAGCCGTAGCTGGGCGGGGAGATCAGGTTCTCCTCCTCGATGGAGCCGTCGGTGATGTTGCTCACCGCCCAGTAGACGGTGCCCTTCTTGTTGCCGGAGAAGTCCGCCCTGAGGCCGGTGGGCGCGATGTCCTTGGCGGCGGGGTAGCCGGACAGCAGCCGCGGGTCCAGAGATCCCTCCTCCGCGGCCAGGTGATCCATCACCACTCCGGCAATATTGGCCGTCAGGCCGGGGCGGATGTAGATCTTTTCGGGTAGCATAGACACTGTACAGCCCGGAGCGTTGACGTTCAGCTTTCCAATGTCACCTTCCCCGATGACATTGGTGGCCACGTCCAGATTCATCTCCTTGACCTGGGTGTTTCGGTCCAGCTGGACGGTGGAGCCGGTGGCCGCCTCGTCCACGGTGAGCTTGGCCACCGTGCCCTTGGCCACCTGGATGGTGGAGTTGGGGGTCTTGTTGACCACCTCCTTGATGCGTCCGGCCAGGGTCAGATTCAGGTTTTCATCCGCCTCGCCGTCCATCTCAATGGTCATCAGGCCCTTGTCGTCGGTGTTGTTGTCCTCCAGATATGTGTTGGTGCGCACGATAGTCTTTGCAATATCGGTGATGCCGTCCGCCCGGATGGTGACGGTCTTGTTGCGCATATTGTCCACCAGCATCTCATTGGCGGTGACGTTGCGCATCACCACGCTGGCGTCGCCGGCCTCGCTCTCACCGGTGCCGCTGACCACAATCCGGCCCAGCACATTCACATTCTCCAGCCTGATGCCCCCCAGGCCCACGCCGCCGGAGACATACAGGTCTCCGCTGATGGTGGTGTTGCGCAGGGTGACATTGGGGGAGGTGATGGTCACGTTGCCGAAGACGCCGCCCATCTCATAGGTTCCGCTCTGCCGGATGGGGCTGCCCACACACTGGGTAATGAGCACCGCCATCTGGCCCTTGGACACGGAGTCCAGGGGGTGGAAGGTGTTGTCAGGGTAGCCGGAGATGATGTAGTTGTCCACGGCGGTGCGGACAGTGCCTCGGGCCCAGTGGCTGATGCTCCGGCTGTCGGCAAAGGCCAGGCTCTCCCCCGGCGTCTCCTTCATCATCATGTTCCGCCCGAGGATACACACCGCCTGCTCCCGGGTGAGGGTGGCGTTGGGGGAGGCGGTGGTCTCAGAGGTGCCCGCCATGTAGCCGGCGGTGTAGGCGATGGACACATCGTCATAGAACCAGTCGCCGGGGTTCACGTCGGTAAAGGGGATCTCTCCCCGCTCGGTATAGCCGTAGGCCCGGTTGATAATGGCCATAAACTCCGCGCGGGTCAGGGAGGCGTCCGGGTTGGCGGTCTGATCCGCCCGCATGACGCCCCAGTCCACCAGCTGGTCCAGGTAGGCGTCAGCCCAGTGGGCCGAGGCGGGCAGAGTCAGTCCGGGCACCAGCCCGGCCATCAGGGCGGCAGTCAAAAGCAGGGAGAGCGCCCGCTCCTTCCAGCTGCGGCGCTGTGTACTGGTTCTGTGGGACATATTGTGGTTCTCCTTTCTGTATCCCCGGTGGGAAAAGGGGGCCGGCCGGCCCCGAAGGCTGATGTTCGGTCAGTCGGCGGAATCAATCTGAATGCTGAAGACCGCCTTGCGGATCAGGGCCTCCTCATCCTGGATCAGGTCCACAAATTTCGACGCGTACAGGGGCTGCTCCGAGGTGTCGTCCTGAAGCCTGCGGATCACCTGGGTCTTGACCAGCAGGGGGGAATCGGTCACAGAGAGGACCAGCTCCACGATCTCCCGCTCCTCCAGGGGAATGCTGCTCCAAAAGGCAATGCCGCCGCAGCTCAGGTCCTTGGCCCTGATCCCCTTCTGCCCTCTCCAGCGCCCGGTGACGGGGTACATCACGCTCTCAAAGTCGGTGAGGATGCGCAGGTTCTCCCGGGCGTTGGGGCCCAGGGCGGCGGTGGGCTGGATGACCATCTTGTCATCCTTCTGGCGGATGATGACTCCCACCCGGTTGGGGGTGGAGTCGTCCATGCCGATGAGCTGAATCTCCCGGTGCTCGGCCACCTTGTCCTCCTTGCCGCCCAGAATGCGGATCTGGAGCACCTCGGAGTTGGGCGGGGACTCCAGCACCGCGTTGGCCAGCGGGGTCCCCTGACTGTCCAGAATCAAATAGAGGCGTTCTGCCATTTAAGACTCTCCTTTCTCTTCCTCCGGGGCGGATTCCGTCTGGGCGGCCTGGGCCGCCTGCTCCGCCAGAGCCCGGCGCTCCCGCCTGGCCTTGTCCGGGTCGTTGGGATCAAAGTTCAAAAAATAGACGTAAATTTCCACAATGGCCTGGTACAGCGCGTCCGGGATCTCCTGTCCCAGGGCCAGCTGGGACAGCATGGTGGCCAGGGAGTTGTCCTCGTAGACGGGGACGCCGCTCTCGGTGGCCACCTCCACCATCCGCTCGGCCAGAAAACCCATGCCGGAGGCCACCACCACCGGGGCGCCCTCCCCCTCGTACTTCAGGGCCACAGCCCGGTTGGTGGCCCGGTTATCATATCTTGACATTGATACTGTTCTCCCCCTCAAAAATCCGTGGGAACACCCCGGAGATAGTCAGCGGGCGAGTCATCTGCTGCACCTGGATCGCGTTGGCTGTCAGCCCGTTGTCGGTAATAATGCGGGACAGCTCCCCCTGCACCAGCTGGGAGAAGGGGGCCACCCGCTCAGGACAGAAGACCTGGACATCCACCTTCTCCCCCTGGCAGGTGAGCACCATATCGAAGAAGCCCAGGTTCTGGATGTCGATTTTGAACAGAAAACGCAGGGTGTTCTCCCTTCCTCCCCGGCCCTTTTTCAGGTTCTCCTCTGCGTCCGGGTCCACCCACATCTCAGAGAAGGCCATCCTTCCGTCCCACTCCAGGGGCATCAGCACGTGGTTCAGGGGCATGTGGACGCTCTCGTTAATCAGAAAGGCGGAGACAATGTTCCGGAAGGCCTCCTGCGCCTCATTGCCCGCGCCGCTCTGGAGGGCGGACTGGGCGGCTTTGGCCAGCTGGGCGGCAAACTGGTCGCTGTCGGCGGCCTTGGCAAAGTTGGTGCTGTCCAGCAGCCGCAGCAGGTTTTCATCCGACAGCCCGCCCAGCTTATCCCGCAGCCCGGGGCTGCTCATCAGCTGGTGGAAGGCCTGGAGCAGCCCCTCCTCGCCGCCGTTCTCCAGCCGGGACACATCCAGCGCCAGCATGGAGATCAGGGTGCGGGACAGGCCCATGTCGTTGGTCTTGCTGGTGTAGGAGGACAGGAAGGGCAGAATGGAGCCCTGGAGCAGCTTCAGCGCCCCCGCCCGGTCGCCGGCGTTGAGCTTCTCCTCCAGCTGGGCCACCATGGGCAGCAGCTGGCTGCCGTAGCTGGCGGGGATGGCCCGGGTCAGCCGGGTCAGGGTGCGCAGCAGGTTGCCCTGGATGTGGCCGGTGGAGGAGTAGTCGGTGTACTTCTTCAGGAACTGAAGGATGTTGCCGCGCACCGTCTCCGAGTTGCTGTTGGCAAAGGCCTCCCTTAAAATATTGAACAGCGCGCCGCCGAAGCGGGTGCCGTTGGCCATCTGGGAGAACAGGAACTTGCCCAGCTCCGCCTCGTCCATCTTCAGCATGTTGAGCAGGGCGCCCATCTCGCCGGCCAGCCCCTCCTCGATGCCGGAGGAGACCACCTTGCCCTCGTACATGGCGAAGATGGTGGACAGGCTCTCCCGCAGATCGGGGGTGCTGGCCAGCCGCCGGAGGAAGGCGGCAAAGTTGGAGTCGTAGCGCAGGGCCTGGCTGCCGGTGGAATCACCGGTGTCCTGCCGCTCCGTCCGGTTGTCTGACCGGCTCACCCGATTTAAGTCCGGCGCGTTCTGAATCCGGGTGTCATTGGGGGAAACCGGCATGTTTCGGTTTACATTATTGTCGTTATGACCCGGTACCGGGTTGGTCACACCAAGCAGGTCTGGCATTGGCGACACTCCATTTCAAATTCAAGTGGGGGCGGCGGAAAACAGGCGGGACGGGACCTGTGCCCCCGCAGGTCCCCGTGGAATTATTGTAAGCCCACCGGGGCAAAAAGTCCATCCCCAGTTTTTTTTTGTAAAAACTTAATTTTTTAATTGACACTGCCGATATATCGAGTATGATTAGATATGGGCGGGTGCGTTATGCCCGATTGACTGGTTCCCCCGCCCGCAACCAAAACCAAATGAGAAAAGGTGGCGTTTTTATGGGCAGCGGCAACGACAGCATCCTGGATATGTATCTCTACGAGACCAACACCCTGCTGGAGCAGCTGGACGGCATTCTGCTGACGGCGGAGCAGGCGGATACATTCTCCGAGGACAGCGTCAACGAGATATTCCGTATCATGCACACAATCAAGGGCTCCTCCGCCATGATGGAGTTCTCCTCCCTGATGACGGTGGCCCACCGGATTGAGGACATGTTCTTCATCGTCCGGGAGAAGGGCATGGACGTGGTCCCGGAGGCGACCCGGCCGGACCTGTTCGATATGCTGTTCCAGGCTGTGGACTTTTTCCGCGGCGAGATTGAGAAGGTGGAAAACGATGAACCGCTCTCTCAGTCTATCGACCACATCGTAAATAAAATTAATAGCCTGATTGATAAAATTCAGGGCAATCCCTCCGCTTCCGAGGCGGAGGCCCCCGCTTCAGAGGAGAGCGCTCCCGCCTCCGCCCCGGAGGCCCCGGCCCCCGCGCTGGACGCTGTCAATCAGGACTACCCCTACGGCATCCACGTCTTCTTCGACGAGGGCAGCGGCATGGAGAATCTGCGGGCCTTTATGCTGGCCAACAGCATCAAGGACTACTGCGGCGACTTCATCTCCTCCCCGGAAAACGCGGAGACCGACCCCTCCACCGCCGACATCATCGCCGACCAGGGCTTCCTGGTCTGGTTCCGCACCGCCGAGGAGCGGGATATGGCCATCCCCGCCGTACAGAACGGCGGCTCCGTGCGGGAGTATCAGCCGGTAGAGGCCGCCAAGCCCGCCCCCGCCCCCGCGGAGGAGGCCCCCGCGGCTCAGGCCTCCTCCCCCGCCAAGGCGGCCCCCAAGGCCGATGCGGCTCCCCCCGCCGCCAAGGCCGCCCCCGCCGCCAAGAAGGCCCCAGTCAAGAAAACGGCCGCCAAGAAGCCGTCCAAGCGCTCCACCAAGCGCTAGGGGACAGCCCACACCACTTCGAGAGAGAGCGCATACA
>CATNCS010000050.1 GCA_950097245.1 uncultured Oscillospiraceae bacterium | reverse complement strand
TCTGCTGGAGCGCAACAGCAAGCTGTACGGCGACGAGGTCGCCCTGGTGGAGATCAACCCCGAGGTCCGGGAGGAGCAGCGGGTCTCCTGGCAGGAGTATGAGCTGATTCAGCCCACCGGCGACGCGCCCTACCGCCGGGAGATCACCTGGTCGGTCTTTGACGAGAAGGCCAACCGGGTGGCCAACATGCTGCTCAGCCGGGGCATCCGCAAGGGCCAGAAGGTGGCTGTCCTGCTGATGAACTGTCTGGAGTGGCTGCCCATCTACTTCGGCATCTTAAAGACGGGGGCCATCGCCGTCCCTCTGAACTTCCGCTACACCTCCGACGAGATCGACTACTGCCTGAAGCTGGCCGACGCCGACGTGCTCTTCTTCGGCCCGGAGTTCACCAGCCGGATGGAGCCCATCGTGCCCAAGATCACCCGGCAGATGCTGCTGTTCTTCGTGGGGGAGCGCTGCCCCTCCTTCGCCGAGGACTACCTGCGGGCCACCGCCAACTGCTCCAGCCGCGCCCCTAAGGTGCTGGTGGACGACGAGGACGAGGCGGCCATCTACTACTCCTCGGGCACCACCGGCTTCCCCAAGGCGATCCTGCTCAAGCACACCGCCCTGATGCAGTCGGCCCGGATGGAGGCCATCCACCACGAGACCACCCATGAGGACGTATTTTTGTGTATCCCGCCCCTGTACCACACCGGGGCCAAGATGCACTGGTTCGGCTCCCTCTTTACCGGCAGCAAGGCGGTGCTGCTGAAGGGCAACTCCCCCGCCTCTATCTTCCAGGCGGCCAGCCAGGAGCGGTGTACCATCGTCTGGCTGCTGGTGCCCTGGGCTCAGGACATTTTAGCAGCACTTGATCGGGGCGAGTTGAAAATCGAAGATTTCCAGCTGTCCCAGTGGCGGCTGATGCACATCGGCGCCCAGCCGGTGCCCCCCTCCCTTATCAAGCACTGGCTGCAGTACTTCCCCCGCCACAAGTACGACACCAACTACGGCCTGTCCGAGTCCACCGGCCCGGGCTGCGTCCACCTGGGGGTGGACAACGTCCACAAGGTGGGCGCCATTGGCGTGCCCGGCTACGGCTGGAAGATCAAGATTGTAGACGAGCAAAATGTCCCCGTCAAACAGGGGGACGTGGGCGAGCTGTGCGTCAAGGGCCCGGGCGTGATGGTGTGCTACTACCACAACCCCGAGGCCACCGCCGAGGTGCTGGAAAACGGCTGGCTCCACACCGGCGACATGGCCCGCCAGGACGAGGACGGCTTCGTCTTTCTGGTGGACCGGAAGAAGGACGTCATCATCTCCGGCGGCGAGAACCTGTACCCGGTGCAGATTGAGGACTTCCTGTCCGCCTACCCCAAGGTACATGATGTGGCCGTGATTGGCCTGCCCGACAAGCGGCTGGGTGAGATTGCCGCCGCCATCATCCAGATCAAGGAGGGTATGACCTGCACCGAGAGCGAGATCAACCAGTTCTGCATGGACCTGCCCCGGTACAAGCGCCCCCGAAAGATCATCTTCGCCCCGGTCCCTCGCAACCCCACCGGCAAAATCGAAAAGCCCAAGCTTCGTGAACAGTACTGCGGCGTCCGCCTCGTCGAGGCCCAAAACCAGGGATAAACAAAAACCGCCCCGGCGCTTATTGAGCGCCAGGGCGGTTTCTGTGATACCGCACCTTGATATGCGGGCATACGGCGTTACACCTCTGCAATTTTATTGTACGGAAAAACAAAGAGAGATATACACAGGAAAACGGCCCCCCTTGGGTGGCCGTTTTCCTGTGATACCATACCTAATAGTATGGGCATGCGGCGTTACGCCTACTGTGTCATTATATTAACACAGCTTGTCCAAATTGTCAACCAGTTTTTCGCCGTCAGATTTACCAATATCCTTGATATTCTTTTCCAAAACCGCAATTTTTTGATTCAGGCGTTCAATTTCGCTGTTTAAGCGGCGTATCTCCCTCATATGCGATGGGGCAAAAGAGGCTAATACATCGTCCAGCCTGTCCAAAATATCCGGGGTCACCATCTTCCCCGTCCGCGAGACCACCCTGTTCTTATTCACCCAGCGAAAACACTCAGCCTGAATTCCCGTGTTTCTCATAAACCCGTTTGCCGGGGTAGCATCTATAATATCCCGATATCCTGACCGAAATTTTTTTGTAGAGCACGGAACAATCAAAATTGATTTATTTCGATTTGCCAAAATCACGCAGGCGTGTGTATAAGAGGGCTCATACTTAAAGTTCTGCGCTCCCAGGTCCAGAAAGACAATCTCCCCGCGCCGGTATGTCGTCCTGTTATCTGAATGGAGGTTATCAATCCACCGGTCTACATTACACACCCAATGAGCCGCATTATAAACCGGCAATTTCATCACTTCATCAATCAGGTTCACAAAAAGAAGCTTCACTCCATCGAGCACAGTGGAATTACTGCGCAGCACCTCTGTTTTTGCCGTTGTGCCTCTGGCCTCATTCTCAATTCTGGTACGATTGATTCTAAACATAGGTCCACCGCCGCTCCCAACCGTTTTTACCAGTATGCCAAATTTCAACAAAAAAATCAACCCTGATTCTAAAGATGCCACCTCAGTATCTGTTCCATATACCGGGGCTGCATTTCGGATTATAAAAACTCCACAAAGGTCTCCAGCTGTGTCCAGGACAGGAGCAAGTCCTCAATGGACCGCCAGTTGGGGAAGTTCTCCTCCAGCTCCTGCCAGGTGAGGAACCAGAAGTCGTACTCGATGCCCAGGTGGGCGGGGAGGATGTCCTCAATGATTTTTTTCAGCTCGGGAAAATTGGCCGGCTCCCCGGCTACCCCGGGGAAGGAGACAGACACCTGCCCCTTGCCCAGCTCCTTCACCACGGCGGGGACGCCGCAGCCGGCGACGGTGTCGTTGATGGCGGTCAGGGTAAAGCTGTCC
Source organism: uncultured Oscillospiraceae bacterium (assembly GCA_950097245.1). Taxonomy (GTDB): domain Bacteria; phylum Bacillota; class Clostridia; order Oscillospirales; family Oscillospiraceae; genus Lawsonibacter. Next base: position 14,160 of record CATNCS010000050.1, on the reverse strand, counting down.
CCGCCGATGCGCAGCAGGGCAGCCAGAGCGGCGGCCAGCTTTTGGGGGTCGGCGGCCACCGGCCGGCGGACAAAGAGGGAGGCCACCTCCTCCAGCCCCCAGCTCTCCGCCGACGTGAGGGAGGCCTCCCGCTGGACCTCCTCCAGCCAGGCCATAACCCCGTCCAGGGCCTCCCCCTGGGCGTCCAGCTCGCCGCCGTTGAAGGGGGCCTCCAGATTGTAGACACCCAGGGGCCGCAGCAGGTCTCGCAGACATTGGGCGTGCCTCATGCCTCTACCTCCACCCTCAGCGTACCCAGCACGGGCAGCTGGTCCGCTCCAATGGCCACATCCGCCGCCGGGGCGGTGACGGTGTAGTTGGCCACCCCGTCACAATGAAAGACCAGCTCACCCAGCCGGGCCAGCAGGATGCGCTGTCCCAGCAGCTTCCCGGTAAACCAGCCCCGGATGGTCTCCTCCACCCGGGCTGCCACCTCCTCCCGGTTCCGCCCCTCCTCCGGCTCGACGCGGACGGCAATGTTCACCGTCACCGTCTCCGGCGCCCGGACCCTCAGGTCCACCGCGATCTCCCGCCGCTCCTCGAAGTAGGCCTCCAGCTCCGCCAGCAGCTCCTGGCCGGGCAGGCCGGCCAGGGTGGCGGGCACCACGTCCACCGAGCCCACCCCCCGGGGCCGGGGGATGACCGCCGCGGCGGCCACCTGGTCAAAGGACAGCGCCCCCTGCTGGTAGAAGGCGCTGTTGGCGCCGTTGGGCAGGCGCTTAAAGCTCTCCAGCACCCGGACCCGCAGGGCCTCGTCCGCCTCGCCGTCTGCGCCCCCGGCGCAGGCGGCCGGATTGGTGCAGGACAGGATCCCCACCGGGGCCACCGCCATGGATACAATGGTCCCGGCGGACACATTTCCGGCGGTTCCCGGCTCCAGAGCCCGGACAGGCACGTCCGCCGTCGCCTCTCCCGCCCCCAGCACGGCGGGGGCGGCAGTCTCAAACCGCACCAGCCCGGCGGTCATGCACACCGTCCCCTGAGGGATGTCTCTGGGGGCGGCGGAGGGCTCCCCGGCCACAAACCGGACCATCCCCTCGGCGGCCACCGCCGGCTTGCGCTCCAGCCCCCGCAGCTGGGCGTGGCGGTCCAGATACTCCCCCTCCGCCGTCTGGGGAAAGGCCTGCCGCACCACCCACTCCGCCTGGACATACAGGGCGTAGACCTGGGCGGACAGCACATAGAGCCGGGCGGACAGATCGCAGCCCTCCCGGGGCTCCAGTCCCGTCCGCTCTCCAAATCGGGAGACCATCTCCCGATAAATTTCATCTACAGTTTTCATATCGCCTCAACTCCTTCAGGCCGCCTGCCTCCCATGGCAAGGGGCAGCCGGACGGCCAGCTCTTTTCCCTCCCAGTCCAGACGGACTGTGAGCAGCCCCTCACCTCCGGTCTGTGTCAGCTCCACAGCCTGCACCGACAGGTCGGGCTCCTCCCTCAGGGCCTCGGCCACATACTGGGCGGCCAGGGCCTGCCGGGCGGAGGGCCGCTCCCGCCCCAGCTGATACAGCCGGCTGCCCAGCCTGGGCAAAAAGGGCAGCGCCCCCCGCCGGGCGGTGAGGCGGTACAGCACCCGGGCCAATACCTCCTCCCCCTCTGTCAGGGCGGTGAGGCCGCCCGTTCCGTCCGGGACATAGTCCCCGTTCACAAGCTTCCACTCCACGTGCTTCCCTCCTCAATCTGCCGCCTGGCTGAGCAGCTCACGGGCCGCCTCCCGGGCAATTTCACGCACCATGTCCTCCAGGGGCCGCCCGTTGATGGTCAGGCCGCCCTCCAGATTCAGGCCGTCCTGTCCCAGGCTCATGGACCGCTCCCCGCCTGTCAACTCCACCTGGCCCTGCCCCAGGCGGAGGGAGCACTCCAGTCCGGTGAGTCTGACCTCCCCGGGCTTCAGGTCCTCCCCCTCCTGGGCGGTGCCCAGGATGCAGGGGGACTCCCCCTCCGCCCCGGTCTTGAGGACCAGCACCTTGTCCCCCGCGGTGGGCCGCCAGCTGTAGCCCCCGGGGCCGTACACATTGAGCCAGCGCCGCTCGCCCCCCAGGTTCACCCCGGCGGGGTCGCCGCCCATGGTGATGGTTCCCATCTCCGCCGCCGGCTCCCGCACCTGTAAATTTCGATTTCGCTCCGATGTCCACATAAACAGCACCTCAACTTCTGTATTTCGGTTTGTCTGCCCCAAAGTTCAGACGGTTTACACAGTAAAATCCGGGTCGGCCAGCTCCAGCCGGCTCCAGCAGCCCCCGCCGTCCATTCCAACCGTCACCTGAACGGCCCGGTATGTTCCGTTCCAGTCCAGCCCTCTGCGCCGGACCGCCACCAGGTCCCCCGGCCAGGCCCAGAAGGGCTGTCCCACCGTCACCTCCATGCGGCGCAGCTCAGAGGCCGACTTGTCCAGCTGGAACTGTCCGCTGTACCGCATGGATTTGTAGGTACTCCTCTCAGGCATGGTGATAACCCGCCTGGCCCGTCCGCCCGCGGACACAAAGTCCCTGTTGTCCACCTTCTCCACCGCGCCGCTCCACCGGTCCCGGACCAGCACCTGAGACAGCACCCCGTAACGTTTATCCCGGCGGACCAGGGCTATCAGGGGGACGCTGTCATCCACCAGCCGCTCCTGTCCGCCCTCCCATCCGGTCAGCACCAGCCGTCCCTCCCGGTCAAACCGGGGGGAGACCCCGCCGTAATACCGGGCAAACTCATAGACCACCGACCACTCGCTGCTCCCGGTGGCCACGGAGAACTGAGACACGGCGGGCAGACCGCCCCCCGGAGCCACGGTAATCCCATAGGGGCGCACATGGTCCCGGACGATATCCTTCTGGGTGGCCACCTGGTAGTCCTGTCCCAGGGCCTCATTGTCCAGGAGCAGGGCCGCCATTCCCCGGCCGGACACCTCCAGCAGCCTGCCCCTGTCTGTGATACTCACCTCGCACTCATCCACCAGACCGGTAAACACCCGCTCCCCCTCATGCTCCGCGGTAAAGCTCACCCAGTCCGCCGGCCTGGTGGTGTTGTTCTCCTCCCAGACGCACCGCAGCCAGAAGCTGTCGCAGGGGGCTCCGGCGGTGTACTCCAGCCTCCAGGCCACCGGCCTGGGCAGCGTCCACCGCACCTGCCTGCAATCGGTCACATAGGCGGTCAACGCACCCGCACCTCCTCTCCCACCTGAATCAGGTTGGGATTTTTAATCTGAGGGTTAAGGGCCACCAGTTCCGCCGGCGTCACCCCGTACCGGCCGGCCAGCGTCCACAGGGTGTCCCCCTTCACCACCCGGTGGCGCGCTGTCTGCCCGCCTGGGGCTTCGGCCCCCGCCGTCAGCGCCCGCTCCCCCGTCCGGACGGCCAGTCCGTCATACAGGCCGTAATCCTCCCAAAAGGCAAAGGAGTAGCGCACATAGTCGGGCCGGGGGGCCTGCTCCACCCGCAGAGAGACAAAATAGGCGTTGGCCGCCTGCCACAGGGGGTGGACCAGCAGTCCGGGCCCATCCTCATAGAAGATGCAGGCCAGCTTCTGAAACTCCACATAGGCCCCCGGGCCTGCAAACTCCCCCTCGCCCTCCATCACCCGGTGGCCCATTCCCAGGTCCTGGAGCTGATAGCGGCCGAAGGGCACCTTATGGAGGGCCACCGCCCGCTGAAAGTCGATGGAGTACACCCGGGGGTTGTGGGGCCAGGTGTAGCTCTTATAGCGCATGGGCGTCAGATTCATCGGATCACTCCTTCTCAGTACAGATAAAAGCCCCCGTCATACCGGCGGCTGTCCCGGCGGAAGATCCGGTCGGTCCGCTCCGCCCAGCCCGCCTCCCCGCCGGAGAGGGCAAAGGCGGCAGGATGCCCGTCGGAAACATCCGGGCGCTCCCCGGCCCCGCCGGCCATCTGAGGATACGCCGCCAATTGTAAACCGGGTGGAGAGGCGGGGTGTACGTCCCTTCTCTCACTTCCGACGCCGGTGACCGGGGCCGTCCGTTCCAGCCGCTCCAGCTGCACCGCCAGGGCCGGCTGGTCCGCCCCCTCGTCACCCCCCTCCGCCTGGAGGATAAGCGCACTCATATCTGCTTCTCCCCCCAATTCGGCAAACATTCCCTGCGGCGCCGGTTTCTCTCCATTTTCCGCCTCCGGGTTTACAGTCCTTTTTTCTCCATTGATCTCCAGTCGGGGTGTGATCCCCGTATTGTCAACTATATTTTTATCTGAATTGACAATGTTTTCGACCCTGTCAACCGCCGTCCTGTCCTCCATTTCACCCGCGGTCCCGGCAGCGGGCGGGCCTGACCCCCAATCCGGAGCTCCCTTCTCCCCGTTTTCCGTCCCCGGGCCGGACAGCTCCCGCTCCGCCAGCCTCACCTGCTCCAGCAGCCGGCCGGCCCGATCCAGGGCCTCCTCCAGGTAGTCAGTCAAGCTGACCGCCCCCTCTCAGCTTCTCAAATCGGTCCGGGTCGAAGGCGGCGTTCACCCTGCTCTCCTCCCAGTCTGACACGGGCCGGCCGCAGGCGGGACAGCGCTCCTCCAGCGCCCCGGTCCGGCAGCCGGGACACAGCCGCTCCAGCTCCTCCTCCCGGTCCAGAATCGTATTGGTCAGGCACCAGAGGTAATCCCGCCCCTTCATCGACCTGACCCGCTCCTCTGTGGGCAGGGCGTGAAACCGCTTCAGCACCCGCCAGCGCAGCCGCTCTCCGGGGTCACCCCGGAGTTTTTTTTTACCTCCTCCAGCTCCTCTTGGGACAGCTCCAGCCCCGGGTCGCTCTCCCGGCTGAAGGCGGCCCACCGGGCGGACAGGGAGGCGATCTCCTCCACCGTCATCCCGGCCAGAGCGGCCCTTCCGTCGGCAAAAACAGGGGTGCGGTCCTCCGACCGCTCCAGCGCCCGGGCCAGCAGGCAGGCGTTGGAGCACAGCGCCCGTTCCCGGTCGTTCTCAGTCAGCTCCGCTCCCTCCCGCCGGGCCTGGAGCACCTCCAGCGCCGACAGCAGCCGCAGGTCGAAGCCGCTGCCCAGGGAGATGCGGTCCCGTCCGGCCAAAATAGACAGCCCCATGGCCTACACCCCCGTCTCAATCCGCCGGGAGGCCACCAGGGTGACCTTCTCCAGCACCATGCTGCCGATATTGGCGCTCTCCTCAATGGCGCTCCACTGGCAGTCGGAGTAGATAATCTTTCTGTCCGGCTTGCAGATCACCAGAGAAAAGCCGGACAGGGTGTGAAAATCAATGTTGTCCCGGATGGCCTCATCGGTGGCGTACAGCCGGGTCAGCTCAATCACATGGGAGGCCTGACCGGCCACAGTGGCCACCGGCTCCGCCTCGCCGAAGGCCTCCACCGCCGTGCTGCCCCGCGTGGTTTTGGCGGCGTAGCTCTGCACCACCGCCACCCGCACGCCGTCCGCCTCCAGGTAAATATCGCTGCTGGTGGGAAATCCCGCAATACTCATAAAATTCCTCCTTTGCGTTTCATCTGTTCCTGCCCGTAGGGGGGGCATGTGGCCGCCCGCCGGGTTTGGGCTTAATTTAGGGGCGGCCACAGGCCGCCCCTGCATCACACCGTAATATGCGCCGTCAGCCAGATCTGGTTCAGCCCATGGGCCACGGTGAAGGCAAACTCCACCAGGCACCGGGTGGGATCGGTCTCGTCGGCTGCCACCGTCACATTCTCATACCCGGTGATAATCTCCCGGGCCAGCTTGTTTTCCAGCTCCAGCACCACCTGGGCCCGGATGGCCCCCCGGCTCTGGGCGGTGTTTTTGGCCCGGCGGAACTTGCCCCGCAGGGCCTCCCGCAATCCGGGAATCACGTCGTCCACCACCCGGATGGCGGACAGATCCCGCCAGACGGCATTTGCGGTCCCGCCGGCGGCAGTCCGGGTGGTCACGCCCCGCACCACGCTGACCACGCCCCCCACGCTCTCCACCGGGGTGACGCCCCCCAGGATGAGCCGGTCAATATCCCGGTCCTCCAGCCGGAGGCTCAATCCGCCCAGGCCCAGCAGCTCCGCGCCCCCCAGGGGGACGGCGGGGTCGCTCTCCCCGGCAATCGCTCCCGCCACCGCCGCGGCCAGGGTCAGCCCGGAGATGGTCCCACCTCCGCCGTCCACCCCTCCCGGGGCCACCAGCACCACCCGCTCGTGGTTCAGCTCCTTGGCTCTGGCAATCAGGCCGTCCACGCTCTCGTCCTTGGCGCCGGCCAGCACGCACAGCCGCTCCCGGCGCATGTCGGAGGCCTCAATCACGCTGTCCCGCAGCGCCTTCTGCACAGCCGCATCGGTGCTGTCGCAGATGACCAGGGCGACATTCTCCATTCCGGCCAGAAGGGCAAAGGCGGCCTCGTAGTCGCTCCCGTCGCCTATCGGCACGGCCACCACCCCGGAGGCCCCGTTTTTCAGGGCCAGACGGATCAGCTCGGTCATATCCTCCGCCCCGCTGGAGCCAAAGGCGATTACCGCCTTGTCATAGCTGGTGATTATCTGAACATCCCCGGCCTCGGCCCGGGTATTGACGGCCACAAGCCCCACCATGCGGCCCGTTCCCCGGCCGCTGACCACCGCGGAAGCGTCGTAGGAGGAGTAGACCCCCGGACGCTGATGTACACTGATACTCATTCTTTTACCACACCTCGCAATTCAAAATACACAAACGCGCCGCTCCCGTCGGTAACGGCGCACAGCCACGCGGTCCCAACCGCCTCCGCCGGCCGCTTCAGCCTCTGGCTCTCAGAATCCCATACGGTCTGCCCGCAGGAGAGCTCCCGCAGGTCGATCCCCTCCGGGCCCCCCAGAAGCAGAGCCCCGGCCAAAGCGTCAAAGGCCCTCTGGAGCATCTCGCCGCCCCCCTTCTCCGGGGCGTAGAGGTCCAGCCCGAAGGTGAGCTCCGCCTTTTTGCCGTACCGCTCCTCCCACCGGCCGGACGCCTCGTCGTACCGCTCCCCCAGGTAGTTCTGAAAGCCGGAGGGTCCGGCCCTGCACCCCCGGAGGGACACCACCGCCACCGGCTCCTCCCGCTCCTGCCGGGGGGCGGCGGGCCAGGCGGTGACGGCGGCAACTCCCCGCTCATTGAGGTAATCCGCCACCACCTGGCAGATCCGCTCCAATCCCGCGCTCATGCCCTCACCTCATCTCCGGGGCAGAGGATTGCCCACCGGTAGGGGCACACGCCCTCGCCCATCAGGTGGGTGGACTGGACCCGGTATTTCCGGCCCTTCCACTCCACCGCCGTATCCAGCTCCAGGGGATGTCCGGCGGGGCCCATATACCGGAACCGGTCCCGCCGTCCCCGTCCCAGGGGGCCGGGGACCTCCTGGGCCCCGCTCCGGTCCAGGCAGGGCTGAACCAGGGCCCGGACGGTACAGGCCTTCCCCCCGCTTCGGAGGGTCACCTCCTGGCCGAAGCGCTCCAGAATCTCATCCCACATCCGGTCCATCATCCCTCCACCCCCTGAAATACAAACCTGCCATCCCTGAGCCAGGGGGCCAGCAGCCCCTCCGCCCGGGCGGACAGGCTCTTGCCCGAGCCGCTCCCGCCGCTCTCCCTGCGTATGGTCAGGTCGCCGGCGGTAAAGGAGGCCGTCTCCCCGCCTCCGGTCATTCCGGACAGCCCGTCCATCACCAGCATGGCCGCCGCCAGGGGGAAGGCGGGACCGCAGTCCTCCGGGGCCGTCCCCTCCTTCAGCCGTCCGGCCAGCCGGCTCTCAGCGGCCTGTGCCAGGGGGAGCAGCAGCTCCTCCTGGCCGGCCCCCATGGCCCTGCACAGGGTCAAAATCTGTTCTGTCATCTTACGACACCTTCAGCACCTGGCTGGCCCCGGTAAACACCTTGGCGAAGCCGCTGATGGCAGTGATGGCGGCCCGCTCCAGCTGGCGGTCGATAAGCTTGTCGTACTCCACCATCACGTCGCCGCTCCGGACCATCTCCAGGGCAAACCGCCGGTCCAGGCCGATGGCGGTCTTTTCCGCCAGCACGGAGGTGCGCAGCAGGTTGGCCCCCAGGGGGGTGGCCAGCTGGCCGGTGCCCTGGAAGTTCAGCCCGGTGAGGGGATTCTGGAACTCAGGCAGCTTGAGCAGCTGGAGCATCACGTCACTGGACACCAGCAGAGTATTCATGGTGTAGGGGTCAAACCTGGCCCAGAAGTCCACCAGGGCCCCGTAATCCAGGCTCTTGCCGGCGGCAATCGTGGTCACGGCGGCGGGGTTGGAGTTGCCGTCGCCGTTGATGAGCACCTCCACCGCGTCCTCCAGGTGGGTGCGGGCGATGTGGGCGCCGATCTGCCGCAGGGTGACGGAGAACAGGTCCAGCTTCTGGAACCGCACCGCCTCATAGCTGGCCACCAGCATCCGGCCCCGCTTTTTCAGCTTCACCAGGTTGGCCTGCACCTTGATGGTGGTGGAGGGGATGGCCGCCCCCTCGGCCACCGGCTTGAGCTTCTTTTCCTCGCCCCCCGCCTCGGAGGTGATGGAGCGGTAGTCCATCCCGTCGATCTGGGTAATTGCAGCGGTGATGTGGGGGAGGACGTCCCCCTCCTCCATGCCCTGACGGACGGTGCGGGCGATGTACTCAGGGAAGAGCACCGCGGCGTCGGATGTGCGGAAGAAGGCCTCCACCGGGTCGCTGGTCTCCCCCTTCACCTTGATGTCGAACCGCTTGAGCTGGCGCTGGAAGGCGTCCAGCCCCTCCAGGCTGGTGCCCCTGTACCGCTCGCTGGGGTCCTCCCGCTCCAGCACCTGGCTGAAGGACCGCCCCGCCTCCCGGTACATCCCCTTGTCCAGCTTCAGATTGTCGTAGTAATATGCCATGTCTCATACCTCCTGTTTTTGTTCAAAATTCTCTCTTCCCGCCCGCGGGCGGCAAAGCCTTCCCCTTCAGGGGAAGGTGGCACGGCCGAAGGCCGTGACGGATGAGGCATCCCCCGTCCCGCCTGCGGGCGAAAAAGCCTCCCTTCGCAAAGGGAGGGGGACCGCCGCCGCAGGCGGTGGTGGAGGGTTTTTCCTTGGAAGAAAACCCCCAGTCATTTGCTTCGCAAATGCCAGCCCCCTTTGCGAAGGGGGCCTGTTCTCACCCCAAAAACGCCCGATTCTCCTCATCAAAAGCGGCGCTCTCCGCTTTATAGCTCAGCTGTGTATTCAGGGGGAACCGCTCCCCGGCCCGCCGGGCATAGGACTTTCTCAGCTCCTCCAGTTCCTGGTGAGACAGCTTGTCCGCCAGCGATTTCATAGCCCGGGCGGACAGCTCCCGGTCAGCCAGCAGGGCCAGCCGCACCACCTCCCCCCGGAGGTTCTCCATACACTTCCGTCCCAGCTCGGCCTCCTCCTCCAGCCGGGCTGCGGCCCCCCGGCGGGCTCCCTTCACCACTCCGGCGGCGGGCTGGGCGGGGACGGCCACAAAGGAGAACTCATAGGCGTCGCTGGCCCCCTCCAGGGTGGTGTAGCACAGCTGTCCGCCGTACTCCTGCCCCTTCTCGTGACCGCAGTCGGTCTGGGTCCGGTCGCAGCCGCAGACGGAACAGATGGCGTGGTCCACCGCGCACCCCACGCTGACCTCCTTCTTGATTCCCCCCTCAATCTCGGCGATCAGGTCCCGGCTGCTTTCGGTGCGCACCATGTAGGCATAGCCTTTCAGCCAGCAGTAGGGGTCTCCGGCCCGGGTCAGCCGGCCGGGCTCCCGCACCACCTCAGTCTTATAGATGCGGGCGGCCTGTCCCCGGGCGGACCACTGGTGGTCAAAGATACCCGCCCTGCCCACAAACAGAGCGGCCAGCTCCTCCAGGGTCCGGGGCGCGAACCGCTCAAAGTCCCGGTCGATCTCATTGTCACACAGCCGCACCGAGAAGGTGTACACCTCCTCCGCTCCCAGGGGCCGCCGGGCCAGCGCCCCGATCAGCTCCAGGTCCCCGGGGTTCAGGGCGGCGCCCTCGCCGCCCACCGTGTCCTTCATAATCTTCATTGGATTTCCCTCCTCAATTTTTCTGCCTGAGCCCGGTAGAGCTCCGCTCTGGCCTCCTCCACCATATCCTGGAGGTTGATGTCCTCCCAGAGGATCTCCGCCCGCTCCCCGAACCCGTGGAGCCGCAGCCACAGCTCGGCCACCCGGCACAGGGCGGGCTCCACGCAGCGCCGGATAGCGGTGATCTCCGTGGTGAGCATATCCGCCTGCTGGGTGCTCATCCGCTCGGTGGAGGACCAGGACAGCCCCAGCATAAAGGGGGGGATCCCCGTCCGGGCCACCAGCTGCTCCAGAATCTGCCGCACCGGCGCCTGACTGTCCAGAATGGGCCCGTCCGCCCCGATGACCTTGATGTCCACGTCCCCCACGGCCACAAAATCCCGGACGGAGCCCTCCCGCCCCGCCTGCATGGCGGCGGACCACTCCTGGGCGAGGAGCCCGCACCGCTCCTGGGCAAAGGCCTCCTCCCCCTCTCCGGGCCTGCACACCACGGCGAAGCGGAGGTTGCCCGCCCGCTCCCAGTTCTGCCCGGTGGCCTGGAAAATCCGCAGCAGGATACCGGCCAAAAAGGGCATAGACCGCAGCAGCGACACCCCGCAGGGGGCGTCCCCCGTGGGCTGGAAGGGCGTGAACAGCAGCAAATCCTGATAAGGCAGCTCCCGGTCTTTCCCCAGCCCCGCCCGGCACAGCTTAAAGTCCAGGGGGCTGTCCCCCAGCTTCACCTCCACCTGCTCCGGATCGGCGCACAGCAGGGCGGCGATCTCCTTTCCCTCCGGGTCCAGCACGATCTCCCCCAGCCCGTGGCCGCAGGTAAACAGGTCGTCCAGGTACCGGTCCAGAAAGGCCTGCATCCCCCGCTGTCCCCATCCGGTATCCACGGTGCGGAAGAACTCCTCCAGCCCTCTCTGGGCCCTGGGATTGGCGCACTTGACTCCCACCCCGCCGCACAGCCGCACCAGCTTCCAGATGGCGGCATCCACAATAGGGACCCCCTCCCGGATGGCCCGGTACAGGGCCATCTCCCCGGTGCCCAGGGGGACATACCGGTCCAGCACGCCGAAGGGCTGACTCCCGCCCCGCCGCACCTGCACCACCGGCGCGGGCAGCTCCCTCCGCTTCTGTTTCCACCACTTCATGCAATTCCTCCCTTGTCTGAATGTGGAACCCGACCACCTGGGCGGGTCATCTCTGATTAAATCCCAAACCGTCCCGCCCGCAGGCGGCAAAGCCTTCCCCTTTAGGGGAAGGTGGCACGGCCAAAGGCCGTGACGGATGAGGCATCTCAAAACCTCCCCCGCTCCACGCACCCGGCGAACATACCGCCCCGGCCCTCTCTCCCGGCCACGGTGGCGGCGAAATAGCGAATCTCATCCATAGCGTGGTCGTGCTCCTTCCGCACCTGGTCCTGACCCTGGCACCTGTCGTCCCAGCGGTACAGAGAAAACTCCCGGACCGCGTTTTCGCACCCCCTGCAGATGACAAGCTTCCCGCTTTTCAGCAGCCGTGCGGTGAGCCGTATCCCGGACACCACCTGGTTGTCCGCCTTTCTCACCCGCCAGCCCCGCCGGCGCAGGGTCTCGCAGAAGCTGGCCGCAGAGGGGTCGGCGACGACGGCCCGAAGGGGCCTGTCCCCGGCCAGCCTGGCCAGCTCATCGGCATACTCCTCATCTGTCTTCTGCCGGCGCATGGCCCGGCCGTCGTAGTAGTACTCCTTCACCCGGTACCACACCCCGTCTTTTCTTCCCCACAGCCCCATAGAGGTGGGGTTGGAGGTGCCGTAATCGCAGGAGATATACCACTCCTCGAAGGGCCCCTCCGGCGCCTCTTTCACAAAGCTCCCGTCGAAGAAGTCGTACACCAGCCCCTCGGCGGCCGCCCACTCCCCCAGCACGAACCGGCGGTAGAAGGCCCCCTGAAAGGTGCCGGCATACCGGGCCCGCACCTCAACCGACAGTCCCGGGTTGTCCTCCATGGTGAAGTGGAGCCGCAGGGCGTTTTTCTCCTCCGCCTTCAAAATCCACTCCTGATAAAACCAGTGGGCGGGGGACTCCGGGTTACAGGAGAACCACAGCCTGCTCCCCGCCACCGAGCACCGGGCTGCGGTCTGCTCCACAAAGGACCGGGGCATGAGGGCAACCTCGTCCAGCAGGGCCCCGGCCAGGGTGATGCCCTGGATCAGGGCGGCGGAGCTCTCGTCCTTCCCCCCGAAGAGGTAGAAGGTGTTTCTCCGCCCCCCCAGCTGCACCTGGATTACGTTTTTGGATACCCTCTCCACACACCGGAAGCCCATTCTCTCCAGCATGGGCGTCAGCTCTGACAGCATATTCCGCCGCACGCTCTGGATGGTCCGGCCGCACAGGGCGAAGCTCCGGTTCTGAAAGGAGCGCATGGCCCAGCAGAAAAAGGACAGGCCGGTGCACAGGGTCTTTCCGCTGCGCACCGCCCCGTCGCAGATAATGGCCTGCCTGTCCCGGTCCGGGGACCCCGGCCGCCACCAGGTCAGCACCCGCTTCTGCTTCTCAGAAAAAACCACTTACCGCTCCCCCTCCATGGCCTGGAGGAAGCGGTCCACCTGGTCCTGGCCGCTGTGGTCCACGGTGTCCAGCAGCCGCTCCAGCAGCCGCCCCCGGTCCACAAATTTCAGCTCCACCACGCCGTTGCTCCCCCGCTTGAACTCGGTGAGGGCGTCCAGCTCCAGCCCGTCGGTCCCCTGCCACTCCTCCGGGGGAAAGCAGGCCAGCTTCACGGCGTCCCCCGCCCCGGCGTTGGCCAGCTTCCACATTCGTTTGATAATCTGCTCCCTGTCCGGGAGCCTCATTGCCTTTGCCACCTCATCCCTCCTTACACCCATAGCGGCCGGGGGCGGAAAGTTGTACGTTTGGGTACATCCAACAAAAAATTTTTTCTCCCCTCTTTCGCTCGATTTTTTATCTGGTACAGGCTATAGTCAAATGAATCGCGCCTCACCGTCTCACACAGATCAAGCAAAAACTACCAATCCCTCAAAAGAATAGAAGAACCGCCCTCTCCACATCCTGACCATACCCGCAAATTCATGGATCAGGAGGAATCCTTTATGAAAAAATCCCTGTCGTTATTTCTGGCTGTCCTCATGCTCGCCGCCTCTGTACCCCTGGCAGGAGCCGCTCCCGGGGGGGACAGCGGCCTGAATCTGTCCTGCGCCTCGGCGGTGCTGATGGAGAAGGAGACCGGCGCCTTCCTTTTAGAGGAAAATTCCCATGAGAAGCTGGAGCCGGCCAGCGTCACCAAGGTCATGACCCTCCTTCTGGTGATGGAGGCGGTGGACGCGGGACAGCTTGGCCTGGACGACCCGGTCACCGTCTCCGCCTACGCCGCCGGCATGGGGGGCTCCCAGGTCTACCTGGAGGAGGGGGAGCAGATGCCGGTGTCTGAGATGATAAAATGCGTCACCGTGGTGTCGGGCAACGACTGCGCGGTGGCTCTGGCGGAGCACCTGGCGGGCAGCGAGACGGCCTTTGTGGGCCGGATGAACCAGCGGGCCCAGGAGCTGGGCATGGCGGACACCACCTTTTTAAACTGCACCGGCCTGCCCGCCCAGGGCCATGTGACAAGCGCCCACGACATCGCCCTCATGTCCCGTGAGCTGATCTTGAACCATCCCTTCATCCGGGAGTACACCACCATCTGGATGGACTCCATCCGCAACGGGGAGTTCGGCCTGACCAACACCAACCGCCTGGTCCGCTTCTACCAGGGGGCCACCGGGTTAAAGACGGGCTATACCAGCTCGGCCCTGTACTGCATGTCGGCCACGGCGGAGCGGGACGGCATGGAGCTCATCGCCGTGGTGATGAAGTCCCCCAGCACCAACCAGCGCTTTGAAGACGCCAAGGCCCTGCTGGACTACGGCTTTGCCAGCTACAGCCTGGTCCCCGTCTACCCCGACGCCCCTCTTGCCCCGGTGGACGTGCTGCTGGGCGTCTCGGCCCAGGTCCAGCCCCGGCCGGAGCGGGACTGCCGCCTGCTGGTCCGCAGGGGGGAGGAGAAGCAGGTGAGCACCAGGCTCTCCATGGCTCAGGACGTGGAGGCCCCGGTGGAGCAGTAGTTGACCATGTCCATCAGCAGGCGCTTGGACAGGATGTAGATCTCCAGAGACTCCAGGGCCTTGTCGGCGGAGGTGGGGTGGACGGACAGGTCGGTGATCCGGCCCTCCTCGCTGACC
>CATNCS010000049.1 GCA_950097245.1 uncultured Oscillospiraceae bacterium | reverse complement strand
GGGGATGTGGTGGCCAGGGGGGATGTGCTCATCTCAGGGACCGTCACTATGGAGCCGCCTCTGTACAGTGAGCTGCCCCCCCGGTACTTCCAGACCCATGCCAGAGGCCGGGTATGGGCCCGGACCTGGAGGGTCCTCTCCGCCGGGATCCCGGTGGAGGCGGCAGTAAAAGACTACTCAGGGGCGGAAAAAAGCGTATGGTCCTTAAATTTTTTGGGCCGGCGAATCAAAATTTTCGGAAACACTAGCATTTCCTGGCCTATGTATGATAAAATAACCACAGTGCGCCAGGTGTCCCTCCCCGGCGGGGAGGCGCTGCCCCTGTCCCTGAGCCGGGAGACTGTCCGGGAATACGCCCCCCGAAGGGTGAAGGTGGACCAGGAAGCCGCCCGGCAGCTGCTGGAGGAGCGGCTGCGCGAAGAGCTGAACACCTTGATCGGAGAGGACGGAGAGGTGGAGTCCACCCGGTTTTCTGCCCGGGTGTCCGGCGGACAGCTGGAGGTCACCCTCACCGCCCAGTGCCTGGAGGAGATCGGCGAGGAGCGGCCGGGGAGAGAGACAGGCGGCTCATAGAGGCGTATGTAGGGGCGCATATTATGCGCCCGCCGGTTATAAAACGGGCGGATAATATCCGCCCCTACAGAAGATTTTACCATACCAAGGAGAGATCATATACCTATGACAGAACAGACCATCAGCTTAGAACGCCTGGAGGAGACCATCAATGTGTTCGGCTCCTTTGACGAAAATATCCGCATCATTGAGCATGAGATGGGGGTCACGGTGGTGAGCCGGGACTCCATGCTCAAGGTGGCGGGGGAGGACCCGGAGGGGGTCATGTACGCCGTAAAAGCCATTGAGAACCTGATGACCCTGGCCTCCAAGGGGGAGGCCATCAATGAGCAGAATGTACGCTACATTGTCCAGCTGGTCCGGGAGGGCAGGGAGAGCCAGATTGTCCAGCTGGCGGGGGACGTGATCTGCGTCACCGCCAAGGGCAAGCCCATCAAGGCCAAGACTCTGGGTCAGAAAAAGTATGTGGAGGCCATCAAAAACAACGTGGTCACCGTGGGGGTAGGTCCCGCCGGTACGGGCAAGACCTATTTGGCTGTGGCCGCCGCCGTGGCCGCCTTTCGGGCCAAGGAGATCAATCGGATTATCCTCACCCGGCCGGCGGTAGAGGCGGGGGAGCGGCTGGGCTTCCTCCCTGGCGACCTGCAGTCCAAGGTGGACCCCTACCTGCGGCCCCTGTATGACGCTCTGTTTGAGATGCTGGGCCCCGAGACCTATCAGAAGTACCTGGAGCGGGGCAACATTGAGGTGGCCCCCCTGGCCTACATGCGGGGCCGCACCCTGGATGACTCCTTCATCATCCTGGACGAGGCACAGAATACCAGCCGTGAACAGATGAAGATGTTCCTCACCCGGCTTGGTTTCGGCTCCAAGATTGTCATCACCGGCGACATCACACAGATCGACCTGCCTGCCGACAAGGTGTCCGGCCTGCGGGAAGCCATGCGGGTGCTGAAGGGGGTGGAGGATATCGCCATCCTCCGCCTGAACGAGTCCGACGTGGTGCGCCATGCCTTGGTACAGAAGATTATCAAGGCCTATGAGGTGGACGAGGAGCGGCGGAATCAGAAGAAGGACAGGCACTGACCGGCAAGTTTTTTATAATACGAAAGAGCCGCCTCAGGCGGCTCTTTTCATATCCTCTGGTACAGGTGCAGGTCAAATCCGATCTGGCAGGTCAGCTGTTCCAGCGCCTCCAGTCGGGCGATGCCGTCCTTTGGGGTCTTCCAGGCGTAGGGGGTCATGCCAAACAGCGCCATGATGTCGGCCCTTTCAGTAAAATTTTCCGTATAGCGAATCTCCTTTACAGAGCGCCAGGTAAAGCCGTTGTACGCCTCCCGCTTCACCGGGTTCTCGTAGGGAGCGGAGTAGAGGACCTCCTTCATCTCCCACAGGTGCCGGGCGGATGGAACCGCATAACAGAACAGTCCGCCGGGACGGAGAACACGGGCAAATTCGTCTATTGCCAGCGGGGAGAAGATATTTACCAATATGTCCGCTGCTCCATCTGGGATGGGCAGGTGATAAACGGAGGCCACGGCAAATTCTGCCTCCGGGGCCCGTTTGGCCGCCCGGCGGAGGGCGGCTTTGGACAGATCCACACCGGCGATTTTGGGGGCCGGCTCCGTCTCAGACAGCGCCCGGAAGAGCCCGGCGGTGTAATATCCCTCGCCGCAGCCGCTGTCCACCAGGACGGGGTCCGGGAAGTTGGCCGCATATTCCGTCACCGCCTGGCACAGGGCGTCCCGCAGGGGGGCGTAGTACCCCTTGTCCAGAAAAGCAGACCGGGCGGCCACCATGGACTTGTCGTCTCCTGGATTTTGGGAGTGCTTTCTGTTGGCGGGGAGCAGATGGACATATCCGGCAGCGGCCCGGTCGAAGCTATGCCCTCCGGAGCAGAACCAGCGGGCTGCATCCCGCTCCAAAGAGCGGCCGCACAGGGGACAGCAAAACAGGCTTTTCAAAGACAATCACCTCGTCTATCCATCATATCGGGAGCAGTTCAAAAAGACAAGGGTATTTTGTAAAAAATACTCGAATTCTCAGACAGAATGTGTTAAGATGAGAAAAATACATTTCGAGGTGACATGCTATGAACAAATCCCAGTCAGATATCCGCGCCATTGTGGAGGAGCTGAAGGTCCTCTACCCTGACGGCATCTGTTCCCTGGAGTATCGGAAGGACTATGAGCTGCTGTTCTCCGTCCGTCTGGCTGCCCAGTGTACGGATGAGCGGGTAAACAAGGTAACACCGGCCCTGTACAGCCGGTTTCCCACCCTGGAGGCTCTGGCCAATGCCGATATCTCTGAGGTGGAGGAGTATATTCACTCCACCGGTTTTTTCCGGGCCAAAGCGAAAGATATTGTGCTGGCCTCCCAGATGCTGCTCCGGGACTATGGGGGAAAGGTGCCGGATACCATGGAGGAGCTGCTTAAGCTGCCCGGCGTGGGCCGCAAGACCGCCAATCTGATCCTGGGCGACGTGTACCACACCCCTGGCGTGGTGGTAGCCGATACTCACTGTATCCGCATCACCGGTTTGCTGGGCCTCACCGACGGCACCAAGGACCCAGCCAAGGTGGAGCAGCAGCTGCGAAAGGTCCTGCCTCCTGAGGAGTCCAACGACTTCTGTCACCGCATGGTCCTCCACGGCCGGGCGGTCTGTATCGCCCGCCGGCCCCAGTGCCAGAGCTGTACTCTGCGGCCCTGGTGCGACTATTTCGTGAAAAATGGGGAGAAATCTGCCCGGTAAGAGGGCTACAGCGCCAAAAACACCCTGGCCATCCAGAACCCAATGGCCATACAGCCGGGAAATGTGAGCAGCCAGACCAGAACGATTTTTCCCGCGACGCGCCAGTCGGGACGGCTGCCCCCGGCAGAGCCCACGCCAAGCAGAGCGGAGGTACGGGTATGCGTGGTGGAGACGGGCAGGCCCAGCAAGGTGGCCCCCAGAAGACAGAGGATACTGCCAAGGTCGGCGGCCAGACTCTCCCGGGGCCCTACGGTGACCATATCCCGGCCCACCGTGTCGATGATCTTTTTTCCGCCCATCAGGGTGCCCAGAGCCATAAACAGGGCACACAGAGCCATGAGCCACAGGGGGATTACAAAGACGCCCTCGTCGGCCCGTCCCTGGGCCAGGGCGGTTCCCAGGAGAAAAACGCCGATAAATTTCTGGCCGTCCTGCGCCCCGTGCAGAAATGAGATGGATGCCGCCCCAACCAGCTGTGCCGGAATAACTGTATGGTGAGATAGCCTTACAGATTTTAAGCGGGTTTGAGCGGCTCGACCTGCCCAAAATCCGGTGGCAGTTGACATGATTAAACCAAGCAGCACCTTGCCCCAGCGGTCCCAGCGGATGCAGGAGAAGGAGCCCTCCAGAGCAGCAGCGGCCCCGGATATCCCCGCTACCAGGGCGTGGCTCTCGCTGGTAGGAATGCCAAAGAGCCAGGCCAGCCCCGCCCAAAGTACAATGGATGCCATGGCGGCGCACAGAGCCGTCAGGGCAGCTTTTGGTCCGCCGCCGAAGGCTGCGATGGAGTACACTGTCTCCGCCACGGAGGCGTTTACCGAGGTGACACACAGCACCCCCAAGAGATTGCACACCGCCGCCAGCAGCACAGCGGAGCGAAAGGGGAGGGCTTCTGTCACCACCGCCCCGGCGATGGCATTGGGCGCATCGGTCCAGCCGTTCACCAGCAGGACGGCCAATGTCAGCAAAACTGTCCCCAAAAGGGCGGGATTTTTGGCCATCTGGTCTAAAAATTGAAAAAAAGACAGGGGCATGGACAACACCTCCATGCCCCAGATTATGCGGCTAGTTCTCCCTGTATGTCCCGCCCGGCGGCGGGGCGTGGCGCTCCTGGCCTGGGTCCCGGGGGGTGGAGGCGGAGGCAATGGCCCCAGGGCCATACTTGGCACGGATAACATCCAGAGTGCCCTCCAGCCGCTCCAGTCGCCGGCGTTTGGCGTCCTGCTCAGCGGCAAACAAGTCAAGCTGGGCCCCTGCCTCATCGGCGGAGATCAGGTAGATGGCAGTTACTGTCAGGGCCCGTACCGGGTTGGACATATTCCAGCAGCTGTCCGCCAATTCCACCGCAGCCTGAGTCAGCTCCCGGGCCAGATCGGTGGGGGGATCCAGCCGCATCTGGCGGCTGATGTCCCGAAAATCAGGGTCCCGGATGGAAAGTGATATCCCTTGACACTTCATGGTATGCCTGCGCAGGCGGACCGCTACCTGGTCAGCAAGCTGGGCGATACCCGCTTTAATTTCCTCCCGGCCCTGCAGATTTTTGGGGAAGGTATAGCCATTGCCAATTGACTTAGGGGGCGTGTACTGGCCGGCGGGGGCTACAGGGGACCGGTCCTCTCCGCTGGCGAAGTCGTGAAGCTGAGCTCCATTTTTTCCTAAAAGCTGGAATAGCTGATTCCGGTTGAAGGCGGCCAGGTCGCCGATGGTGCGGATACCGAACTGCTGGAAGGTCTGGGAGGCAGCCCGGCCCACATAGAGCAGATCGGTAACCGGGAGGGGCCAGACCATCCTTTTAAAATTTTCCCGGGTGATGACGGTAGTGGCGTCCGGCTTCTTGTAGTCGCTGCCCAGCTTGGCGAAAACCTTGTTGAAGGACACCCCCACCGAGATGGTCAGGCCAAACCGGCCCCGTATCTCCTCCCGCAGATGGTCGGCCAAGGTTCTGGCATCCCCGCCGAAAAGGTGGAGGGTGCCGGTGACATCCAGCCAGCTCTCATCGATGCCGAAGGGCTCCACCAGGTCGGTGTACTCCTGGTAAAGGGAATTCACTTTACGGGAAAAATCCCGGTACAGGCCATGGTGGGCGGGGAGGAGGACCAGATCGGGGCATTTCTTCTTGGCCTGCCAGATGGTCTCCGCTGTCTTCACCTGGAAGGCCTTGGCGGGCTCGTTCTTGGCTAGAATAATGCCGTGGCGGCTGGCCGGGTCGCCGCACACCGCCACCGGCAGGTGGCGCAGCTCCGGTCGGGAAAGCAGCTCCACCGAGGCGTAAAAGCTGTTTAGATCGCAGTGAAAAATGACCCGGTCCATGGCAGTACCCTCCTTTGCAGCTATTATACATCAGAGGCGTCAAAAATTCAAACTTTTGTTCTAATTTTCTTGACAAATACCTGTGGAGTTGGTACAATAAAGGGCAGGGGGCAGATGTTATGGCCAAAAACAAATTAGAGGCAGACCCGTTGTTGGACGCAATGGCGGTCTACAAAACCGAACTTGCCAAAGGAACTCCTGCACAACAGGCACGGCAAATCCGAAGGCTTGTGGAAGGTCTGCCTGACATCAACCAACAGGACAAATCCGGTTTGACCTATTTGACAGTTGCGGTGCGGCAGTTTAAAGCGGATATTGTTCATATTTTTCTGGAAAATGGTGCAAATCCCAATATTTGTGACAATTTAGGAGTTTCTCCTTTGGCCTACGCCTTTTTAAAATATCTCCCGGACACTGAGCCAATTATCCGGCTTTTGCTGCAATATGGTGCTGATCCCTCTCTAGGGAAAACGCCCAAGCACACTGCGTTTTACTATGCAGAGGTGACCCAGGCGGTTCCGCATCTGGTAAAACTGCTAGAGGACGCGGACGGCAGACTGCATGGCACAGGGGGCTGACAATGGACTACATTGCCGCCAAGCATCTGCTCCATCGGAGCAAATCCACAAGCTGGTTTGGAACCGACCACACCATGAATATCTACCGGGGCTGCTGCCACGGCTGTCTCTACTGCGACAGCCGCAGCTCCTGCTACCAGAACCCGGACTTTGACCGGGTGAAGGCCAAGGCGGATGCGCTGACAATCCTCCGGGACGACCTGGCCCGGAAGGCCAGGCCCGCCTTTATCACCATGGGCTCCATGAGCGACCCCTACAACCCCTTCGAGGTGGAGCTTCAGCTTACCCGCCACGCGCTGGAGCTCATCGACGCCTACCAATGTGGGGTGGCCGCAGCCACCAAGAGCGACCTTATTACCCGGGACATCGACCTGTACCAGTTGATTCAGGGCCACTCCCCGGTGATCTGCAAGCTGACCGTCACTACCACCGACGATGTCCTGGCCGCTAAACTTGAGCCCCACGCGCCGCCCCCCAGCCGGCGGCTCAAAGCCCTGGAGGAGCTGTCCAGGGCCGGTGTTTTCTCCGGGGTGCTCCTTATGCCCGTCCTGCCCTTTGTGGAGGACTCGGCGGAAAACGTCCTGTCGGTGGTGGACAGCGCCGCCCGGGCGGGGGCGAAGTTCGTCTACGTCGCCTTCGGGGTCACCATGCGGGAGGGCCAGCGGGACTACTTCCTCAACGGCCTGGACCGGGCCTTTCCGGGGATGGGGGAGAGGTACCGCAGGCGCTACGGCACCCGCTACTACTGCTCCAGCCCCAGGGCGAAGGAGCTGTGGGAGCTGTTTTCTGCCCGGTGCCGGGAGCTGGACCTGCTCTATGAGATGAAACACATCATCTCCGCCGCCACCCGGAGCTATGAGGACCGGCAGCTGAGTTTTTTTGATTGAGGTTTTTGGGAGCGCAAAAAAGCCTCCTTTTGAAAGGAGGTGCCCCAGTGCGCACACTGGGGCGGAGGATTGCATTTTGGCGAAGCCAAAATATGCGAAGCAAACGAGGGGTCGGGGACTTTTGTGGGGCGGAAACTTTGATTACTCCGTATGTTTTGCTTCGCAAAACGCAATCCTCAGTCAGCTTCGCTGACAGCTCCTTTCCAAAGGAGCCTTTTGCCGCTGCGGCGGGACGATAAGGAGCTGCTTTCTTCCAGTGCCGGCAGCTGAGCTTTTTTAACGAATGATTGGAACACAAAACTCACATAAATGCTCCGCGATTTTTTGGGAAGAATAGCGTTCAATGATCGGTTTTGTATTGTCTATGGACAAGGTGAGCTGCCCAATATTTTGCCAGAAGGATGATACGCCCTGTTGTGTATGCTGAACTTCAAAGACAGCGTATGTTCCGTCGTCGATGCTGCGGGTGGGCAGGGGAATGACCGCATGCACAGGGACGATCAGGCCGACATCATATCTTAATTGTTCTGCCGGTGTGATAGTCGGGTCATCCAGCGGAATACCTAATATGGTGCTTTTCTCGTGAAGCAGGCCGTGCTGCGCTAAAAAGGCCTTCAAATTCTCCATTAGCTGACGATTTTCGGGCCCGTATGCCCCAGTGCGGCGCATATAAGCTATGGTAATGCTCTGAAATGTCTCGATTTTCAAAATGAATTGCCTCCAAATTATATTTAATTTTCTGGCCAGATAAGTTGATAATACAGGCAATTAAAATGAATTTCAAGCATTTTTTTAACAAAACAGGCCCGCCCCGATGGGGCGGGCCTTCGCTTGGAAAAATTACTTTGCAAAAACCTTCTTCAGGCGGGCGAAGCGGGGGAGGGAGTTCTCCGTGGGGGCCTTGGCGTCGCCCTGGATGAGGGGCAGGGCGTAGTCGATGAAGGCCTGAGTGACCCCGTTGTGCTCGGCGTTGATCCACTCCAGGGGGACCTTCTTCTCGAAGTTGGCCACCTCAGACAGGTTGAACAGCTTGGTCTGGCACTTGTAGCCGCCCTCGCGGGTGCAGACGAAGCCCACCATCTTGTCGGTCTCGCCGGCCACGGCGGCCTCCACGGCGGTCTTGCCGGCCAGGAAGGACTCGTCGATGTCGGTGCGGGAGGCCACGTGGGCGCCGCAGCGCTGGAGCAGGGACAGCTCGATGCCCCGGACCTTGGCGCCGGTGCGCTCCTTGACCACATTGGCCAGCAGAGCGGCCAGACCGCCCAGCTGGGCGTGGCCGAAGCCGTCGGTGGCGGAGGTCTTGGCCTCAGAGACGAAGGTGCCGTCAGCGTAGTGGATGCCCTCGGAGACAGCCACGATGCAGTTGCCGTTGGCCTTGAAGATGCGGTCCACGTCGGCCAGGAACTTGTCCATGTCGAAGTCCACCTCGGGGAGGTAGACCAGGTCGGGGGCGCAGCCAACGACCCCGGCCAGGGCGGCGGCGCCGGCCAGCCAGCCGGCATGACGGCCCATGATCTCGATGATGGTCACCATGCCGGTGTCATACACCCGGGCGTCCTTATACACCTCGGCGCAGGAGGTGGCGATATACTTGGCGGCGGAGGCGAAGCCGGGGCAGTGGTCGGTGCCGAACAGGTCGTTGTCGATGGTCTTGGGCACGCCCATGATGCGGCACTCATAGCCCACCTTCTGCATATACTTGGAGATCTTGTTGCAGGTGTCCATGGAGTCGTTGCCGCCGTTGTAGAAGAAGTAGCGCACGTCGTACTTTTTGAAGATCTCCAGGATGCGCTTGTAGTCGGTGTCGTCCTTGTCGGGATCAGCGATCTTGTAGCGGCAGGAGCCCAGCTCGGAGGAGGGGGTGTTGAGCAGCAGCTCCAGCTCCTTGGCGTCCTCCTGGCCCATGTCGTACAGCTTGTCGTTGAGCACGCCCTTGATGCCGTGGGCCGCGCCGTAGACGGCGGTGATGTCGGGGCAGTCCAGGGCGGTGCGGATGACGCCGTAGGCGCTGGCGTTGATGACGGAAGTGGGGCCGCCGGACTGACCGATAATCAGGGCGCCCTTTAATGTGTTGCTCATGTTGATTACCTCCAAATTCAAAATATCCTGTGTGGAATGGGTAATTTTTTCTGCGCAGATATTATAGCAAAGATTTCCGGAATTGTAAACGGGAAGAATCACCGACTTTATATTGATTTTTAAGACCGGCAGTAGTAAAATAGAAGGGAAATCCGGGTTGACAGGAGGTATCTCTATGAAAAAGAGGACAAAGGCGGCTCTGGCGGCAATCTGTGTCTGTGTTCTCGCTGCGGCTGTGCTTCGCCCCCGGCTTGTTTCTCTGGCTGGCGGAGAAAAAGTTATGGTTTACACCCCCCTGTCCGGCCCTGTCCCAGGCGGTTCAGCTCATGCTGATTTGTTGGAGGAATTGGCCGCTTACTATGGAGAAGATGGTGTTCGGACAAAGAACTTTGATTGCAGCTGGTCCGGTGAGGACAGCACCGTGAACGCTGAGGTGTATGATACCTCGGACTATGCGTTTGAGTATCTGGGCCGGGGACTTCGAGGCGGCAATTATATCCTGTGTACCGTAAATACGGCGCGGACCGTTGTATTCAATGAGGAGGACAGAGAGCCGATTCCGGATACCACACGGGTCTGTACCTGTATCGGGTACGATGACGCTAATCTGAACAGCAGTGCGAGGGCTAAAGTAATGTGGGATACTTTGGAGGAGGAATATCCGGATGGGGAGGCGCGTTTCAACCTGACTGATATGGAAATGCAATTGAAAGAGAAACAGTAAGGAAGGGTAAATTAGAAAACGCCAAATCCTGTTGGTGCTGCTATTGCAGTCTACCTCACAAATCCCACAAAACTCCCGCCGGACAGGCGGGAGTTTTTTCCCGGTTGCATGTTGCAATCTGGGGAAAATGTGGTAAAATATAGAGGACATTATTATAAGGAGGTTATTCCCATGCCCCTTGTTACTTCTACCGAAATGTTCAAGAAGGCCTATAACGGCGGTTACGCTGTCGGCGCCTTCAACGTCAACAACATGGAGATCATCCAGGGCATCACCGAGGCCTGCCGCGAGGAGAAGGCCCCTGTGATCCTCCAGGTCTCCAAGGGCGCCCGTGCCTACGCCAACCGCACCTACCTGGTGAAGCTGGTGGAGGCCGCCGTCATCGAGTGCCCCGAGATTCCCATCGTGCTCCACCTGGACCACGGCGACAGCTTTGAGACCTGCAAGTCCTGCATTGACGACGGTTTCACCTCCGTCATGATCGACCTGTCCTCCAAGCCCTTCGCCGAGAACATCGAGGGCACCAAGAAGGTCGTCGAGTACGCCCACGACCACGGTGTCGTCGTGGAGGCCGAGCTGGGCGCTCTGGCCGGCGTGGAGGACGACGTGAACGTCTCTGCCGAGGCCTCCCACTACACCCGCCCCGAAGAGGTGGAGGAGTTCGTCTCCAAGACCGGCTGCGACTCCCTGGCCATCGCCATCGGCACCAGCCACGGCGCCTACAAGTTCACCGCTGCTCAGTGTACCCGCGACCCCGCCACCGGCGAGCTGCTGCCCCCGCCCCTGCGCTTCGACATCCTGGACGAGGTCGTCAAGCGTCTGCCCGGCTTCCCCATCGTGCTCCACGGCTCCTATTCCGTGCCCCAGAACTACGTGAAGATGATCAACGAGAACGGCGGCAAGATGCCCGACGCCGTGGGTATCCCCGAGTCCCAGCTGCGCAAGGCCGCCGAGAGCGCCGTCTGCAAGATTAACATCGACTCCGATCTGCGTCTGGCCCTCACCGGTACTGTCCGCCAGTACTTCAACGAGCACCCCGACCACTTCGACCCCCGCCAGTACCTCAAGCCCGCCCGCGCCAACATCAAGGAGCTGGTCCGCCACAAGCTGGTGGACGTTCTGGGCTGCAACGGCAAGGCCTAAAGTTTCTGCCTGTCAAAGGGAGCGTTTCGGCGCTCCCTTTTTCTATACCCGAAAAGAGAGGACAAGGCGGAAGAGAGGGGCTATACTTAAGGACAAGGAGTGGATATTTTATGGATTGGCTGAAAAATTGGAATCAGGCGATGGACTATTTAGAGGAGAATCTGGACGGAGAGATTCAGATGGAGGAGCTGGGACGGCTGGCCGGGTGTTCCGCCTACCACTTTCAGCGGATGTTTTCCTATCTGGCCGGAGTGCCCCTGAAGGAGTACGTCCGCCGCCGCCGCATGACCCGGGCAGCGGCCGACCTGCGGACAGGGGAGAGAGTGCTGGACGTGGCTCTGCGCTATGGCTACGACTCGCCCACCGCCTTCAACCGTGCCTTCCAGGCAATTCACGGTGTGGCTCCGTCCCTTGCAAGAGAAGATGGTGTAAAGCTGAAAGCCTTTCCACGTATCCGCTTCAAATTTGTACTCAAGGGGGATACAGAGATGGAGTATCAGATCGTCAGGCGGGAGGCATTTCGTATTGTGGGGTTCCGCACCCCTCTGCCCATGGACGCAGAGGAAAGTTTTCAGATTGTGCCCCGGTTCTGGGGAGAGGTGGGACCCCGTCTGGGGGAACTGATTCCCCTGATGGGCTCTGAAATACCTGGAGTGTTAGGCGTAAGCACTTGTCACCTGGAGCAGAGCTTCTACTATATTGCCGTCGCCGCTGAGGTCTCGGTTCCGGAGGGAATGGAGGAGTGTACCGTCCCCGCTGCCACATGGGCCGTCTTTTCCGGGCAGAGCCAACAGCCCAACGCCATCCAGGAGCTGCAAAGACGTGTCGTCTCGGAATGGCTGCCCGATTCGGGCTACGAGTGGGCTCAGGCCCCCGATGTGGAGGTCTACCTGAGTGAACCCGGAGCTGAGGAGGTTCAGTTTCAGGTCTGGCTGCCTGTTCAGAAGATATCAGGTAAATAAAACTTAGTTTTTGTTGACCTAATCCCTACAGTAAGCCTGCAGTGGGGGTGTTTTAGGGGGATGTTAACTTTGGTTGACAGATTTCCAAGGGCTTTTGGTTGACGGGACAGGGGAAAATCTGCTATGGTGGAGGCAGAAAAGGAGGTTTTCCCATGAATTTTGCGGAACACTTAATGGCCCTGCGCCGCCAGCGGGGGTGGTCCCAGGAGGAGCTGGGCAGTCAGATTGGCGTGACTCGTCAGACGGTCTCCAAGTGGGAGATGAGCCAGAGTACCCCGGAGCTGGAGAAGCTGGTGGAGCTGTCCCGGCTCTTTGGCATGTCCATCGACCAGTTGGTGGGCCTGGAGGCAGTGAGGGAGCGGCTGGACCCCTGGGAAGAGCCAGTGCGCCGCACTGGGGCGCGGTCCTATGGAATCTTTTACGAATATGTCAGTCCTGTAAAGGTGTTTAGCCTGCCGCTGGTTCACATCCGATTGGGATACGGCCCTCAGGTTGCGAAGGGGATTGTCGCCATTGGAAACCTGGCTGTGGGAGTGGTGGCTATCGGGAGCTGTTCCTTGGGGGTGATCTCTTTGGGGGGCCTATGTTTAGGGCTGCTCCTGGCCTTGGGTGGGGTCAGCTTTGGACTGATTGCCCTGGGCGGGCTGGCCGTAGGCGGCTTCGCGGTAGGTGGCTGCGCAGTAGGGCAGTGGCTGGCGGCGGGCGGCGGGGCGTTCTCCAACTACCTTGCCATCGGCGGGAGTGCCTGGTCCACTGGGCTGGCCATCGGGGGCTCCGCCTATGGACATGTCGCGATTGGTTCTGAGGAGGCAAAAGGTATGTATACCTTCGTCAGGGATTTGGGCGGAACCATGAACGGAGCGGAGGTATGGACGATCATCAAGCAGGAGTTTCCCCACATGTGGGACTGGGTTAAAAGCGTGATTCTATGGGCGATAGTATAACAAGCACATTTCCTTGCCGGCCCGCATAGCATAGGGGAAAGGAGGTTTCCCCTATGACACTGTACCCCTATGACCGTCAGGCGGCGGTGGACTACGCCCACCGCTGGGCCTACCACCGAAATCCCAATTTTTACAACTTCGATGAGCTGGGAGGCGACTGTACAAACTTCGCCTCCCAGTGTCTCTATGCCGGCGCCGGAGTGATGAACTACACTCCCACCTTCGGCTGGTACTACAACAGCCAGTACAGCCGGGCCCCCGCCTGGACAGGAGTTCCATTTTTCTACAACTTCCTCACCCGGGATAAGGAGACACCCGGTCCGGCAGGGGAGGAGGTGGAAATAGAGAAGGTGCGGCCTGGTGACTTTGTCCAGCTGCGTTTTGTGTCAGGACCCTATGCCCACAATCCGGTGATTGTGGCGGTGGGCGGTCCTCCTACCCTAGACAACATCCTGGTGGCCGCCCACTCGGAGGATCACGATTACCGGCCACTGTCCACCTACCCTATCCATAGTTTGCGGTTTCTCCACATCACAGGTGTGTACCGTTGACGGCCGGACCCCGCTGTGGTAGGATGTTCCCAGGGGGTGGGGACATGCGTCAGCTGAGAAAGGCCTATCTGGAGATCACAAATGTGTGTAATCTGCGCTGTGATTTCTGTCCCGGCACCCGGAGGGAACCGGGGTTTCTTTCACCGGAGAATTTTCAAGTTCTGGCTGCCAAGCTGCGGCCCCACACAGCGTATTTATATCTCCACCTTATGGGAGAGCCGCTGCTCCATCCCCAGCTGGAGGAAATCTTGAAGCGGGCCCGGAGCCTGGATTTCAAGGTGATGATTACCACCAACGGGACTCTGCTGGAAAAGCGGGGAGAACTGCTCTGTTCCAGCCCAACGGTGGAAAAAGTGAGCATCTCTTTACACTCCTTTGAGGGCAATGAGGGGAAGGGCCTGGAGGATTACCTGAATTCGTGCGTCCGCTTTGCCCTAAAGGCGTCTGCTGCTGGAAAGCGGTGTGCCCTGCGGCTTTGGAATCTGGATGGTACGGACACCCAAGGCGCTAACTGTCTCAATGGCCCTATCCTGGCGCGGCTGAAAGATGCTTTTCCTGGACCTTGGAAGGTCGGGCGTCGGGGGACCACTTTGGCCCCCAGGATTTTCCTGGAGTGGGGGGAGAAATTTCTCTGGCCCGATCTGTCCGCTCCGGAGGAGGACAGGCCTGCCTTTTGCTACGGTCTTCGGGATCAGGTGGGAATTCTGTGGGATGGGACAGTGGTGCCCTGCTGCCTGGACCATGAAGGAGATATCCCGTTGGGCAGCCTCTACCAGCAAACGCTGGAGGATATTCTGAGAACCCCCCGGGCTCAGGCCATCTACAATGGCTTTTCAAAGAGAAAGGCCACCGAGATGCTGTGCCGCCGGTGCGGGTTTGTCAATCGATTCAAGCGATAGTTTGCGTTTTGTATAGACGCAGAATTAAAAGACCGTTGACAACAGTCAACGGTCTTTTGGATTGTCATGTGTCGTCCCAAAAAGACACAGCTTCCAGGGCCTGTACCCAAAACCAAACCGGAGCCCAGCGTAGCAGGTCCGGTTTGGAGAGGAGGAGCAAAGGAGCGGATGACGATTTTGAAAAAAATCGTCGGAGCAAAGCGGACTTTGCTCCGACATGGTCCGAGTGGCGGGATTTGAACCCACGGTCTCTTGGACCCGAACCAAGCGCGATACCAAGCTTCGCCACACCCGGATTTAGTTAGCTTAATTATTATATTTGGTTTTCTCTCATCTGTCAAGAAGAATATTCTCAGAAGGTCTGGAATAGACTGGCAAAAACAGGGCGAGGAGGGACAGCCATGTACAGTCAGAGCGCACAGGTAGTGAGTCATAGAAGGAGTGTTCGATCCTCCTATAAGTCCCCATCAGTCCGCAGACAGCAGCGGGGAGTGTCCAGTCAGGAGCGGGTCCGGCTGCTTCAGCTGGTGGTCTGTCTGGCGCTTTTCCTGGCTATTTTCCTATGGAAGGGTGTTTTTCCGCAAAAACTGGGGCAGGTGCGTGACGATCTGCTCGCCCTTATTACCACTGACCTGGATTTCCAGGAGACGCTGGCGGAGCTCGGGGAGTCCCTGGCGGGAGGAGATGCGGCAATAGCTGATTTAGGGGCCTTCTGCGCAGAGATTTTCGGTTCCGGGGAGAAGGAGGAGCCGGTACAGCCAGCCGCGTTTATACCGTCTCCCTTGACAACAGATATGCGGGGGGAGGAGCTGAATTTTCTCAGCTGTGGGGCAGATACAGCGGTCCGCACCTCCCACTATGCCAATCTGACACCATATGGACTTGAGGTCAGACCGATCATTCCAGACGAGGTCCCACCGGTGAAACCGACCGTTCAGGAGGAGCCGCCCGCTGTTCCGGCGGCGGGTACGGTGGTCCTGTACTCGGATTACAGCGGAGAAGCGCTGCCCAACAACTACACCATGGATCAACTGTCTCTGGGGGAGCTGGAGACCATTCCGCCTGTGGTGGGTCGGCTCACCTCGGGATACGGCTACCGGGAGCATCCCATTTTAGGCAAGGTTCTCTTCCATGGCGGAGTGGACATTGGCGGGCAGGAGGGGGACCCTGTCGCGGCCTTTGCCGACGGTGAGGTGGAATATACCGGAAAAAACGACTCCTATGGACTATATCTTCAGGTGGACCATGGAAACGGGGTCAAGTCATTTTACGCTCATTGCAGTGAGATTGTGGTTACCAAGGGCCAGGCTGTGGCACGGGGAGAGAAGCTGGCGGAAATCGGTTCTACCGGAATATCCACCGGGCCTCACCTGCATCTGGAGTTGAAGTTCGGAAAAATACACCTGAACCCCGCATACTATGTTGATTTTTTAGAGCCATGATCCAGCTGAACAGAGTGGAAGCGACCGGCGGATTTTTTTTGCTGTTGGCCTGGCTGAACTATATTGACCGCGCTTTTTTGGTCCCCATGACCCTGATAGCCTGCGCGCTTCACGAGCTGGGACATGTTGCGGCCATCCGGCTGCTGGGAGGATCTGTAAAGGGAGTACGGCTGACAGCAATCGGCGCGGAGCTGGTACTGGCATATCCACTGGGGTATTGGCAGGAGGGGCTGTCCGCTCTGGCAGGGCCGGGAGTCAATTTGCTGCTGGCGCTGGCCTTCTGCACCATTCCGGGAGGGGTGACTTTTTCGGGACTCAACCTTGTGCTGGCCTTCTTTAACCTGCTTCCGCTAGGGCGGCTGGACGGCGGCCGGGCGGTGTACTGTACTCTGGCCCTTCTGGCCGGACAGGAAGCGGCGGACCAGATCAGGAGGTGCCTGGACTGCTTGAGCACTGCCGGAATGATGACGGCAGGACTTTTTTTGACCATCTTCAGGGGGAATATCACACTGCTGCTGACAGCTTTTTGGCTGACGGCCGTTGTTCTGCGCCAAAAAAAATATGGTTTTCCCAGAAATAAAGCTTGCCAGCGAAGCAGGAAAAAGGTACAATAAATCCTGTGTTTGATTATAGCCTGGAGGGAAAACAATGAATCGTACCTTGGAATATATTCTGCCGAAGGTGCAAAAGCCGGCCCGATACACCGGCGGAGAGTTTAACGCAGTGGTTAAGGACAAGGGCAGTGTGGATGTCCGCTACGCCCTGTGCTTTCCCGATACCTACGAGATCGGTATGTCCAATCTGGGCTGCCGGATTCTGTATGGCGTAATGAATGAGCGGACCGATATCTGGTGTGAGCGGTGCTTTGCCCCCTGGGGGGACATGGAGGAGCAGCTGCGCCGGGAGGGACTGCTCCTCTACGGCCTGGAGAGCGGCGATCCCATCGCCGAGTTTGACATTATCGGTTTCTCTCTGGGGTACGAGATGGCCTACACCAATGTTTTAAATATGCTGGACCTGGCCGGGCTGCCCCTGCGCAGCGCTGACCGCACTGATTTTTCCCCTCTGGTGGTAGCAGGGGGGACCTGCTGCTACAACCCGGAGCCCCTGGCCCCCTTTGTGGACTTTTTCGTCCTGGGGGAGGGGGAGGATGTCACCCTGGAGTACATCGACCTCTACCGCCAGGCCCGGGATGAAGGCTGGTCCAAGGAGGAGTTCCTGGAGGAAGTTGGCATGATTGAGGGCATCTATGTGCCCTCTCTGTTCGAGCCTGTGTACCGTCCTGACGGGACCTTGGAGTCGGTTGACATAAAAGTGGGGAAAAAGGCCCATGCGGTGATTACCAAGCGGATCGTCCAGGACATGGATAAGGCCTATTTCCCGGTAAAGACCATCATTCCTTCCACTGAGATTGTTCACGACCGGGTGATGCTGGAGCTGTTTCGGGGCTGCATCCGGGGCTGCCGGTTCTGTCAGGCGGGCTACGCCTACCGGCCGGTGCGCTCCCGCAGCCCGGAGCTGCTGGCCCAGTATGGAAAGGCGGCCTGCGAGGACTCGGGCAATCAGGAGATGACCCTGTCCTCTCTGTCCTCCACCGACTA
>CATNCS010000048.1 GCA_950097245.1 uncultured Oscillospiraceae bacterium | reverse complement strand
GGCGCTGGGAGTATTGTGTTTTCCTGGAAAAAGAGGCCCCAGAAGAAGCTGCCCTGCAACCGGCCCATCAAGCCGAGGCAGCGTGAGTGGGAGATGAAAGAGGGCTTTGAGGAGGGCGGCGGCGTATGAGCTATGTAATCCAAGTCTGCCCTAACGGGCCGGGCCGAGGAAAACGCCCCAGCGGTGGGGTGTGCAGATGATACGCCGGGGGTCTATAAAATGCCCATGGTGAGAATGTGCGGTGGAACGCACTGACAAAGCCCTGAATGTACGGGTCAAGACGAATGGGCCGCAGAAATGCGGCTGCCGCCAATGGCGGTGTGCGTGGGGACGAGTAAAAGTCGTTAGTATGAAACTCCCTGCGGCGTTACAGGCGCCGCCCAAACGCACTGGCTTAAAGGGGCCACCTAAAGGTATATGCACAGATAGGAATATCGGAACGTGGAAAGGTTGGAGCATGGAGCGTATTGCGGCGCTATGAAGTGCTGGTACGGAAAGCAGACTGTATAACGTGCCTTTATCCAACTGAGAGCGGTGCCACGACCATGGAAGCCGCTGTAATGGCGGTGGAGGAATAGGCACCAGTCGGCTTTGAAAGCAAAAGTAAAAGAACAGTATTCATCTGTCAAAGTTTACAAGCACAGCACTCATGCCAAGCACGAGATTGTGGAAGCTAAGTTCCGCAAAGAAAATCCGACCGTTACGCTTCTGTTGACCCCAAGACAGTTCAGTATTTGGCAGGACATGAAAATTCCAAAGTAACTATGGACATCTATGCCAAAGTAAAGTATAATAGACCCAGCGAATTATCTCCGGTAATCAACGAAGCGTTTGGGCAAAGGCCCGCATGACTGACGTTATTGGTAGCATATTGGCTTCCATCCGTTGAGTTAAATGATGGGCTAACTTGAACAGGCAATGCCGGAAACGCAGTCATATCAAGGGATTGAGGGGCCAAAGGCGCAAGAAGTACGGCCTGAAGGCCGCCCGCCGCGCCCCCCAGTTCTCCAAGCGCTGATTTTCCGCCTTTCAACGGCCGCCCCACAGGGGCGGCTGTTTTTTAACCAAAAGGTACGCTGGATTTCTCCCTGTTTTTCTTAAAAACACTATTTACATCCGAACAGCCCATGATATAATAGATGTGATTACTCATTGCGGCACTGTTATCCTGCCGCAGTCCGCCGGACCGTGGCGCGGAACCTGTACACTGAGGAGGTTGGCTTGATGAAAAAAGGAGGTAAAAGGCTGCTTCAGCCTGCCCGGAAGCCCGGGAGCTATACTGAAAAAATACTTGCGCTCGCTTTGGCCCTCGCACTCACGCTGCCCATGTGGGGTGCGGCCTTTGTCTATGCGGCGGCCCCCGACACCCCGTTTTCCTGTCCGCACCACAGGGAGCACACCGCAGAATGCGGCTATGTCCCACCGGTAGAGGAGACCCCCTGCAATCACGTCCACGACGAGAGCTGCGGCTATGCCCCCGCTGTGGAGGGGACTCCCTGTACCCATGTCCACGACGAAGCCTGCGGCTATGTCCCCGACACGGAGGAGGCCCCCTGCAATCACGTCCACGACGAGAGCTGCGGCTACACCGCCCCCGTGGCCGAGGTTCCCTGTAATCATACACATGACGAGGCCTGCGGCTACTCCCCCGCCGTGGAGGGCTCCCCCTGCACCTTCGCCTGTGACAGGTGCGTTGTGAGCTGGGAGTGGGTGGATGAGGACGGCTTCCTGACTCAGGAGGAGGGCCGGTGGTATCTGCCCCTGCCTGGCGCCGGCGAGGAGCTGACCGTGGATCAGGAAACTCTGAGCAGCTTCCTGCCAACACAGCTGGAGGCCGTGTTCCTGGGCGGCTCTGTTGCGGAGCTGGACTTGAACTGGGACCTCAGCCAGTTCCCTGACCGGGACGCAAACCCGGGGGACTACATCCTCACCGCCTCCCTGCCCGAGGACTACCTCCTTACCGATACCGCGCCCAGTCTGGAGGTGGTGGCCTCCCTGGGCGGCGGGGAGGTGTATGCTGTTGACAAATCTCTAAACTTTTGTACATTTATTCCGCGCACAGGGACAACACTTTTAGAAAATGAAGATGGAACATGGTCCGTTCACGTTAATGCTCCTGATGGTTTGTCTTCACAGCAATTAGTACAACTTGTGAATGATGCCCTCCCCAATCAGGTAAGAGGTTATGGATGGACAAATTTAGATGTAAGTGGTTTTACTTATGAAGGGAGAGACGACAATCCACCAGCTGGTGCAGGACCCCATCGGGGAATACTAAATATTAAATGGGATATTCCCAATAATGTATCTTTTGGTCAATTTACACTTGTCCCCAAAGGTGACTCTGATTTAGTATGGGAGATTAATAAAGGCAGTGGCGGAACAAGCGGTACATTGGAACTTACAGTTCTATTAAGCAGTATAGATCTTAATGACTATACCGCCACCCCCGCTGCTCCTGAAAATGTCACCGTCAACCTGTTCGACTACTGGGTGGAGGACTACGGAAAAAAACCGACGGCAGATAAGACCACAGAAAATCCCAACGGCGGTGATATCCTACCTAAAAGTGATTGGCACATTCGCCCGAATGCGGATGCCCACGGAAATCTGACAAGCGGCGAAACAAACACGGCATACTCTACCGTTAATGATTGGAACTGCGGCATCAACGAAGGACACCTTCTTCTCTTCGGCGACGGACTGATCCACGCCGGCCTGTGGAACAAAGGCGCTGGTGAAAGTACCATTTACGGCAACACCTACGCCGGAATGGAGGGAATCGTTAAAAAAGTTCTGAACAACGGCTATCCTGAAATCAATCTTCCGGCAGCAAGAAATCAATTAGGCGGAGACCCGGCACATCGGGATTATACATTGATTCGGGACTATCAATTAGCCGGAACAGAGGAAGATAGCTTAGGTACTTCTAGCGCTGGAAATCCTTACAAGGGAACAGATATTTATAATTTGAGTGAAAATGTGATCCAACTCTGGCAAACAAAGAATTCAAAGACGATTACCGATACAGACGCTGTTGAATCCCTGCAATATCTCTTTGACCCAAATAAGACTCATCCTAACAAAACCAGCTATAAAAACATCACTGGCCTGTTCCAGCTGGACGACGAAGGCTATTACTACTACAACATGCGGAAAAACTTCGCCGAGTTCCAGCAGTCAAAGACCAGGGACGGCAATGGTGCGGCCAGCGACGGCAAGTTTATCCTCTACAACGACCCGGCCACCGTCCGGACGGACGGTGAAAAGAGCATCGGAAACTTCTTCCCCTTCAACAAGGGCTCCGAGGTATTTAACGGCGTGACCACCGGCGCTGACGGGAAAGAACATCTGACCAGCAGCGTCTACTGCGCCAACAATTCCATGAACCACCACCTGGGCATGACGGTGAACGTGGACTTCCGTCAGCCCGCCAACGGCAACGTCGGCACCGGCAGCGGCTCGAAGCCTATGACCTTCCAGTTCTCCGGCGACGACGACGTGTGGGTCTTCATCGACGATGTGCTGGTGCTGGACATGGGCGGCATTCACAGCGAGGTGTATGGCATCATTGACTTTGCCAGCGGCAATGTTCTGGTGGGCCGGGGCTTCTCCGTCAAAGGCATTCCCGACTATAACCCTGCCCACCCGGATCAAACCCGGGACCTGGTGAGCCAGACAAATCTGAAAGACCTGTATCAAGCCGCAGGTATGGAAGGCTCCACCATGTGGAGTGGCAATACCTTTGCCAGCAACACCTCCCACACGCTGAAAATGTTCTACCTGGAGCGGGGCAACTACGACTCCAGCATTGCTCTGCGCTTCAACCTTCAGCCCCTGCTCCACCAGCGGATCATCAAGGTGGACCAGAACGGCAAGCCCGTCCAGGACGCGGAGTTTGAGCTCTATGAGGCGACAGACGAAGGTACGACGGGCATCCAGTGCCTCTACACCGACGCCGACATCCACAGCAAACAGCCCTTCTTTGTCAAGCAGAAGGACGGGGCGACTCGCCTGGTGACCCTCACAACGGACACAGACGGCTCCGCCGCGTTCCTGGATGAGAGCGGCAGCTACTTCAACTTTGCTGACCGGGGCGACCAGTACTATATTCTGAAGGAGACCATCGCCCCCGCCGGCTACCGCAGACAGCCCGTGGACATTGTGCTGCACTACGACACCAAAACCTCCAGCCTCTCCGTGGCCAACCGCTGGACCACCGGCGCCTACGGCTGTTCCCTGGCCAACGTCACCGCCGGCGGCCAGCTGAAATACGGCCAACTCGGCAGTGACGGGAAAATTACCTCAAGCAACGAGTCTGTACCCGCCGACGACCAGGAACAGGGTCTGGTGGTGGCGGTGCCCCTGCTGGAGAAATCCAAGGGCTATTGGATGGCTCTCTACGGCAGCAACCTTCAGGGCTTCGATACCACGGATGGGTTCAAAAACGGCGACGACGAAAACATTTGGAAGACCAGAATCCTCACCGCCGCCCTGAATCAGGCCAAGGATGCGAACACCGCCACCTTGGAACAGGCCAGGAACGGGAACAGCGCCCCCTGGCATCTGGAGTGGGAGCCGGGAAACCAGCGCCTGACGGGCAAGATTTTCGATCTGCCCGGCCTGGCCACCCGCTACAAGCTGAACGATCCCGACGGCGATATGCACATGGTCTACGGGATCATTTCCCCCAACGCGCTTTCTGCCGCAGATATCTCTGGGGGCGATGCCAACGCTCGGTACCAGTCTTTGAAAGAAAAACTGGCCTCTGATAGTGGTGATATCCTCAAAACAATCTTAGGAACTGAGAACGGCTTCCGCTTCCTCAATCTGGACCAGTTCAACCGTGACCTCCGCTCCATGATCTACATCCCCAACGAACGCCGGGAGCTGTGGGTCCAGAAGATCGACCAGGACGGCAAACCCCTCCCCGGTGCGAAATTTGGGCTGTATGAGACAGCTGGAGATGCCCTGAAGACCTCCGGCACCACTGACAGCAACGGCATGCTGATTTTCTCTCCCAACGCTCCGGACGGCAATCAGGCGGGGTACGCCAAAATGATGTGGACTGACAGCACCAATACCGACTATTATCTAAAGGAGATCAGCGCACCTGCCGGCTATGAACTGAATGACACAGTTATCCGAATCAAGGTGGGCACCTACTCCATCTACGCCGACGCGGGAACAGCGGACGACGGCGTGAAGGTTATGGCGGGCGTGGGCCGGCTGACCCAGACCATGCGTCAGTACGCCAGAGACAACCACATTGACGTCACCCTTCAGGACCTCACCGCCTTTATGCAGACTCAGCCCAGCGGCAGCTTCTCTCTCACTGGCTGGGGGGACGCAAAGCTGGCGGGCACAGGGGTGGTCCGCAGCATGAACCTGCACTTTGGCAAAAACGCCAGAGTGGACTACGGCCTCCACGACCAGGACGGCGGGCAGAATCTCGACCCCTACTTCGTCACCGACACCGGCTATGTCCGGGCCCGGGTGCAGCAGAACTACGCCGCCCTGAAAGGCGTCCAGTATGACGGAGCAAAGGACGGCGTCCACTACGACAATCTGGGCGACACCGACATCACAAATCTGTTCAGCCTGCTGAACATCGTGGTGGTCACGGACCGGAATCAAAACGCGCCCGAAACCGGCCAGCTGACCATCAGCAAGGAGCTGACAGGAACCGGCCTGGCCGAGGCGGATTACACCAAAAGCTTCACCTTTACTGTAACGCTGACGGATGAGAACGGCGGTGCCCTCACCGGCGACTACAAGTATTTCTTCTACGGTTCGGACAAATCGGGCTATATCTCCAACGGTGAAAAGACACTGCTCCTTCACCACGACGACTCTGTCACTATCCTGGGTCTGCCCAAGGGGACAAAGTTCACCGTCACTGAGAAGTCCGAGTCCGGCTGGCATGTGACCCCTGAGGGCGGAACTGTCAGCGGGACCATCGAGAAGGACGGAAACTTCCAGGCCAACTTCACCAACAGCAAGGACCCGAATAATCCTCCTACGGACCCGAAAGACCCTCCCACGGACCCCAAGGATCCTCCTACGGACCCCAAGGATCCTCCCACGGACCCGAAAGACCCTCCCACGGACCCGAAGGACCCTCCTACGGACCCCAAGGATCCTCCTACCGACCCGGAGGATCCCCCTAAGGACCCGGAGAATCCTCCAACTGACCCGGAGAACCCTCCCGAGAACCCGGAAAATCCCGGCTATCCCACTGAGCTGCCCGATCCCAACGACCCGGACAGCCCCGATGAGATCACAATCTGGGAGGACGGCGTCCCCAAGACCTACATAAAGGTGTGGGACCCTGAAAATGAGGAGTGGATTTATGTTCCGGAGAACGAGGTGCCCCTGTGGGGACCCAGAACCGGAGACACCAGCCTCCGGGAGCTGTGGACAGTGCTCAGCGTCCTGTCCCTCTCCGGCCTTGCCGCACTGAAATTCATGAAGAAAAAGGATGCCCAGTAACACACCGCGTTCAACGGCCGCCCGAACGGGCGGCCGTTTGAACTGTAAACAATTTTTAAACCCGGCGCAAAAACGCTTGACAATTCCGTCCGGCTGAGTAAAATAATCAATGCGTTAATCATTAATGAATTAACTATTTTGCCGAAGGGAGGTTTTCCCGTGGAAATTTCGTTTCGCGAGATGGAGCTGTTGTCCCGCAGCCTGAACCAGGCCCACCGCGCGGCCATCCAGACGGAACTGAACGCCGCGGGCCTGGAGAAGGTCGGCCACCCTATGCTGGTGTCCATCCTTCAGTCCGCCGAAGAGGACCCGGGAGGCCAGTGCCAGGCCCAGCGGGAGCTGGCCGACCTGCTCCACGTCTCTCCCGCCGCCGTGGCCAACTCCCTGAAATGCCTGGAGCGGGACGGCTATGTCCGCCGGGAGCCCTGGCAGAGGGACGCCCGGCGCAACCGGGTCATCCTCACCGAAAAGGGGGCCGCCGCGGTGGAGGGCTGCCGGGACGTCTTCCGCCGGGTATCCGCCCGGATGATGGCCGGCTTTACCGAGGAGGAGCTTCAGCAGCTGGCCTGGCTTCAGCGCCGGATGCTGGACAATCTGACCGCCCCGGATTCCCACGAAAAGGAGTGATTGTATCTTGCTTTCCCTGTTCCTGACCCACTTGGAGGGTTACAAAAAAGAGGCTGTCAAGTCCCCTATCCTCATCATTCTGGAGGTTATCTGCGAGCTGCTCCTCCCCCTGGTGATGGCGGAAATCGTGGATGTGGCCATCCCCTCGGGGGATGTGAGCTGCATCTTCAGGCTGGGGGCGGAAATGCTGGTGCTGGCCGGCATCTCCATGGCCTGCGGCGTGCTGGCCGCCAAATACGCCGCCTTTGCCAGCCAGGGCTTCGGCGGCAACCTGCGCCAGTGCCTGTTTGACAAAATTCAGGAGTTCTCCTTCGCCGACATAGACCGGTTCTCCTCCGCATCCCTCATCACCCGCATGACCAACGACGTAAACGCCATGACTATGATGCTGGCCATGGGCCTGCGGATGCTGGTCCGGGCCCCGGTGATGCTCATCGCCGCGCTGGTCATCTCCCTGCGGCTTAACGCCCGGCTGGCCGTGATCCTGCTGGTCATCATCCCCCTGATGGCCCTGGCTATCGCCCTGCTGATGAAGATCTGCACCAGGCTTTTCGAGGCCATGCAGAAGAAAATCGACGGGCTGAACAACGTGCTCCAGGAGAACCTGGTGGCCATCCGGGTGGTGAAGGCCTTCGTCCGGGAGGACCACGAGCTGAAGAAGTTCAACCGCTCCAGCGACGAGCTGATGGAGGCCGGCCTCACTGTGGGCATGCGGATCATCGCCATGATGCCCATTATGATGCTGTGCATGAACGGGGCCACCCTGGCCGTCCTCTACTTCGGCGGCAGGATGGTTATGGGGGGAACCTTCCTCCTGGGCGACCTGAACGCTTTTCTCAGCTATATCATGCAGGTGCTCATGAGCGTGATGATGGTGGCTATGTCTCTGCTCCAGCTGTCCCGGGCCCAGGCCTGTGCCCGGCGGATCAACGAGGTGCTCAGTGCCAGCCCCTCTGTCCGGAACAAGGCGGAGACCGCCCCCCTCCCCGCCCCCAGGGGCCGGGTGGAGTTCCAGGACGTCTCCTTCAAATACGCCGTCGGGGGCACCGGGGACGACGTGCTGTCTCACATCAGCTTTACTGTGGAGCCGGGACAGTTTGTGGCAATTGTGGGGGGCACCGGGACCGGAAAGTCCTCCCTGGTCAACCTGATCCCCCGGTTTTATGACGTTACCGGGGGGGCCATTCTGGTGGACGGGGTGGACGTGCGGGACTACCCCCTGGAGGAGCTGCGCTCCCGCATCGGCATGGTGCTCCAGACCAACATCCTGTTCACCGGCACCATCCGGGAAAATCTGATGTGGGGCAGGCCCGACGCCACCGAGGCGGAGCTGGTCCAGGCGGCGAAGGACGCCCAGGCCTACGATTTCATCATGCAGCTGCCCCAGGGCTTCGACACCGTGCTGACCCAGGGGGGCACCAACGTCTCCGGCGGGCAGAAGCAGCGGCTGTGTATCGCCCGGGCCATGCTGCGCAGGCCGGCGATTCTCATTCTGGACGACTCCACCTCCGCCGTGGACTCGGCCACCGAGGCGGCTATCCGGGAGTCCTTCCACAGAAATCTCAAGGACACTACCGTCATCATCATCGCCCAGCGCATCTCCTCCGTGCAGTACGCCGACGAGATTCTCATCCTGGATGACGATCACATCGCCGGCCGGGGTACCCATGACCAGCTGCTGGCAGGCAATGAAATTTATCAGGAGATCTATCATTCTCAGCAAGAGGGGGTGGGTCAATAATGCCAGGACCCAATCAAGCCTTCCGGGCCGGGCCGGTAAAGCCCAAAGATATGAAAAAAACCGCCCTGCGGCTGGTGGGCTACCTCACCAAAAGCAAGCTGCCCCTGCTGTTCGTCCTCCTGTGCCTGCTGGTATCAGTGGGCTCCAATCTGGGCGGGTCGTACCTGGTGCGGCCTATCACCAACCTGATTACCGATCCGGCCAGGACGCCGGGAGAGAAGCTGGCCGGGCTGGCCGGCCTCATCGCCCTGCTGGCGGTGATCTACCTGCTGGGGGCGGCGGCCACTTACGCCCAGTCCGCCACCATGGTCCAGCTGGCGGAGCGGGGGGTCAACCGCCTGCGCAAGGAGCTGTTCGACACGCTGCAGACCCTCCCGCTGTCCTACTTCGACAAACACCCCCACGGGGAGCTGATGAGCCGCTTCACCAACGACGCCGACAACGTGCAGATGGCCCTGCAGCAGAGCGTGGTCTCCCTGGTGCAGAGCTGCCTGATGTTCGTGGGGCTGGTGGTGCTGATGCTGGTCATCAACTGGAAGCTGTTCTTTGTTTCCGCCCTGGTGCTGGGGCTCACTATGTTCCTGTTCCAGCAGCTGGGGGGCCGCAGCCGGAGGTTTTACCAGAAGCAGCAGGCCGCCCTGGGCAAGGTGAATGGCGAGATTCAAGAGACCATTGAGGGGCTGAAGGTGGTGAAGGCCTTCACCCACGAGGAGGAGGCCAAGGCCAAGTTTCAGGAATTAAACAACGCCTACCGGGATGCCGCCCAGAAGGCCAACTTCTATTCCACCATGATTATGCCGGTGGCGGGCAATCTGATGAACATCAGCTACGCCCTCACCGCCGCCTTCGGCGGGCTGCTCTCCGTTCTCCAGGGCTTTGACCTGGGGGGACTGGCCACCTATCTCAACTACTCCCGGCAGGTGGGCCAGCCTTTGAACCAGATCTCCCAGCAGATGACCACCCTGCTGTCCGCCCTGGCCGGCGCGGAGCGCATCTTCGAGGTGATGGACACCGCGGCTGAGGTAAACGAGGGCTCGGTCACCCTGATTGCCGCCGAGAAGGACGCCAACGGCACCCTCTCCCCCTTCACCGGGGAGGGCCGGCCCCGGACCTGGGCCTGGAAGACCCCCCGGGGCAACGGCATGGAACTGGTTCCGGTGTTTGTGGGGGAGGACGAGACCCTCACCGAGATCACCGACCCGGAGTCCGTCCCCGACCCGGCCATGCTGGCCAATCACAGCTGGGCCTGGAAGTACCCCGGCCCTGACGGAGCAATGGGCCTCCACCTGATCCGGGGCACCGTGCGCAACGTGCCCGGGGAGGACTACTGTCTCACCGAGCTGAAGGGGGCGGTGCGGTTCAGCCGTGTGGACTTCTCCTACGTCCCGGGAAAACGCATTCTGAAGGACGTGTCCGTCTATGCCGACCCGGGCCAGAAGATCGCCTTTGTGGGCTCCACCGGGGCGGGCAAGACCACCATCACCAACCTCATCAACCGCTTCTACGAGATCGAGGGCGGGCTTATCACCTACGACGGCATCAACGTGACCGCCATCCGCAAGGACGATCTGCGCCGCTCCCTGGGGGCGGTGCTCCAGGACACCCATCTGTTCACCGGCACTATCATGGATAACATCCGCTACGGCCGGCTGGACGCCACCGACCAGGAGTGTATCGCCGCCGCCAAGAGCGCCAACGCCCACTCCTTCATCCGCCGCCTGCCTGAGGGCTACCAGACCATGGTCACCGGCGACGGCGCCAACCTGTCCCAGGGCCAGCGGCAGCTGCTGGCCATCGCCCGGGCCGCCGTGGCCGACCCGCCGGTGATGATTCTGGACGAGGCCACCTCCTCCATCGACACCCGCACCGAGGCCCTCATCCAGAAGGGCATGGACGCCCTGATGGAGGGGAGGACGGTATTCGTCATTGCACACCGGCTGTCCACCGTGCGCAACGCCAACTGCATTGTGGTCATTGAGCACGGCGAGATTGAGGAGAAGGGCAGCCACGAGGACCTATTGGAAGAAAAGGGCCGGTACTACCGCCTGTACACCGGACAGTTCCAGCTGTCCTGACGCGAAAGGGCCCCGCCAGCCGGCGGGGCCCTCGCTTATGTTTTTTCCTTTGGGACCGCCCGGCGGTACAACCAGCCCAGCACATTGCCCGCCAGGGCGGGGACGGCAACCATAAAGCAGTGGAACATCGCGGAGGAGTTGAACAGCAGGAACACCATGGGCAGGTAGCACAGGAAGCAGCCCACGGGGTACAGGGGGCACACCCCCTGCCGCTTGCCCAGGGACAGCCCGGAGGAGAATCCCGCCACCGGCAGGAGGATATAGGGCAGCAGCAGGCCGGACAGGACGGGCACATCCGCCGACACGGCGTGGTCCGCCCACCGGAGCAGCAGGGGCAGTCCGTCGCACAGCAGCAGTGCAAAGGCCAGATAGGGCAGGGTCTCCCGCCACTTCAGCGGTGATGGCCCGGGCGACAGCCCCAGCAGGGAGCGCAGCTGCATCACCTCCACATACCAGCCGACCCACCGCCCCAGCCAGATGACGGCGTACACCAGGGCCAGAATGGCCAGCCAGGCCAGCAGCTCCCCGCCCCGTGCCCCCAGCTGAGCCGCCAGCAGGACAAACAGGGTGGCCGTCACCCCAAAGTGGACGGCCGAGCGGAGCAGCAGCGCCCTGCCGTCGTCGGCGAAGGGCAGGGTGGCCGCCCCGATCACCGCCCCCAAAGCAGTACACAGCAGACAGGTCGCCGGCGAGGGCCCTCGTGTTCCGACGATGTAGGACACCAGCACAATGCTGAACAGAAATCCCAAAACGCCCCCAACCAGCACCCGGACAGCCCAGGTCCACCTAAACTTTTCCACGTGGATTCCTCCCTCCGAGATGTAAGGTCTCCTTGATTTTTTTCATATACCGGCGGGATACATAGGCTTTTACTGTCCCGTCCAAAGTCATGCAGATGGTGCCCGACAGGGACAGGTCCACCGCTGTTACCCGCTCCAGATTGACAATCTCACCGTTGGAGATGCGGACGAACCGGGCGGCGTCCAGCCGCTCCTCCAGCTCATAGAGGCGGAGGGGGACAGTGTAGCTCTCTCCCGCTGTCTGGGCGGATACCCCCTTGCCGTCGGCGTAAAACCGGAGGAAGTCCCCCTGAGGCAGGAGCAGCTTCTCCTCACCCCGGCCCACCGGGATGGGACCCAGCGCCAGCCTGGACAGGCTGTCCGCCAGACGGCGCAGCTCCTCGCTCTCCTCTCCGGCTAAAATGACAATCTTGGGCTCCTGCCGGCCCGGCTCCGTCCTGATCTCTACCTCCACGGCGCTCCCCCCTCTCCTGCCCCTCAGTATAGCCCCTCTCTCCCGACCTGTCCACCGTTTTGGGACAGTCGGTCGTTTTTCCGGGATAGTCGGTCATTTTGCCGCCGGGCAGCACAATTGCTTTTCCAGGTTTAAAACAGGAGAGAACCGTCCATACTGTAAGAAAATTACAGTGGGACGGCTTTTTCGTCCCCGGGAGGAGACCATATGGATCGCAAACTGAAGACCTGGGAGATCGCGCTGATGTTCGGCCTTTTAATTGCCGTTGTGGCGGGCAGCTGGCTGGGCCGGGAGCAGAAGGAGCTGGCGGACAGCGTGATTCGTTTTCATGTCATCGCCAACTCGGACAGCCAGGCGGACCAGGCACTGAAGCTGGCCGTTCGGGACCGGGTGCTGGCCCGGGCTGAGGCCATATATCCGGAAAACGCCACCCTGGACGAGGCCCAGGCGGCCCTGGAGGGCCATCTGAACCTGCTGGCCGCCGCCGGCCGGGAGGTGGTGGAGGAGCAGGGCTATGACTACCCCGTCTCGGCGAGCCTGGAGGACTGCTGGTTCCCCACCAGGGAGTATGAGGGCTTCGCCCTCCCCGCCGGAAATTATACCGCCCTGCGGGTGATCATCGGCGAGGGGAAGGGCCGGAACTGGTGGTGTGTGGCCTTCCCGCCCCTGTGCGTGGGGGCGGCCAGCGAGACGGTGGATCAGGCCCTGGAGGCGGGCCACTTCACCCCCGACCAGGGCGCCC
Organism: uncultured Oscillospiraceae bacterium; assembly: GCA_950097245.1. Classification (GTDB taxonomy): domain Bacteria; phylum Bacillota; class Clostridia; order Oscillospirales; family Oscillospiraceae; genus Lawsonibacter. The sequence goes on along the minus strand of CATNCS010000048.1, from coordinate 5,224 downwards.
TGGTTACGGGGGACGGCGAGGGCTATGTCCTCAAGTTCAAGGCTATGGAGCTGCTGGGCGAGCTCCAGGGCCTCTTTGAGAAAAAATAACCTATCCCCCCCTCTCCCCGCATACTCTGTTGGGGAGAGGGGGGCTTACTTTGATTGGACAGCTGGTTTTGGCGCCCAAGGGGCGGGGGACAGCGGCGCCGGGCAGGCTGTACGGCCTGCCTGTCCTGCGGGGATGGGCGGACCCCGGGGGCTTCTGGGGGGAGCGCCGCCTGCGGCGGGCGGGCCGGGAGCTGCGGCGGGCGGGCGTCCTGCGGGTGCTGACGCCCCGGGACTTTGTCTGGTGGCCCCTGCTGGAGCAGCTTGGACTGCGCCCGGTGGACCAGACCCCGTTTCTCCGGGCCCAGTCGGCGCCGCTGGCGCTGGCGGCGCTGGAGCGGCAGGGACTGGCCCCGGACCGCGCCGCAGTGGCCCTGCGGGGGCTGCGGGCCGACCGGGACATGGCCCGGACCGCGGCCCAGCTGTGTCCGAGGGTGCGCAGGCTGATCATCGACGCGCCCCGCGGAGGCCAGGAGCTGGCCCGGTGGCTGCGGTGGGAGTTTGGCATCCCCGTTCTGCCCCCGGGAGAACAGGGGCAGGCGGCGCTGGCCTTTCAGGCGGGGTGCGCAGTGGAGGCGGGAACCCTGGAGCTCTGGGGCCCGGGGCCGCGGCTGGCCGGACTGACCCTGGCCGCCCCGGCGCTGGAGGCGGAGGACCGGGAGGATCTGTCTCTTCTGACCGCCCTGTGGGAGGGGGGAAAGTTGGGCCCGGAAGACATAAAAATCACTTGACATACCGGGTGGAAACACATATAATGGCACAGAATCTATCATTGTGCCTTTAAAAGCAGAGGCCGGCCTCCGGGCCGGCCCGCCGGTATCTTTTTTTGAAAGGTGTGCGAATTTTTCATGGCGAAGGAATACAAGCTGAGCCCCCAGCGGCTCAAGGAGCTCCAGGATGAGATGACCTACCTCAAGACCGTCCGGGAGAAGGAGGTAGCCGACCTGATTAAGGAGGCCCGCTCCTTCGGCGACCTCAGTGAGAACAGCGAGTACGACGAGGCAAAGAATGAGCAGGGCAAGCTCTACGCGCGTATGGCGGAGCTGGAGGAGATTCTGTCCAACTATGTGGTCATTGAGGAGGACGAGACCCAGGGGGATTACGTCCGCCTGGGGTCTACCGTCACTGTGCTGGACAAGGAGTTTAACGAGGAACTGGTCTATAAAATTGTGGGCTCTCAGGAGGCCGACCCCATGAACGGCGCCATCTCGGAGGACTCCCCCTTCGGCAAGGCCCTGCTGGGCAAAAACGAGGGGGACGATGTGGTGGTGGAGGCCCCCGCCGGCCCCGTGGAGTACAAGCTGCTGAAGATCGAGAGATAAGCCCCCTCCGCCGTTTGCTTTGTGAACGCCACCTCCCCCACAAGGGGGGAGGCATTTTACCAGATAGGAGAGAGCCAATATGGCAAACAATCTAAACCAGGCTCCGGAGCAGGAGATCGTGTCTCAGCTGCTGCAAATTCGCAGGGACAAGCTGAAGCAGCTCCAGGAGAGCGGAAACGATCCGTTCACTGTCACCCGGTACGCAGCGGACAACGACTCCGCCAACATCAAGGAGAACTTCGACGCCCTGGAGGGACAGGAGGTGTCCGTCGCCGGGCGGCTCATGTCCAAGCGGGGGATGGGCAAGGTGTCCTTCTGCGACCTCCAGGACAAGAGCGGCCGCATCCAGCTCTACGCCCGGAAGGACGAGATGGACGAGGAGGCGTACAACCGCTTTAAAAAGTACGATATCGGCGACATCGTAGGCGTCAGAGGGGTGGTCTTCCGCACCCAGCGGGGGGAGATGTCTGTCCGGGTGGTGGACGTCACCCTGCTGTCCAAGTCTCTGCTGCCCCTGCCTGAGAAATTCCACGGCCTGACCAACACTGAGCTGCGCTACCGCCAGCGGTATGTGGACCTGATCGTCAACCCGGAGGTGAAGCGGAACTTTGTCATCCGCTCCCAGTTTATCAAGCACGTCCGGGACTTTATGGACGGCCGGGGCTTTATGGAGGTGGAGACCCCGGTGCTGAACACCATCTCCGGCGGGGCCACCGCCCGGCCCTTCATCACCCACCACAACACCCTGGACATCGACATGTACATGCGCATCGCCACCGAGCTGCCCCTGAAGCGGCTCATCGTGGGGGGCATGGACCGGGTGTATGAGATCGGCCGCATCTTCCGCAACGAGGGCATGGACCCCAAGCACAACCCGGAGTTCACCACCATTGAGCTCTACCAGGCCTACGCCGACTTCAACGACATGATGGACCTGTTCGAGGACCTGCTGACCTCCGCCGCTCAAAAGATTCTGGGCACCTACCAGGTCCGGTGGCAGGGGGAGGACATCGACCTCACCCCCGGCTGGCCCCGGATGCCCATGCACGAGGCGGTGAAGCAGTACTGTGGCATCGACTTTATGGCCATTACCTCTGACGAGGAGGCGGTGGCCGCCGCCAAGGCCATCGGCGTGGAGCTGCCCGAGACGGCGGACAAGACCTGGGGCAACGCCCTGTATGAGTGCTTCGACCAGAAGGTGGAGGAGAAGCTGATCCAGCCCACCTTTATCACCATGCACCCGGTGGACGTCTCCCCCCTGGCCAAGCGGTCCCCCAAGGACCCTCGGCTCACCGAGCGGTTTGAGCTGTTCATCTGCCACAGCGAGATGGGCAACGCCTTCTCCGAGCTCAACGACCCCATCGACCAGCGCCAGCGCTTCCAGAAACAGGTGGAGCTGCGGGACAAGGGGGACGACGAGGCCGGCATGATGGATGAGGACTTCCTCACCGCCCTGGAGTACGGGCTGCCCCCCACGGGCGGTCTGGGCATCGGCATCGACCGGTGCGTCATGCTCCTCACCGGCGCCGACTCCATCCGGGAAGTGATTCTCTTCCCAACGATGAAGCCGCTGGATTAAAAATCGGCATCAGAAATCAGCAAAACGAACCGTATTTCCAAAAAATCCGGTGTAAATGCAGCGATTTATTATGAAGCTGGAAATGCACATTTGGATTTTACGACAGTTTTACGACAAACGAAAAGGATTTGGTATGGCAAAAGAAGTACCAGCCTCATGGCTGGTACTTCTTACTATTTTTAGATGGGAGCAATCTACATGAGAGAAGGAATTTTGATCCCTGATATGCAGAGCGGGCGTGCCGATATCCGTTTCAACAGTGACGACTGCTACGGCGGTCTCCACTGCGGCACAACGATGGACATTTGGCTCAACGAGCGGTGGGTGCCCACCCGCATTGAGATGGACAGTTGCGGCTGGTTCCTGGTAGGAGTCCAGGTTGAGACGCTGTGGGGGCAGAAGGTGCGCATACCGTGGTGATCAGACAGCGATACGCTCTAAAGCCGGCTGTAAGGCTGTCAACTTTGCGGACGCCATTCCAGTATCATGGAGCCAAGGCATGCGTCGCTTCCCCTATAAGTGCTGCCACCCGTCAGAACGCGGCACTTATAGGTCGCCCCGTCGATGGTGACGGTCTTGCCGGTGATGTAGCCCTGTTCGTTCAGATCGTTCCAGGAAACAGAGACCAGGATGTTCCGGTCGCAGATCAGGAGGGTCTTGCTGCCGTCCTTGATCTTGTGCCACTGGAGCTTGTTGGCGTCCGCTGCCGGGGTGCTGCCGAGTGTGTAGTTTGCCATGCTCCCGCTCATTTGCGGGATGTCGCCGACGCCGCAGCCGCTATACGGCTCTGAGTCAGGACGCCAGGGCTTTGTGGGCCTTTTCAGTATCGTACCGTTGTTGTAAAATCCGCCGAGCTTGACGAGGCCGAGATATTGCGCCATAAGGTAGCTCTCCTTCCACTTTGATGAAGCGGTAGGGCGCGAATATCTTCGTCGCCAAATTGTAGGCACTTGCCCAGCGGGCAAAGCCGAGCCAGGAGTTGACTTCTTGCTGTATCTCCTTGCACGTCTTCTTGCCCTCCCTCAGCTTCGCAATCATAGCCTTGACCCGTCGCTTCTGCTTCCGCTTGGATTGCGTCCGAAGCTCCAGGTGCGTGGCTTTAATTTTGTAGCCGTAGGCGTTCACGCCCTGCCGCAAATAGAATATTTTCGTCTTGCTGTTGAGATCAAGATGCAGCTTGTCTTTGACGAACTGCTTGATCTTCGCAAGCCACTCCCTCGCGGTCTCTTTGTTCGGCGCAATGATGACGGCGTCGTCGGCGTATCGCCTATAGAGCTTTGCCCCGAGGAAGCGGATGCAGAACTGATCGAGCTCATTGAGGGTAATATTTGCGAAGTCCTGGGAGCTGACATTCCCCAGGGGGACGCCCTTTTCTCCTTCAGGGCTGGAGTCGATCACTTTGCAAAGAAGGCGATAAAAGCGGAGGAGGTCTTCGTAACGCTCCGGGTGCTTCTTTCGTAGCTTCTTGAACCGCTTCGCCAGGAGCCTTTTCAAGACTTGGCGGTCGATAGAATAGAAAAACTTTTTCACGTCGATCTTTATGACGGCAGCTTCGTCGCCCCACTTCATCCGGGCGACCCTCATGTCGTGCTGCACATCCAGCGCGGCCCGGATGGGCCCTTTCCCGTAAAGACACGCATAGGAGCGGTCTACAAATACGGGCCGGTAGATGTCCTGCAAGGCTTCATGGACGGTAGTCTGCACGATCTTGTCCCGGAGCTTCGGAATGTGGAGGCTGCGCTCCTTTGGCTCCGTGATCGTCCTGTGACGATAGGAGCCAGGGATATACTCCTTCTTTCGTTGATCTGGGTCTGGCCGCGCTTTGATCGCCGTGAGCTCACGCCATAGTTGGACATTATTCACTTCGGAGAAGAGGTCGTATAAGACCGCCTCCCGAGTGTATTTCCGCTGCCCTCGGAGCGCGTTTTTATAGCTGGCCCCGATAGTATCCCACCCAACCATCTCCTCGTATGGTCTGAGCGGCATAATTGGCGGAATTATAGGGTGCTTGACCTTCTGCGCTGTCTTTACTAAAATGGGGAATTTCGTCATTGTGGCATCCTTTCCTTTTGAGAACGGCTTGGCACCTATGACGCGGGTTGTTACCCACATTGTAGACCTCCCCCCACCTTCCCAATACGAGAGGGCCGGGCAGAGCTTGGTCACTGTTTTTACGCCGTCAAAGACGAGGCGAAGGATTACCTCTCCCTTGAAGTATAACAAGGACTCGCCAGTAA
>CATNCS010000047.1 GCA_950097245.1 uncultured Oscillospiraceae bacterium | reverse complement strand
GGTCTGGCCAGCGGCTTGGATACCGAGGGTATGATTGAGGGCCTGGTGCAGAGCTACCAGACCAAGATCAACAGCCTGGGCCAGAAGGTGACCAAAACGGAGTGGAAGCAGGAGGCTTACCGCAGCATCATCGAGAAGATGGTAGGCTTTAATACCAAGTATACCTCTTACAGCTCCAGCACAAACCTGCTGTCCCCCAATTTCTTCAGCAGCGCCGTCAACGTGCTTCCCCAGGGCATCTACGGCGACCGGGTGACCGCCAGCGGCAAGTCCAACAGCGATGTGATCCTCAACGCGGTCAAGCAGCTGGCCTCCTCCGCCCAGTTCCGGACCTCCAGCAATCTGAAGGGTGGGGACGGCCAGAGCATCGAGGCCACCAGCGGCCTGGACCTGATGGGCAAGACAACCCTGGGCACTCTGAGCGGCAGCATGACGCTGACCTATGGCAGCAGCAATATCAGCATCCAGTTTGACGAGGTGGCCGATGTAAAGGCCCTGAAGGAGATCAAGGAGAAGGGCGGCTCGCGCATGACCGATGCCGAGGCTCTGGCCGAGCTGATCAACCAGAAGCTGGAGGGGCAGAAGGTTTCCCTCAGCGGCGGCGCCTCCGCCGACGCCAAGGACCGCATCCGGGTGGAGGCGTCGGGCAACAGCATCACCTTTAAGGATAAATCCTCCGCCGGGAATGCCGTCTATATCTCCAACGCCAGCAAGGAGATTACCGACGCCCTGGAGCTGGACCTGAAGGACGCCCAGAAGAACAAGCCCGCCACCTTTAACCTGGGGACGATGAGTCTGACCAAGCAGGTGGACAACGCCGAGTACCTGTCCAAGAAGAGCATGAACCTGAGCCTGGACGGCACCATCAAGACCATCACCCTGCCCCGGATCGCCATGAACCACACAACCGGAAAGTACAACATTGTGGACGCTCAGGGCAACCGGCTGAATTACACCGCCGAGAATTATGTCAAGGTGCTTAACGAGACCCTGGACAAGACCTTTAAGGGCAAGGTGACCGCCTCAAACGTGGGCGAGGGAGACGAACTGAAGCTGCGCTTTGATGTGCAGGAGGGCTCCAATCTGGTTATCAACACCGACGTGGGCGACACCCTGGGAATCGGCCGCACGGCTACCAGCTACCTGAACGCCAGCAAGACCCTGGAGGACCTGCTGGACCTGGACGACGCCTATATCGACTACTACGCCCTCCGGAACGGGGACGACAGCTACGCCCTGGACGACGAGGGCAACAAGCAGTACCGCTTCGCGATCAACAATACGGTGATCGGCACCTATACCAAGGATACCAAGCTGTCTGAGATCATATCCGACATCAACGCCAACAAGGAGGCGGGTGTGAAGGTCAGCTACTCCCAGACCACCAAAAATTTCCTGTTTACCACCAGGGAGACGGGCGCCGACAGTGAGATCACCTTGGGCGGAGGCCTGGCACAGGCGATGTTTGGAACAAAGACTACTGATGTCGCGGCACTGGAAAAGCGGCAGCTGAAAACCTTTGTGGCTGAAGATGCTCCAAATGCCGCAGGCCAGGAATTCAAGATCAAGGTGGGCGACAAGGAGTACGGCTGGACAATCACGGATGCCAACGGAACGTCCAATATGAAGAATCTGCTGGATGGCTTGAACCGCCAGATGAGCAAGGATGGTCTTACAGCCAGCTTCTCGGATAAGGACGGCTCTCTGGTGGTCAAAAAGAAGAATTACGACAATAATGACGTAGAGCAAAAGGTGGAGTATACCACTGATTTTGCCAAAAAGATTTTCGACACGTTAAATAATGAGGCGCAGTATAAAAAGACGAGTGACGAGGCGGGCTACACCAAGGGCCAGGACGCCAAGTTCAATGTTACCGTCAACGGCGAGACCATGGATATGGTCCGGAGCAACAACAGCGTGGAGATTGACGGGCTGACCATCAACTTTAAGGATACCTTCGACGGCGCCGAGGATGCGGAGGGCAATCCTGCGGTGGACAGCACGGGCAAGCCCCGCAACACCGTCAGCTTTAAGAGCACCACCGACTCCGACAAGATTGTGGATGCCATCAAGTCCATGATAAACGACTATAACGTCATGATGGCGGAGATCAAGGCGGCCTACTCCACCCTGCCCTACCAGAAGTCCAACGGCAAGTTTGCCAACTATGAGCCGCTGACCGACGACGACCGGGCTGACATGTCCGAGGCCGCCATCGAGCGGTATGAGGCCAAGGCCAAGCAGGGCATTCTGTTCGGCGACCGGACCCTGTCCGGCCTGTACGACAGGCTGCGCAACGCCTTCTCCCCCGCCGGGAACGACGGCGGCCTGCTCCGGGCGATGGGCATCAATGTCAACTACTCCATTACCGAGGGCACCCAGGCTGTCACGCTGGACGAGAGCAAGCTCCGGGCCATGCTGGACAGCGACCCCGAGGCGGTGGCCGATGTGTTCACCAGAGCCGGCGACGGCGTGATGCAGAGCATGAAGACTCAGCTGGACAACTACTCCAGAACAGCCGGCGAGCCCAAGGGCATCCTGATTCAGCAGGCCGGCAGCCCGCTGAGCTCTCTGTCGCTGATGAACAACACCTGGCAGACCCAGATTGACAACATCAACACCCAGATTGAAAAGTGGCAGGATAAGCTGACCAGTCAGGTGGAGAAATATACCAGCCAGTTCAGCCGTCTGGAGGTTCTGATTCAGCAGATGAACTCCCAGAGCTCCACTCTGGCGGGCCTGATGGGCGGCTGATACCGAAGGAAAGGACAGGTTTCATGGACGCAAGAGGTTATCAGAACTACAAACAGCAGTCCATCAACTCCATGACGCCGGGGGAACTGCTGCTGCTGCTCTACGATGAGCTGGTCAAGCGCAGCACCCTGGCCTCCCTCGCCCTGGATAAGCAGGATTGGCCCGCCTTCGAGGCGGCGCTGGACCGGTGTACGGATATCGTCAACTACCTGGATGAGACACTGGACCGCCAGTACCCCATCAGCCAGGATCTGAGCCGGATGTATGACTACTTTACCTATGAGCTGGGACGGATCAAGGTGGGCCGGAACAAGAAGGAGCTGGACCGGCTGCGTCCCATGCTGGCCGACATGCGGGATACCTTCCGGACCGCGGAGAGGAACAGCAGTCAGGAGCGGCAGGCATGACAAGGAGCGACTGGCTGGACCTGACTGTGCTGGAGCGCAAAAAATATAACTACCTCTCCGAGGTGCTGGACCTGAGTCAGCAGATGGGCGGCGCGCTGGACCGCAATGACGATGTGTCGGTGCGCATGCTGCTGGCCCTGCGGGAGGAGCCGCTGCTCCACCTGCGGGAGCTGACGCAGGCCATCCGCAATAAAAAGGAGAGCCTGCCCCCGGAGGACCGGGAGAGGGTATCCGTTCTGGATCAAGGGGCCGCCCCCCAGGGGGAGGAGGAGACCACCTACCACAGCCAGGCGGGCAGTGCCCGCCGCCTGCTGGAGCGGATCGTGGAGCTGGATGAGCGGCTGAACCGCCGCCTGGCCGGCAAGAATTCCTTCTACGAGCAGAAAAAATAAATAGTCCCCCCTGCGGCGCAGGGGGGACTATTTATGAGGCGGGCCGGCGCTTCAGGAGAAGGGGTCGGCACTGACCGCCCAGAGGGGACCGCCGCTGCTGCGGCCGGCGGACAGCTCCTCCATAAGCAGGCCGAGGTCCCAGGTAATCAGGCTGCGGTCGGAGCTGGCCGGGTCGGCTACCAGCACCCTGCCGTCCAGCGTAAGGCCCCGGAGAACAATGAAGTGGCCGCCGTTGGTGAAGTGGCCCGGGCCCATCAGGGCCACCAGCAGCTGCCCGGTGGACAGGTATTGCACAATGGTGTCGGCGTCTGTCTCCTCAGGGGGCAGGGAGGAGCAGATCAGGTCAAAATCCTCCGCCACGCCGGGGACGATGGACCAGTAGGAGCCCTGCTTCTTCGCCCAATAGCCCTGCTCCACACAGTGCCGGGCCATTTCGGCCGGGTCCATGGGACGTTCGGTGAGGGTGGACACCACCATGGCCATGACCGTCGGCCCGCAGCCGTAGCGGCCGATGGTGTCGGAGCCGTAGGGCTCCTCCGCCCAGCGCTGGTCCGTTTGATTGTAGTAGATCAGATCCTGATTTCCCCCGGTGAGATACTCCGTGCCGTTCCGGGCGGCCAGAGCGGTGATGGAAAAATCGGCCCGGGGACTGGGCGGCGGCTGGACCGCCTCGCCGTCCACCAGCTGGATTTCCTGCTCCTCCTGAGGCTCCTCGGGGGGCGGATTGAGCCGCTCATCCAAAAACCGGTCCAGCCGCTGAAGGCCGTCCTGGACCTGGGACACTCCCCGGGCGACGGCAGTGTCAAAGCGCCGGCTCAGACCGGCCCAGGCCGCCTCCCCCGCCTCCTCCGCCTGGCGGACAGCGCTCCGGAGCGGGGCGGTGATAGCGGCGTAGAGCTCGGGCGCCTGATAGGCGCAGACCCACAGCTCCACCGCACCTACGCAGACTGAGGCCAGCAGGGCGGCGAGAAGAAGATATCGTTTCCACTCAGATTTTTTCACGGCGGTCCCCCAAAAAATTGCGAATAGCTCTTTTCAACTGCTCTAAAAAAGATTATACTACAGGAAAGAAAATTTTTGAAGAATAAATTTATAGAGCTATCGCCATATTGCAGGCAAGGAGCCGTTCAGAATGCCGGAAGTACATTTGGAAAAAGCGTCGAAAATTTATAAAACCGAGGATAAACGCAAGCAATACGCGGTACGGGACCTGGATTTTACCGTAACCCAGGGAGAATTTGTCTTTCTCATCGGAAGCAGCGGGGCGGGAAAAACTACTATGCTGAAGCTGATCGGGGGGGAGATTGCTCCCGACGAGGGCGCCGTGTATGTGGATAACGCCAACATCGCCCGCTTTTTTGGGCCCTGGAGGGTGAGGCTGACCCGGACCTTCGGCATTGTCAGCCAACAGTCCCTGCTGATCCGAAAGCGGACGATTATGGAGAACCTGATGGTGGCGGCCCGGGCCAGCGGCATGCAGCGCAAGAGCAAGGCCGCGGCGGAAAAGGCCCTGAGCCTGGTGGGTCTGCCCAGGGTGGGGGAGTGCTTCCCCGCCCAGCTGTCCATCGGCGAGGTGCGCCGGGTAGAGCTGGCACGGGCTTTGATCAGCAGCCCGCCTGTGCTGCTGCTGGATGAGCTCACCGCCAATCTGGATGACGACACCATCTGGGACATCATGCATCTGCTCAATGAGCTGAACAGCCGGGGGACCACCATCATCATGGCGACGCATGCCAGCCAGTATGTCAATATCATGCGCCGCAGGGTGGTTACACTGGTGGACGGCAGGCTGGTCGGCGATGTGGAGCACGGAAGGTATGGTGATATCGTCTAAAACTAAAAAATCCAGCATTTTTTCGGTCTGTTTTCGTCGAAATACAAAAGTAGAGGAAAATAACTGAAAATCACTTCTTTTTCTTGCGTCCCAAGGGAAAGTGGTGTATAATAGGGGCCAGGATGCCCACGTCGTAAACGCGGCGCAACAAAACGGGAGGAATGAAGCATGAACTTCAAGAACATGTCCATCAAAAAGAGCCTGATTGTCGGCTTCGGTACGACGATCCTGATCTCTGTCATCATCATCGTCGCTTCGCTGATTATGATGAACTCGCAGAAAAAAGCTTACACCGATATTATTGACCGATACGTTAAATCCACTCAGCTGGCCGCTGACTGCCGGATTAACTATAATATTGCTGCCCGCAATTTGCGCGATTCCGTGCTTTCCGGCAATACAAGCAGCATTGATACCGCCAACAGCAAGATCAGCGAGTTGGCCAGCCAGCTGGCGCAGCTGGAAAGTTTCTACCCCTTGGACAGCAAGGACGAGCTGAATGCCTTTGTCAACGACGTGAAAGCGTGGATGGAAGAGGCGCAGAACATTGGCCAGACGGCGCGTACAGACCGGAACAAAGCCGGTGAGATGATTGTGAGCACGTGTACGCCCGCGCTGAACGCCGCCGCCGCCGCCGGTGACGAGTTGGCTGAGGCACTGGAAAAGGCGCAGGAAGAGATTATCAAGCAGCAGAACACCACCTCCACCATTGGTATTGCTGTCATTATTGTGGTGATGGTGATTGCCACCTTTGTCGTACTTATGATGGCCACCAAGATCATCAAGAGCATCGCGGTGCCCACCGCTCAGGTCCGGGAGGCTCTGGTGGGCTTCAGCCAGGGCAACCTGGAGGTTCCCGTCAGCTTCGACGGCCGGAATGAGCTGGGCGATATGTGTAACGCCCTGCGCACCAGCCAGAATGTTTTGAGCGAGTGCATTGGGGATATCTGCTATCTGCTGGAAGAGATGGGCAGCGGCAACTTCAATGTACGTACCAAGGATGAGAAGGTCTATGTGGGCTCCCTGAGCCGCATTCTGGCCTCCCTGCGGGTCATCAACAGCGGCATGAGCTCCGACCTGACCCAGATCAGCCAGAGCTCCGACCAGGTGGCCGCCGGCGCCGACCAGGTGTCCAACAGCGCCCAGTCCCTGGCCCAGGGCGCCACCGAGCAGGCCAGCGCCGTGCAGGAGCTGTCCGCCACCATCGCCGATATCTCCGAGAACGCCAAGAAGACCGCCGAGGCCGCTGAGCAGGCCGGCGAGCATGTCAATGAGGCCGGCGGCCAGCTCAACCTGAGCATGGAGTATGTCAAGCAGCTGAACGCCGCCATGGAGAATATCTCCAGCTCCTCTCAGGAGATCGGCAAGATCATCGCCACCATTGAGAACATCGCCTTCCAGACCAACATTCTGGCCCTGAACGCCGCCGTTGAGGCCGCCCGTGCGGGCTCCGCCGGCAAGGGCTTTGCCGTGGTGGCCGACGAGGTGCGCAACCTGGCTACCAAGTCCGATGAGGCCGCCAAGGCTACCAAGGACCTGATCGACGGCTCTATTACCGCCGTCAGCGAGGGCCGGGAGGCTGTGAACAAGGTCACCGACGCCCTGACCCGCACCACCGAGACCGCCGGCAGCGTGACCACGATGATGGCTACCGTGGTGGAGGCTGTGGAGAGCCAGACTCAGGCGATCATGCAGGTCACCGAGGGCATCGACCAGATCTCCGCCGTGGTTCAGACCAACTCCGCCACCAGCGAGGAGTCCGCCGCCGCCAGCGAGGAGCTGTCCAGCCAGGCGACCCTGATGAAGGAGCTGCTGTCCCGGTTCAAGCTGCGTCAGGACAGCTATGGCGATTACCAGGCTCAGCCCTCCTCCTCCTCTTCCAGCAGCTGGGACGGCGGGGATAGTGCCGAATCCTCCAGCCCCTTCTCCAGCGCGAAGTATTAAGAAAACGCCGCAGCGCGTTGTGTAAGGGATATGGCGCCCCGGTGTCGGGGCGCCATATTCGTAATCAAAGGAGCATGGGAGGTGCGGCCGGATGACAAAAAGAAAGCCTCAGGACAGCGGCCTGATCTTTGCGCTGGACATCGGAACCCGCAGCATCATCGGCGTCGCGGGCCGGGTGGTGGACGAGCGCTTTCAGGTGCTGGCCATCGAGAAGGAGGAGCATGGCAAGCGGGCCATGCTGGACGGCCAGATTGAAGATATTACTCAGGTGGCCAAGGTGGCCCGCCGGGTGACCGACCGCCTGGAGGAGAGGCTGGACTGCACCCTGGAGCGGGTGTGTGTGGCCGCGGCCGGCCGCGCCCTGCGCACGGAGCAGGGCAGCTGTACCATGGAATTTCCTGAGGTTATCCGTATTACCAATGATATCATCGGCCGGCTGGAGAGCGGTGCCGTGGCCGAGGCCGAGACTATGCTGGGGCAGATCCAGGAGGGGGAGCGCCGCTTCTACCTGGTGGGCTACACTGTGGCGGGCTATCACCTGGACCGCTACCCCATGTCCACCCTGCGGGGCCACAACGGCCAGGTGCTGGAGGCCACCGTGGTGGCCACCTTCCTGCCCCGGGAGGTGGTGGAGAGCCTGTATGCCGTGATGGAGGCCTCCGGCCTGGAGGTGGCCAGCCTGACGCTGGAGCCCATCGCCGCCCTTAATGCGGCCATTCCCGCCGACCTGCGGCTGCTGAACCTGGTGCTGGCCGATATCGGGGCGGGTACCTCAGATATCGCGGTGTGCCGGGACGGCGCTGTGGTGGGCTACACCATGGCCACCATCGCCGGGGACGAGATTACCGAGGAGCTGATGCGCCGGTTCCTGGTCCCCTTTGCCACGGCGGAGCGGATGAAAACGCAGATGGATGAGGCCTCCGTCACCTACCGGGATGTGCTGGGGCTGGAGCAGTCCATCCCCGGCTCCCTTGTGCGGGAAACGGTCCAGCAGCCCGCCCAGACCCTGGCCCAGGAGATTGCCCAGCGGGTGGTTGCCCTCAACGGCGGAGCCCCCTCCGCCCTGTTTTTGGCGGGGGGCGGCAGCAAGCTGGAGGGGCTCCGGGAGCTGGTGGCCGAGGCCCTGGAGATGGACGAGGGCCGTGTGGCGCTGGCGGGCAATAACTATGAGATTACCGCCTTTTCTGACAGCTATGACCTGAATGATCCGGAGCTGGCCACTCCCCTGGGCATTGCGGTGTCTGCGGGGCTGGGCCTCATCAGCGACAGCTACCGGATTATGCTCAACGGCAAGCCGGCCAAGCTGTTCCGCAGCGGGGCGCTGACGGTGCTGGAGCTGCTGATGATGAACGGCTACAGCTCCATTGACCTGCTGGGCCGGACAGGAAAAAACCTGAGCGTCACGGTGGACGGCCAGAGAATGCTCTTCCGGGGCGAACCCGCAGTTCCCTGTGTGCTGAAGCTGAACGGAAACGAGGCGGCCCCCTCCGCGGTGGTGTATGCCGGCGACAGCATTGAGTTTGTCCCCGCCGTCTCCGGCGCGTCCGCCCAGCGGACGCTGAAGGACCTGCTGGGGGCCGACTTTACCGGCGGCGCCACGATTAACGGCAGGCTGGCGGATCTGGGGACCCGGCTGAATACCGGCGATCAGATCATGACCTCCTCCCGTCCGATGCGCCTGCCTGCCGCCCCGCCGCCGCCGCCGCCACCTCCGCCCCCGCCCCCGAAGCCGCCTCAGACGGTTTCTCCCCCTGGACAGGCGCCCCGGACAGAGCCGCCCCGTGGGAATATTCGGGAGCCGTCAGAGATGAAAAAGCCGGAAGCCCGCCTTCCCGCGGCGCCGCCCCAGGCGCCGGAACGCCCGGCCCCTCCTCCCGCCCGGCCCAGTCCCTGGGAGAAGCCGGCGGCTCCCCCGGTGGTCCAGCCTCCGGTGGGGCCCGCCCTGCAGGTGAAGCTCAACGGAAAGGCTATGCTTCTGCCGGGCAAGCCGGAGGGGACGCCCTACTATGTGATGGACCTGCTGGAGCACTCCGGCATCGACTTTGAGAACCTGGACCGGGGCGTGGAGCTGCAGGTCAACGGGCAGGAGTGTGCCTTCAGTCAGGAATTACGCGCGCAGGATGACGTTGTCATCCGGTATCTGGAAACATAATGGAGTGATCTGTCGTGAAAAAAGCAAAAAAAGCAAAGGCCGCAAATGTAGAAGCCGAGGGAAAGACCGGGAAAAAGAAGGGCGGCAAGAAGAAGCTGCTTCTGATTCCCGTGGCCCTGGTGCTGGTGGCAGCGATTGCCGCCGCCGCTGTTTTGTTTGTACTGCCCCGCTTCGGCATTGATCTGCTGAACAGGGACAAGGAGCTCAGCCCCGAGGAGCAGCTGGAGGAGCCCATCCCCAAGAAGGGGGTGGAGGCCTACACCGTGGGAGAGGACACGGTTGCCTCTCTGGATACGGTTCTGGTGGAGGGAGACGGCGAGCTGATCGCCCTGCGCAGCCCAGGAAAACCGAAGGAGGACAGCTCCACCGGAGTGGACGACCGGTTTACCTACATCTATGAGCTGAACAGCTTTGCGGACATCATGAACCGGTATCTGGACTATCTGCTGGATGGAGAGCAGGGCTTTAAGATTACAGACGAGACCTATCTGGTTCAGGAGGAGCGTCCGGAGATTCTGGATGAGGAGGGCGTGCTGGTTCTGGTGCGTCCGGCGACAGAGGAGGGCCATTTGTTCCAGCTGGTCATCGGCTGGTCCAAGGCCAGCGCGAACCTGGCGGTCCGGGTCTCCTCTCCGGAGGGCAAGCTGTCCTATCCGGAGAAGGAAAAAGAGGAAAACGACTGGTCGGAACCCTCCAGCGTCAGCATGCAGATGGAGCAGCTCCGGTCTATGCCCCCCTCCCAGCTGGGCCTGCCCGGAGACTCCATGGAGGACTACACCATCTTCCCCATCGACGGCTTTGTCAAGGTGGACGGGCTGGACTGCCGCCGCTTCAATGTCTATGACAAGAACGACCCCGGCTCGATTACAGGAACCTTCTTCTTCAGCGTTGACCAGCAGCATGTCTATGTGCTGGACCCCTCCACCAATACGGTGAGCACCATCCGGTAGTTGAGGAAAACCGGCCGCTGCCCTTAAGAAACCGGGCGGACGTGCCGATAAATGAGATGGAGCGACACCTTAATTTTATTGGAAGGGGGGAGGACGTTTTATGATAGAGGATGTCATGGGCATGCAGATGGCCCAGATGCAGAGTCTCTACAGCAACGCCCTGTTGAAACGGTCTATGGACGACACCGAGAGTCAGGCTCTGTCCCTGATTAACGACATGGTGGCCGCCGTACCTGCGCCTGCCCAATACAACTTTGATGTGTGGGCTTAAACAGGCCGGATCGTTCCAAACGTCAAAAGCGGTGTGAGACACAGCTCTCGCACCGCTTTTGTGTTTGCCCGAAGGGAGGCTGGAAAAATTGGACAGGCTGTTTCAAGGCTGGAAATCCCCCATGGTGCAGGCCTGCCTTCAGGGGCATATGGGCCGGTTGATCTGTCGGGGAGAGGGCAGCGCCCTGGCCTCCATTGGAGATTTCTGCTTTTTGGCCGGGGCGCCCTGCGCGGAGTTGGTGGAGCGGGCAGACGCGCCCATCCTGGTTCCGGACGGCGAGGGCTGGCGCCGTATTATTGAAGAGGTCCTGGGAAGGGAGGCGGTCCCTTTTACCCGTTACGCCACCCGGCACGCACCGGAACGCTTTGACTGTGACAGGTTGATTTGCCTTACAAAAGCTCTGCCCCAGGGGTTTGCATTACATCCCATTGGGAGGGAGATGTACTTTACACTTCTGGAGGAGGAGTGGGCCCGGGACCTGTGCGGCTGCTTTGGGGACGCCTCCGGCTTTTTGGAGCAGGGGCTGGGATTTGTGGTCACCCTGGGCGGAAATCTGCCGGTGGCGGGGGCCTCTTCCTATGCGGTCTGCGACGGGGCCATTGAAATTGAGATCGACACCCGGCCGGATTTCCGCCGGTTGGGGCTGGCCGCCGCCTGTGGCGCGAGGCTGGTGTTAGAGTGCCTGGGACGGGGGCTGTACCCGGGCTGGGACGCCCATAATGAGCAGTCTCTGGCGCTGGCGGAGAAGCTGGGTTATCAGCTGGACCGCCCTTACACCGCCTATTGGGTGGCGAAAAACAGAGAGCACAGGAGGAACCTGAGCGTAAATTGAGAAAAACAGGGCACACTTCCACTTGACAGATCCAAAAAAGCGAGGTATGATTAAGACACCCCCCTGGGGTGGGGTATTTGGAAGTAAACCTAGGGAAAGTCAGGTGAAAGGATTGGAAAAGCAGAAGTTCAATATTACCGGCATGACCTGTTCCGCCTGTTCCGCCCATGTGGAAAAGGCAGTGAATAAGCTGGAGGGGGTGAAGTCCGCCTCTGTCAACCTGCTGGCCAACTCTATGACGGCGGAGTTTGACGAGGGCATCCTCTCCGCCCAGGATATTATCGACGCGGTAATACAGTCAGGATACGGGGCGTCCCTCCCCCGGAAGGCAGGGGCAAAGGCCCAGGCGGAGCCCCGGGAGGACACTATGGCTCAGGAGCTGGCCGGGATGAAGCACCGGATGGTCTGGTCCTTTGTGTTTCTGATCCCGCTGTTTTATATCTCCATGGGCCACATGATGGGCGCGCCCCTGCCCGCCATCCTGATGGGACACGAAAACGCAGTGGCCTTCGGGCTGACCCAGCTGCTCCTCACCCTGCCCATCATGTACCTCAACGATAAGTATTACAAGGTGGGCTTCAAAACTCTGTGGAATCGGGCCCCCAACATGGACAGCCTGATCGCCGTGGGCTCCGCCGCCGCCGTCATCTACGGCGTCTTCGCCATCTACCAGATGGGCTACGGTCTGGGCCACGGCGACATGGACCTGGTGAAGAAATACCACATGGACCTGTACTTTGAGTCCGCCGGCATGATCCTCACCCTGATTACCATGGGCAAGTTCCTGGAGACCCGGTCCAAGGGCAAGACCGGGGAGGCCATCAGCCGCCTGATGGACCTGGCTCCCAAGACAGCCACGGTGATCCGGGGCGGTGTGGAGACTGAAATTCCCGTGGAGGAGGTCCAGGTGGGGGACAAGGTGGTGGTCCGTCCCGGTCAGTCCATCCCGGTGGACGGGGTGATTGTGGAGGGCCAGTCCGCCGTGGACGAGTCCGCCCTCACCGGCGAGTCCCTCCCGGTGGACAAGGGCCCCGGGGATAAGGTGGTTGCCGCCTCCATCAACAAGTCGGGCTTCTTCACCTTTGAGGCCAGCCGGGTGGGGGAGGACACCACCCTGGCCCAGATGATCCGTCTGGTGGAGGAGGCCAGCGCCTCCAAGGCCCCCATCGCCAAGCTGGCCGACAAGGTGTCCGGAATTTTCGTCCCGGTGGTCATGACCATCGCCCTCATTGCCGCAGCCGCCTGGCTGGTCACCGGCCACGGATTTACCCAGGCGCTCACCGCCGGGGTGGCCGTATTAGTGATTTCCTGCCCCTGTGCCCTGGGGCTGGCCACCCCCGTGGCCATTATGGTGGGCACCGGCAAGGGGGCGGAGAACGGCATCCTCATCAAATCCGCCGAGGCCCTGGAGCTGCTCCACACGGTGGACACCGTGGTCCTGGACAAGACGGGCACCCTCACCCAGGGCAAGCCGGTGGTCACGGATATCCTGCCCGCTCCGGGGAACAGCGAGGAGGGACTGCTCTGCACCGCCTTCTGCCTGGAGGGGCCCTCGGAGCACCCCCTGGCCGCCGCCATTGTGGAGGAGGCGGAGCGGCGGAACATTCCTATCACCTCGGTGGGCGGATTTACCGCCGTCCACGGCCGGGGCGTCCGGGCCACGATTGGCAAAAGCATCTATTTTGGCGGAAACAGGGCCATGGCGCAGGAGGCGGGCATCGACCCCGGACCTCTGGCTGCTCAGGCCGACGCCCTGGCCGCCCAGGGCAAGACGCCCCTCTACTTTGGGGACGAGACCGAGAAAAAATTACTGGGCGTCATCGCCGTGGCCGACACCCCCAAGCCCTCCAGCAAAGACGCGGTGGCCGCCTTCCGGGAGCTGGGGCTGGAGGTGGTCATGCTCACCGGGGACAACCGGCGCACCGCCGAGGCCATCGGCAGGGAGCTGGGGGTGACCCAGGTGATGGCCGAGGTCCTGCCCCAGGACAAGGAGCGGAAGATCGCTTCCCTCCAGGCCGAGGGCAAAAAGGTCGCCATGGTGGGGGACGGCATCAACGACGCCCCCGCCCTGGCCCGGGCGGAGGTGGGCCTGGCCATCGGGGCGGGTACCGACGTGGCCATCGAGTCGGCGGACATCGTGCTGATGAAGTCCGACCTGCTGGACGTGGCCGCCGCCGTGGAGCTGTCCCGGGCCACCATCCGGAACATCAAGCAGAACCTGTTCTGGGCCTTTTTCTACAACTCCCTGGGCATTCCCCTGGCCGCCGGGGTGTTCTACTACGCCCTCCACTGGCAGCTCAACCCCATGTTCGCCGCCGCCGCCATGAGCCTGAGCTCAGTGACGGTGGTGACCAACGCCCTGCGCCTGCGCTTTTTCAAGAGCAAGTACCGGTCTGAAGCTCCGGCGGCCCCCGCCTGTAATGGCGCCTGTCCCCTGGAGTTGAAGGATATACCAAATCAAGGAGGAAATAAAACCATGAATAAGACCATGAAAATTGAGGGAATGATGTGCGCCCACTGCACCGGACGGGTGGAGAAGGCCCTGTCCGCCATCGACGGCGTGTCCGCCGTGGAGATGAGCCTGGAGGGCAAGTCCGCCACCCTGACCCTCAGCAAGGACGTGGACAACCAGGTCCTCATCGACGCCGTCACCGAGGCGGGCTATGAGGTGGTGTCCGTCCAGTGAAGGCCGACCACGCCCAGGTCAACCGCCTGCTGAAAACCGCCCGGGGTCAGATCGACGGGATTTTGAAGATGGTGGAGGAGGACCGGTACTGCCTGGATGTCTCCAGCCAGATCATGGCCGCCCAGTCCATCCTGAAAAAGGCCAACCGCATGGTCCTCCGGGCCCACATGGACTGCTGCGTCCGGGAGGCGGTTTCCACCGGTGACACCGACGCCAAGCTGGAGGAGCTGGCCGCACTTTTGGATAAACTGGCAGAGTAAATAAGGGGGCCGCATTTCTGCGGCCCCCTTCATAGGTTGGGCTCTTTGGCAGGCGTGGCGTTCTCCTGCATCTCTCGGGTTCCCCCTGTCAGTACCATCGGCGTGTGGATGCCACGAAATTGTCCACCTCAAAGAACCATCTTATCCTATCTTTATTATAGTCGTTTGATTCGGATTTGTAAAGGATATTTTTCGTTCGCAAGTATCTGTGTCAATCTTGCCAATGATTTGCACGTTGCTCTCACCGCCCTGCTTGACTTCTGAGATGATTATATCAGATTTTGCCACTTTCGCAAGGAGAAAGTCGGAGACCATTCGAAACATACATAAACCGCCCCGCTTTTGGCACACTAAGCCAAAAGGGGGCGGTTTTTTGCGGGCAAAGTGGAAATACGCCATCGCCGGCGGGCTGGCGGGGGTGGCCAACGGGCTCTTTGGCGGCGGGGGCGGATCGGTGTTCGTCCCTCTGCTGACGGGGTACTGCAGGCTGGACCAGCGGAAGGCCTTTGCCACTTCGGTGGCGGTGATTCTGCCCCTGTGCGCCCTGTCGGTGGCGATTTACCTGTTTCGGGGCGGGCTGGATTTTATGGCGGCTCTGCCCTATCTCATTGGCGGAGCTGTCGGAGGCTGGGCCGGGGGTAAGTGGTTCAAGGGCGTGAAGATGCCCTGGCTCAAGCGGGCCTTTGGGCTGCTGCTGATCTACGGAGGGGTGAGGAGCTTTTTATGATCGAGTGGATTTTGCCGCTGGCGGTGGGAGCGGCCACAGGGGTGCTGTCCGGATTCGGCGTGGGGGGCGGGACGCTGCTGCTGGTCTACATGACCGCCTTCGCCGGGGTGGAGCAGCGGCTGGCCCAGGGGATCAACCTGCTGTACTTTCTGCCGGCCGGGCTGCTGGCTCTGCCCGCCCACGTGAGGAACGGCTACATCGAGAAGCCGGTGCTGTTCCCCGCCATAGGAGCGGGACTGCTCTGCGCCGCCCTAGCCTCCTGGGCGGCCACCGCCATGGATGTGGACCTGCTGCGGAAGCTGTTCGGAGGTTTTCTCATCGCGGTGGGCCTGCGGGAGCTGTTTACGAGACCTGGTTGACCACCCCGACGAACAGGGGCACGTCCTGGGCGCGGATGACGAACAGGAAGGGCCGGTCTAGGTCCATGACGCAGATCTCCGGGTCCTCCGGGGACAGACCGCTGGCGGGGGCGCAGAGCATGGTGACGGCGGCGGCCTCTACCCCCTCCTCGTCCACCTTCACCCGGGCCAGCTGCTTGGCGTCGGAGAGGAAGGCGTCCAGGTCGGTGAGGCCGGTCAGGTCGGCCCGGTCGAAGTCGGGCAGGTCGGTGACGCCCATAGCCTTGAGCGCTTCCATCAGGTCCAGGTCGGAGTTCACGTCAAACTTGGGCACCGACCACTGCACCTCGCCCCAGGTGCAGGCGTCCCCGTAGAACTCCAGCCGGGAGAGAAACTCCTGGTTCTGGAGCAGGGACTCGGGGGCAACCCCCTGGTCGGGGAGGACGAAGACCATCTCCCCCAGATGGGTCTGCAAGCGGGCGGCCTGATAGCCGTCCCGGCGGATGAAGTTGGCGTCCTCAGTCCGGTGCATAAAGTCCACCCGGCTCTCCTGTCCGTCCGCACCGGTGAAGGTGTCGGTCTCCGTCCGCTCAGGCATAAACTCGTCCTGCCAGGCGGCCCTGTAGTACAGGGAGGACACCAGCAGGGCCAGGGTCTCGGGCTTGGTCTCCACCACCGGCTGCTCCCCTCCGATGAGCCCGCGGGTCTGCTCCCCCACCCACTCTGTCACCGCCTGGTCGGCCTCGCCGCTGCCCATGGGGACGGCGTAGGTCCCGGCGTAGTACTTTTGGGCCAGAGTATCCAGGGTGTCCTGTACATAGGTCCCCTGCAAATTGCTGTTGAGCCAGATGGAGTTGCTTAAAATCAGGGCGCTCATGCCGTCGTCGGTGTAAAGGGTTTGCCAGATGTGGGACGCCATCTCCTCAAGGGAGTCCAGGTTTTCCGTGTTCAGGGCTGTCATCACCTGGAGGCGGCTGTCCCCGTTGGCGCAGGGGGCCAGCATGGCCAGGGCCGACCACAGGGACAGGGGGGAGTAAATGGCGTTTTTCCCCTCCTGTCCCGCCAGCACCAGGGGGGTGCTTTTGGCGGTGAAGGCGGTCAGGGCGGCGTGCTCCGCCTCGGTGACGTGGTTGCCCTCCCCCCGGAGGGCGATCAGCGCATCCATGTACTTGTCATAGGCCTCGCTGTAGGCGTCATAATCCCCGTCCTCGGAGAACTGGGGCTGCTGGGGGAACTCCGGATACACCGGCTCAGCCAGGGTATAGCTCATTTTCATGGGCTCCTTTCCATCATGGACAGGCTCGCCCCCGCCGTTGGGGCTTTGGCTTCCTCCGGCGCAGCCGGCCAGCAGCAGGACCGCTGCGAGGGAGAGAGACAGTATTCGTTTCATGGCAGATTCTCCTTTCTATTGTGGTTCTGCCTATATAGACGCATTTTTTCGGTGGAGGTTCCCGACTTTGGAAAAAAGAGCGGCCGAGCCGCTCTTTTTTTAAATCTGCGTAATATCATAGGGAGTGGTCTGATAGACATAGTAGTTCAGCCAGTTGGTGTAGAACAGCTGGCCCGCCGAACGCCACTGGACGACAGGGGGTCTGGAGGGGTCGTCCCCGGGGAAGTAGTGCCTGGGGATATCAATGGGCAGGCCCCTGCCCAGATCCCGAAAATACTCCCGGGACAGGGTGTCCGGATCATACTCCGGGTGCCCGGTAATAAAGAAGCGGCGGTTGTCCTCGCTCTTGACGGCAAAGACCCCGGCCTCCTCCGACACAGCCAGCAGCTCCAGCTCCGGAACCTTGCGGATATCCTCCTCGTGGTTTTCAGTGTGGCGGGAGTGGGGGACGTAGAAGACGTCGTCAAATCCCCGGAACAGAGGGGACTGCTTTTTCAGCGCGGTATGGGGGAAGACGCCGAAGAGCTTTTTGTCCAGGGAGTACTTGGGGATGCCGTAGTGGTAGAACAGCCCCGCCTGGGCCCCCCAGCACACGTGGAGCGTGGAATGGACGTGGGTTTTGGTCCACTCCATGATCCGGCACAGCTCGGGCCAGTAGTCCACATCGGTAAAGTCGTAGTTCTCCACCGGCGCGCCGGTGATAATCATACCGTCAAATTTCCGGTCCTTGATCTGGTCAAAGGTGGTATAGAAGGAGGACAGGTGGTCGGCGTCGGTGTTCTGCGAGGTGTGGCTGGCCATCTGGAGCAGTTCCACCTCCACCTGGAGGGGGGAGTTGGACAGCTTGCGCAGCAGCTGGGTCTCAGTGACAATCTTGGTGGGCATCAGGTTCAACAGCAGCAGGTTCAGCGGCCGCATGTCCTGATGAATCGCCCGGTATTCAGTCATGACAAAGATGTTTTCCCCCTCCAGAGTGGCTCTGGCGGGCAGGGAGTCGGGAATCTTGATGGGCATGAGGGGTCCCTCCTGTGGATTGATTTTCTATATTTAAAGAGTATCACAAGGTCTGTAGTTCTGCAAGGGGAAATCCTGCGGCCAGATGTCCGCCCAATACGGACAATTTGGATGGGCACGATGAGAATTCCAGGGGGCCGAGAAAAAATGTGGAAAAAAATAAAAAAATTTGAAAAAACCTATTGACAAAGATAGGACGGGGTGGTATTATGTCGAAGCTGTCCGCGAGGACAACACATCAGCCGGTAAGAGAGCTGCTCAGGAGTAAAAAACTTTGAAAAAAGTCGAAAAAAACTCTTGACAAGGGCTGGAAAACGTGGTAAGATGTGAAACCGTTGCGACAGCAACAGACCGGCGCGAGAGCTGAGAGAGCAAGAACAAAAAGTTTGAAAAACTTGAAAAAAGTTCTTGACAAAGGCTGGAGCACGTGGTAAAATAAAAGCCCGCCGCTGAAGACGAGTGGCGTGCACCTTGTAAATTAAACAACGAGACAAACACGAAGCACCAGAAGGAATGGTTGTTTCAAAGAGCTTTGAAAGAAGCTTGTTTGGACAACGTCAATTAATTCT
>CATNCS010000046.1 GCA_950097245.1 uncultured Oscillospiraceae bacterium | reverse complement strand
GGTTAATATATTAATTGGGCTTTTTTTTCCAAAACAACGCGAAAATTGCCACCCCCCCCCCCCCCGGGGGGCGGGGCCGGTTGTTACCGGGCCATCTTGGTGACCAGCTTCTGGAAGGAGCGGGGGGTGACATAGTCCTCCACCACCACGTGGGCCTTCTTGCCCACCAGGGCGAACAGTCCCAGCAGAGAGCGGGCGTCCAGCATGATGCTACCGGAGCTGAGCCAGACCTCATAGGGAGTTTCGCAGGCCAGCTGGTTGATCTTCTCCACCTGGGCCTCGTCCTTAATTTCGATTTCTCTATACATTGCAAAGACCTCCTTGCATTCAATTCATATCGGTTTGCCTGTTTCGAACTGCCGCTCTCCTCAGCGGCTGCCCACATTGTATCAGGTTAAACTTACCTGCGTCAAGGACGGTTTTTGTTAAAATAGCATAAATTAGATATCGTATCTTTGTACAATAAATACAAAATCCAAGCAAAAGAGATGGAAGATAAAGACATCTGTCTCTATGAAGAGGACGGCGACGGATGTCCTTGACATTCTTCCCGGGTAAGTATATGATAATGAGAAATTGTGGATTAAAACAGGAGGCGGCTGTACCGATGAAGCTATCGCTGGTGATTCCCGCGTATAATGAGAGCGAAATTGTGCTGGAGACCATTCGGACCGTAACCGTCCGGCTGGCGGAGCTGACAGAGGACTATGAGGTGCTGATTGTGGACGACGGCAGCACTGACGGAATGGGCCGGCTGGTGCGGGACTGCGGCGATCCCCATGTGCGGCTGGAGGGCTACACCCCCAACCGGGGAAAGGGCTGTGCCGTCCGGACGGGGATGCTGGCCGCCGGTGGAGATATTATCTTGTGTACCGACGCTGACCTGGCCTACGGTGTGGATGTGCTTGCCGTCATGCTGGACCGGTTCCGGAGCGGGGAGGCCGACCTGGTGATTGGCTCCCGGCGCATGGGGAGTGAGGGCTATAAAAATTATCCCCCCCTGCGGATTCTGATGTCCAAATGCTTCGGTCTGCTGTCCCATATGATCTCCGGCCTGCCCTACGACACCCAGTGCGGCCTCAAGGGCTACCAGCGGGAGTCCGCCCAGGCCATCTTCTCCCGCTGCACCACTGACGGCTTCTCCTTCGACTTCGAGGTCCTCATGCGGGCGGACAGGCTGGGGCTGAAGGTGGAACAGATTCCCGTGTCTGTCATCAACTTCCGGGCCTCCAAGGTGAATGTGGTTAAGGACAGCGCCCGAATGTTTCGGGACGTGTTCCGGATTCGCCGGGCTGTCCGGAGAGAAAAACCATGAGCCGGAAGCGCCGGAGCGGCCGGGCCCCGGGAGCTGCTGCCGCTTTTTTAATCATCTTCGGGCTGATTTTCGTCCGCTTCTGCTGCTACGGCCTGACCTACTTCCCCCAGCTGGATGACTACATCCAGCTGCACAACTACACCGCCTACCACCCGGATGTCTGGGCCTTTATGCAGCGGCTGGGGATGCTGGCCGCCCGGCCCGCCGCCGGGGTGCTGGATATCCTGTTCTGGGGCCGGCTGTGGCCGGTGCTGATCGGGGGCTGCGCCCTCATCGCCGGACTGTACGCCGCTTCAGCGGTGCTGTTCCGCCAGGTGTGGGGCAGATACTTCCCTGTGGGCTGGCTCTTTTTGGTGCTGTACGCCCTGCTGCCTCTGGGGCTGGAGGGCACCTACTGGCTGTCCGCCGCCAACCGGGTGGTGCCCAGCCTGTTGCTGGTGTCCCTGGCAATGAGGCTGTTCCAATGCTGGTGCGGCACGGGCCGACGCCGGTTTCTGGCCGCTTATTTTCTTGTCCAGCTGGCCTCCATGTCCTTCTATGAGCAGGGGCTGGTGCTGTCTGTCACCGGAGTGCTTCTGGTGGCCCTGCTGGAGCTGCGGGACAACCGCCGCCGTCCGCTCTGGGCTCTGCTCACCTTTGTCAACGCGGGCATCTATTTCGCCTTTACCTCCGCCTTTGCCGACAGCGCCCTGTACGCCGGGCGGACAGCCGTGGTGCTGCCCTGGCAGGCGGGCTGGCGGGACTGGATATTTCTCCCGGCCCTGAGGCAGGTGTGGACCGCCTTTGTCAAGGGAGGCGTCTATACCGCCGGCAAGGGCTTCCTCCGGGGGGCGAGGCTGATCTTTACCGAGGGACACTGGCTGTGGCTGCTGCTGGTCCTTGCCCTGTGCGGAGGGCTGCTCCTGCTGGTCCGGAGGGAGCGGCCGGACCGCGCCCGGGGCCGGGAGGTCCTTCTGGCCCTGGTGGTGGGCTTCCTCATGGCCCTGGCACCGGTGACGATCTTCTTTGTTCTGGACAACCCCTGGTTCTCCCTGCGGGGGACGGTGGCCTCCTTCTGCGGTCTGGCCCTGATGGCGGACGCTCTGGCCGGCTGGCTGCTGGGCCGGCTGAAAAACGGGGCCGCAGTTTCCGCCGGGCTGTGCGGGGTGCTGTCCCTGGTGTTCTGCGTGGCGGCGGTGAGCGAGCTCCACGACTACAGAGCCACCTATGAAATCGACCAGGCCGTGATGGCGGCCATCCTGGCCGGGACGGACAACGGCGCGGCTCTGCCCGCCGCGGGGGAGGCCCTGATTCTGGGCGTCGAGCCCAGCTATCTGGAGGAGCAGAATTTTTACTACCATGAGCACATCCACGGCATCACCGAGAGCCGGTGGGCCCTCACCGGCGGCCTTCAGTGCGTCAGCGGACGGGGAGATTTTCCCTATGTGAGGCCGCTGTCCGCCGCTGTGGGCGCCCAGGCCTTTGGGGCGGAGGAGTACGCAGCCCTCTACCTCTACGAACCGGACAGCTCCACTGTCCGGGCAATTACCGCCCGGCTGGGGGCGGACGGCAATTACGACCTCTTTTCCGGTAGCGGCTCCCCTGCGGGCCGGGTGACGGCGGAGGGACTGGTCAGGAGCGGAACATGAGAGAAAAGCTTGTCCATTTGATCCAGGTCTTCGATCTGAAGAAGTTTATGAAATTCGGCCTCATCGGGGTGCTCAACACCCTGGTGGACTTTGCTGTGTTCTACGTGATGGACCGGTGGGTAATCCGGGAGGGGCCCACCCTGGCCCTGCTGGGAATGACCCTTGTGGCGGGGCCCTACATCTCCAACGCCATCGCCTATGTGGTTGCCAATGTCCACTCCTTTGTGTGGAACAAGCTGTGGACCTTTGAGAAGCGGGACCGGGTTACCAAGGGGGAGGCCCTGCGGTATCTGGCCACCAGTGTGGGATATGTGCTCATCTCGTCGGTGAGCCTGGGCATCTGCATCCGCATCCTGTCCCTGCCTGTGATAGCCCCGCTGGTGCCCGAGGGCTGGACCAACCTGCTGGCCAAGCTGCCCACCGCCTGCGTCACCATCTTCTACAACTACCTGATGAATAAGTTTTGGGTGTTCAAAGCCTGAATAGTTCCGTCCCGGAGGAAAGCCCTCCGGGACGGTTTCATGTGTAGGGGCGGACATTGTCCGCCCGCAGGCGCGCAATGCGCGCCCCTACAACGCCAGTGCTTCAGTCGAAAAAGTCGACCATCTGAATCATGTAAACCACGTCGTTGGCAAAGAAAAAGTACAGGTGCGGGCCAAATCCTGTTTCGTTGTCGCAATACCACAGGTAGTCGTCCGGGTAGGCCCAGTTCCAGTCCTTTTCGTCGGAGAGCAGGCCGGGGTAGGCGGCCAGCACCTCTTCCCGGGTGGCCCCCACCCGGATGCCCTGGGGGGTGACCATATCGGTGCGGCTTGTTTCCAGGCGCTTGCAGGAATAGCTGCCCTCCGCAGCGTTGTAGTACCGCAGGGCGGACACCCCGCCCGCGTCGCCGCCGCCGTCTACGGACCAGTTGTCCCAGTAGTCCCCGGGCTGATAAATGGGGTCACCTTCCATAAAAATTGATACCTCCGGCTCAAAGTCCGGGAACATGGCGTCCACCCAGCTGCCCAGGCCGATAGGAGTGGGATAGCCGTCCCGGTACAGGCAGACCTCCGGGTCAGACAGCTGTGGCGTGTCAAGGGGCTCGGTGCGCTGGGTAAATCCCCCTTCCGGCGACCCGCCGGCGAAGTACCACTGGTTCCACAGGGGCGGGTCCAGCCTGTCAGTTTCGTCGGCGGGGACCAGAGGGACGGACAGGCCGTACTGGTCGTAGACCGTGACGGCCCGGTCCTCCCAGATGTAGAGCTGGTCCGCCCCGCTGACAGCGTCCATCACCGCGTCATCCACGTCGTCCACCCGCCCGGTGAGGTAGAATACAGGCTGACCATCCGCCTTGATGCGGAAGCCCTCCAGGGTGAGGTTGTGGAGGGCAATCCGGTAATCCTGGCCCTCCGGGTTCATCTCCGGCTCCAACTGTTCCGTTACCTGGTCCAGCAGGGCCTTCTCATTTAGCCCGGCCCGGGCCAGGGCGTCCTCCGAGGACACCACGCTCCCCTCCTTTTTGTCATAGACCAGGGAGAACACATGGCCGGTGTTCAGGTCGGTTTTGAAATAATCCTGAAAGAACAGCAGATTCAGGTAGCGGTCGGTGGTGGAGGGGTAGAACAGGCATTTGTTGTCCCAGGCGGACCCGCCCGTCCAGGAGTCCAGCGGGGCGTACTCCTTGCGCAGGCCGTTCAGCGCCTCATTGATGGCCTCCACCGCCTCGTTCTCCTCCCCGGCGGGGAGGGCCAGGGCGGGAATCTCCAGATAGTTGCCGTGGTCGTCGTAATACTGCGTCTCCATCACGAGGACGGGCTCGGCGGGCAGGGGGCGGAAGGCCACCAGATTGCCGCACAGCAGAATCAGCGCGGCGATCAGAACCATCAGCAGGAAGGGGGGCCGCTTCTTGGGCCCGGAGAAGATGTTGCGGATGCGTATTTCGGTCTCCCTGGCGGACTTGGACAGCCCGGTGGAGAAGGGGGTGCGGGGCATTTTTTTGTTCATGGGGTGCTCCTTTCATCGTCAGAGGATGTCGCCCATCCACGTGGCCGGGCCCAATTTGTACCCGCCGTTCTCATAGACCACGGGAAAATGGGCGCTGGCCAGGTACTCCAGGGTCCTGCAGGAGAAGTCCAGGGCCAGGTCGCAGACAAGCCGGTCGTCTTCCTGTTTAAAGCGCACCTGATCGCCCACCTGCGCAACCCCCTTGAAAGGCTCATACAGTTTACCCAGGTCCACCTCCCACTCCCGCTCCCCGCTGGACATACGGGCAGTGGTCTCGCCGGGGCTGGCGGTGATCTCCAGGGGGATGTCGGAGAAGTCCGGGACGGTGTAGGTCATGGTATCCAGGTCGAAGATGTACAGGCTTTCCGTGTGGACCCCGGTGCCCCAGCCGTCAGTCAGGACCAGGGCCGCTTCAGGCTGGCCATCGCCGTCCAGGTCGTCCGCCAGCAGCGTGGGATTGCTGGCAAAGTGCCCATTGCCGCCCCAGTAGAGGTGGAAATAGGCCGTCCGCTCCCCGTGACGCAGGACGATGCCCCGCTGCTGTTCCAGGTCTCCTCCCCACAATATAGGACTGACCAGGGGCTCCACGTTGGGCATACTGTCCGGGTTCACTACAAAGTAGACGGTGACATCCTCCCCCTCGTCGTAGGCCACCGGCAGGAGAGTGTCCCGCCAGTAGTCCCGCCGCATGGCGTAATATACCTCTACCGCCTCCCAGGGCAGCTCCTCCGCCGGGAGATTTTCCAGCAGGACCATCTCCTGCTCCGTTGGAAAATATTCCTCATAGAACCAGTCCCCGGTCTGCCCGACGTATTTCATCAGCCCGGCGTCCAGTTCCACCGGGGTCCACGACGGATCCTCCGGGAGGGAGATGTCCGGGGACACGGAGACCGACGCGGAGGAGGCACCGCCGTCGGGGGTCTCTGCCTCGGCCATCTGGCAGGACACAATGTTGCCGCAGAAAATACAAATGGAGAACATCAGAATCAAAAAGGGCAGCGGGGGCCGCTTCTTGGGCCCGGACATGATATTGCGGATGCGTATCTCGGTCTCCTTCACCGACCCGGACAGGGGGGTGGAGAAGGGAGTGCGGGGCATTTTTTCGTTCATATTTATGTTCCTTTCTCAGGTGAGGGAGAACCGTCCCGGTCGATGGGCGACGTGCTGTAGGCGGTGTAGGATTCATAGACCACACTGTGGTCCAGCTCCATATAGACTCTGGGTCGGCTGGGCTCCGTCTCATAGGAGAAAAACAGGTCGGCGAAGAGCTCGCCGTCCCCCATTGTCTCTCTGGCCTGAAGGGTGTAGCAGTCCAGCGTGTTTGCCGGGTCGGAGTGCGCCTCGTCAAGGGTCAGGGAGACGATCTGCCAGCCGCCGGGGTCGTTGGTGTGCTCCACCAGCCAGCGCAGAGACTGGAAATAGATGGGCATGGGCAGCTCGTCGGAGGCGCTGGGGTCGCTGTAAAACAGCGCGTCGGAGTCTATCTGCCACATGGACCAGGGTTCGTCCTTGCCCCACGCAAACTCCGGGTTGACGGTGTAGATATCCACCCCGCCGGGGGCCATGACGGCCAGATGGCTGTTCCAGTAGTCCTGGTAGGACTCCTGAGCCCCGCGGACCGCCTGGAGGCCGTCCTCCGGATAGCGGGCGTCCCCTTCTACAGGCCACTGCCAGGTGAAGTCCCTCCCGTTGAAGCGGACCACCCCGGCCTCCCCGCCGTACTGGCCCATCAGCTGGCCGTTGAAGGTGTAGAGCAGGCAGTCATTCCCGTCGTAGTCCTGGAAGGTTGCCACACTGGGGACGGCGTTTTTCATGGCGTACCGGTAGATGGGGCCGGTGAGCGCATGGGTCTCCGTGTCCATCACCCCCAAAATCAGGGAGTTCTCCAGGTGGTCCTCCACAAAGGCCGCCCCCAGGACACAGCCGTCGCCATTGACGGAGGCCAGCAGCCGGGCGGTGGGGTGCTGGAAGGTCTCCTCCTGGTCCGCGGCCTGGAACAGCGCCTGGAGCAGCCACTCCGCCTCCTCGCCCTGGGGCGGGTTCTCCGGGTCCACAGGGACTGCCCGGGCTGCCGGGGAATCCGGGGCGCTCCGGGAGGATGAGACAGCGGAGCTGTCCGGGCCCGCCGGAGGCGTCTCCTCCACAACCCGGCAGGACACAATATTGCCGCAGAAGATACAGATGAAGAATACCAGAGCCAAAAAGGGCAGCGGGGGCCGCTTCTTGGGTCCGGACATGATATTGCGGATACGCAACTCGATCTCCTTTGCCGACCCGGACAGCCCGGTGGAGAAGGGGGTGCGGGGCATGTTTTTGTTCATAGGGGGAGCTCCTTTCGTAAAGCCTCCCTTCGCAAAGGGAGGTGGCATTTGCGAAGCAAATGACGGAGGGTTTTCTTTTGCAGTCTCGCGTTTTTTGGAAAACCCCCACCCCCCTTTGCCGGGAGCCCCCTTTGCGAAGGGGGCCCTTTAAGCGCGTTCAAGAGAAAAATCCGTATCCGGACGTGAGATTGTGCAGGCCATAGCAGCCCAGGGTGTCGGAGGAGGTCTGGAAATAGTGCCGGTTGGGCCACCAGGTCCAGAACTCGTAAGCGCCGTACAGGTCCGTCCCCGGCGCGTGGCCGGTGGCGCCCGGGAGGTAGAACATAAACTCCGCGCCGGGTTCCAGCATCCCGCCCTCCGGAGGGTCAAAGCCGTACGGGGCGCTGGACACATATAATACTCCGTTCTCGGTCCACTCTACCCCCACGGGGTAGCCTGTGTCCAGCACCAGCTCCTCCAGCGTCATGTAGAAGGAGGTGTCGCTGGCCGGGACGATGTTCCCAAACCGCCCGTGGAATTGACAGACGTAGCGGACGCCCCCGGGGTACTCCCCGCCGCCGCCTCCCATGTCGGCGTCCTCGTAGTCGCCGGTGAAGGTGCCGTCGCCGTGGAGGGTGATGACGGTCCGCCAGGCCCCTGCCCCGCTGGAGAAGGTCATTTCTATAGGCTGGTCGGTGAGCAGCATGGGTTCCGCCGCCGCCGGCGGTTCCCAGTCCGGGGGCATAGCCGCTTTAAAGTCCCGCAGGTTTTCCAGCAGGGACCTGTCCGGGTTTTGGGTGAAGCCTGCCCCCATCAGGCGGCTCAGGTCCTCCCGCCCGGTCCGGGGCAGGCCGGGGTCGGTGCTGACCAGCAGCTCGCTGTGGGCCAGAAGCTCGTTGAGCTCGTCCACAAAGGCGGCGATGGCCTCCGGGTCAAAGCCCCTGTGATTGGGGGAGCCGAAATTCAGGTCGAAGGAAAGGCTGTTCCACCGGGCGTTTTCGGTAAAGCCGTCCTTCCAGGTCTCCAGGCTGTAGTCCAGGCGGTAGACCCCCTGCCACGCGTCCACGCTGTACTTCAGAATATAGTCCACCCCGTCCAGGGTACACAGGAACTGAGAGCCGGGGTAGCTCCACTGCTCCGGTATCTGGCAGAGGCGCTGGCCGTCTTCCCACACCTCCAGGATCAGGTCGCCATCGGCCTCCTCCACCAGGACAAAGGACTCCGGGATGCCGTTGCGGTTCCAGTCGGGGGTGCGGGACAGGCCGGGATTTGAGGCTTGGGCCGGGCCGTCAGGCTGAACAGAGGAGGAACTGTCCGGTTGGGAGATGTCAGGGGCGGTCTGTTCCGTCTCCGCCATCTGGCAGGACACAATATTGCCGCAGAAGATACACAGGGAGAACACCAGGATCAAAAAAGGCAGCGGGGGCCGCTTTTTGGGCCCGGACATGATATTGCGGATGCGTATCTCGGTCTCCTTCACCGACCCGGACAGGGGGGTGGAGAAGGGGGTGCGGGGCATTTCTTCAAACATCGCTAAAAATCCTCCTGACATGCGTTCTGCGCCTCGACCATCGTGTCCCAGGTGCTCTCCAAAATGAGCCAGCCCCGGTTGTTGAAGCTGTAGATGTTATAAAGCTTGTCCTCCCAGTCCTCCGTCCAGCACGCCTCAATGAGCCGTTGCCCCTCGGGGACCAGCTCCACCTCCCCGGCCAGGGAGAAGGCGTATTCAAACTGTCCCTGCCCCTCGTTCCAGCGGAACCAGCGGCAGCCCTGATTTCTGGTGCTGTCGCAGAGGACGGCGAAGTCCTCCGCGCCGTCGAAGTTGATGTCCTGAATCCAGACGCAGGCGGAGCCGTCGGCCGAGAAAATCTGATCCGGGAAGCGGTCGTCCCCCGGGACGTCCTCCGGAAGGATGGTCTGGAGCAGCATATTCGGGTTGAACATCATATCCCCGTCGAACACCTGAATCTGGTCGTAGATCAGGCGGGGGCCGAATTCTTCACCGGTGTACCGGCCCCGCAGCGCCAGGGTCAGCACCCGCCCGCCGGTGACGGTGACTGTCTCGGCGTCGGTAAAGTAGCCGTCCGGTGTCTCGTCCCAGCCGGTCCCGTTCCAGCTCAGGGTGTGATACTCCGGGGCGTGCCACTTGTCCACCAGGACGGGGATGCGGAGGTCGAGGAGGGGGGAATCCTCCCCGCCTGTGCTGTAAACGCCGGATATGGTGGAGCTGTTCTCGGTTCGGTAACGCTCGGTCAGCTTGCCGTCGACAAGCTCTAAAACAATCGTCTCCGCGGCGTCGTAATTGCTGCCGAAAGCTCCCAGCTCCAGGACCAGGGAATCCCGGTCCGGGTTGGTGATGCGGTGGGCATATATGATGTTGATGAAGCACCATCCGGGCTCCCCGGTCTCATGGTACTCCAGCTCCGCGCCGCTGCCCAGAACCGCTGTGACGGTGAGTGTGTCATAGGTTCCGGCCTCGCTCTGGGGATCAAGCCGGGTGGCGACCGTGACGGTATCCGGCAGGCCGTCGCCGTCCAGGTCGACATCTTCCAGATCTCCCAGCACCGCTTGGTACTCCCAGACCTTCGCCTCCGGCTTCTGCTTCGGCGGGTCGGGGAGGGAGATGTCCGGTATCTCAGGAAGACTGGCAGAAATGTTGGGGAGCGCGGGTGCGTCCGGCTCCGCCATCTGGCAGGACACAATATTGCCGCAGAAAATGCAGATGAAGAATACCAGAATCAAAAAGGGCAGCGGAGGGCGCTTCTTGGGCCCGGACATGATATTGCGGATACGCAGCTCGATCTCCTTTGCCGACCCGGACAGGGGGGTGGAGAAGGGGGTATGGGGCATTTTATCATTCATCTTGTTTACTCTCCTTGCGATGTTCAGCAAATCTTATCTGAGAAAAAGTAATTGATATAACATGTCAGTAATTCTTTATCTTGCGGCATTATCAAAAAGTACGGCTGCTCTGCGATGGGAAAAGATTCTTCTTCAATCAGTTTTTGCGCCAAATCGTCCAGCGGACCGCAAAAGTCACGAATCTGCTCCGTATTGTCTGCTCCGTCCAGTGTTTCTTGCAGTTCAATTAGTTGTCCGTCCCTTCCCATCGTAATCAGGGCAAGGTTTTCCGCTGCTCCGCTCTTTACTTCGGTTACATCTAAATCAGGCAATTTTTCCGGATCGTTCCCTATGTCATAGTAAAAGTAACGGCGTAATATCACAACGTAGTTGTCGTTCCCGTTTTCATCTTCATACCATCCCAAAACATCCATAGCGGGCAGCACCAGCATTGGATCATTAGGCTCCAGTTCAATTACATCCTCAACGACCTTTTGTGCCATGGCCCGATAGACATTTTGATAGTGGATGTCAGAATCAACGGGGGGTTCGCGAAGCGTGACCGAGCCCAGGAAGATATCCAGCGTGGGGATCGGAAACTCGTCGATCTGCAAGATACCGTCTCCGTTTGAATCAAACGCTGTAAAGGCGGTTGCGCATTGCTCCGCCCCCTCCATCAGCCGGGCCAGCACCTGGCCCGCGTAGAGCATTTCCTCCTCGGACAGCTCCAAAGCCTCGTCAAGCTCCGCTTCAAAGGCCGACTCTGCTACCGTTTCTTTGCCCAGGTCCACCACAAAATGGAGGTAATAGCCGTCAATGGTGCCGTCCTCCAGCCGGTCATCGTTGATGCTGATGGTGACCGATATGACCTGGTTTTCCCTGTCCTTCCATAGGGCGCTGCCCTCCGCCGTTCTGCCCGCCAGGTTGGGACAGCAGAAACCGGGGTCATGGGCGAAGTAGAGGAAGCCTCCGGAGGGGGAATTGTCCCGGTTCCACTCCACATAGGCACCCTCTAGACCCTCAATCAGCACATCGCAGTTCTCTCCCGTGGTATAGATGGGGGAGATGTCCGGCATTTGGGACAAATCAACGGACGCGTCTGGGGTCGGCGGCTCCGACTCCTTTATCTGACAGGACACCAGGTTGCCGCAGAAAATGCACACGGAGAACATCAAAATCAAAAAGGGGAGCGGGGGCCGCTTTTTGGGCCCGGAGAAGATATTTTTCAGCCGCAGCTCCACCTCTTTGGCCGAGCTGGACAGGGGTGTGGAGAAGGGGGTGCGGGGCATTTTATTCTTCATGGGTGTTTTCCTTTCTATTTTGTAATCTGGCCACAGCGGCCAAAATGGTCTGGCCGTAGCCGGAGTAGTCCTGGGGGGACAGCCGGCGCAGGGCGTCCTCGTCGCAGGCCAGCTCGGTGTCCCGCTCCACCAGGCGGAGCATATACCACATCAGAGGGTTAAACCAGTACAGGACATTGACCCACATGGCCAGTGTTTTCAGCCAGATATCCCCCCGGCGGAAGTGGGTGAGCTCATGGAGCAGGGAGAAGGCCAGCTCCTCCCCGGTAATCTTCCCCTGGGGGAAGAGAATGGCGGGACGGAGCGCCCCGGCCAGCATGGGCACCTTCAGCCCCTGACACACCAGCAGCCGGGGCCGCCGGTGGAGCTCCAGCTGGTCCCCCAGGTGGTTGAAGGCGGCCACCGCATCCCAGTCGTTCACCGGCGCGGACCACCTGTGCAGATAGGACAAGAATCGGATGTGGGCGATAATATTCCAGACCAGCATAACTGCCGCCCCTGTCAGCCACACCGCCAGCAGAGTCAGGGGGAGGTTGAAGGGCCGCGTCTTCTCCGACTGGGGAGGGGCGGCGCTTGTCCCTGGATTGACAGGGGACAGCGCGCCCCCCTGGGGGCCGGAGGGGGAAGGGGTGTCCTCTGCGCCGGGCGAATCGGGTGCGTGGGGGGCGTTGGAGCCGGCGGCGGGCTGGGTGACAGCGGGGGGATTGGGGACGTCCACGTGGATGGGGGCCCGGGCCTCCCCGCGAAAGATCAGGGGCAGAGGGACGGCCAGGCGCAGGCACAGCAGCAGCCAGGCCCAGCACCGCCATTTTGCGCCGTAACGGCCCCGGGTGGAACTGCCCATCCAGGCCAACAGGAGGATGGCGGCGGAGCCCCCCAGGGTGAGGGCGCCCAGGGTGAGGAGAATCTGATTCATTTCGCCTGCCCTCCGTTCAGCTGGTCCAGCAGGGCCTGGAGCTCCTCCAGCTCACCCCGGCGCATCCCCTCCCGGGCCAGGGCGGCCACAAAGTTCCGTGGGGAGCCGTACAGCCGGTCCAGCACCGCCCGGCTGTCGAAGGCCTGATAGGCCTCCTGGTCCACCAGAGGGGTGTACAGGTTGCTCTTGCCCTCCCGGCGGACGGCCACAAAGCCCTTGTCCGCCAGGCGGGACAGATAGGTGTTGATGGTATTGGCGGCCCAGCCGAAGTCGGCCAGCCGCTCCTCCAGCAGGGCGCGGGGGGTGTCCGGTCCGGTGGCCCAGAGGGCCTTCATGACTTCCAGCTCGGTGTCGGGCAGTCGTTTCATAAGATCACATCCACTTCAAATGTAGTTGATAATTATACTACACTTGTGGTGGATTCAGGTCAAGTTACAGTATGGTTACAAAAATCACAATTTCTCCCGCTATCTTAAAAAATACTTCACGGAATTTTCATAGACTTTTTGTTCAGGACATGGTAGAATAGCAGGAAGTATAAGGAAAAGTGTATCCGCCCCTGTTTGAGCGACTGCCTGCCGGGGAATCATCAATCCTGACGGACAGAGCAGCGGCGGAGGAGGACGCGCCTTGGGCGCATAATGGAGGTACGATTGAAAAAAGAGGTTTTAGGCGTCAGTTTTGATGACCTCACCCGGGAGGAGGCCGCCCGGGCGGGGGCCGCCCTCCTGGGTGAGGACAAGTTCCACTACGTGGTTACCCCCAACCCGGAGTTTATCCTGGCGGCGGAGAAGGACCGGGAGTTTCTCCAGGTGCTCAACGGGGCCGACCTGGTGCTGGCCGACGGCATCGGGGTGGTCTACTCCGCCAAAATTCAGGGCACCCCCCTGAAGGGCCGGGTGCCCGGCATCGAGTTTGCGGCGGACATGCTGTCCTGCCTCAACCAGCGGGGTGGGCGGCTCTATCTGCTGGGGGCCAAGCCCGGCGTGGCCGAGGAGGCCGGCCGGCGCATTGTGGAGCAGTATCCCAACATCACCCTGTGCGGCACCCAGGACGGCTACTTCAAGGACGAAGAGGCGGTCCTCCTCAAGGTGGCCGCCGCCCGGCCCGACCTGCTCTTTGTCTGCCTGGGGGCCCCCAAGCAGGAGAAGTGGATGGCCCGGTGGGGCAAGCACACCGGCGCCCGGCTGGCCATCGGCCTGGGCGGGGCGCTGGATGTCTTCGCCGGAAAGGTGGAGCGGGCCCCCGAATCCTGGCAGAAGCTGGGCCTGGAGTGGGCCTACCGCCTGAAGAAGGAGCCTAAGCGGGCGGGCCGCATGGCCAAGCTCCCCCTGGTGCTGGTGAAGGCGGCGGGGAAGCGGATGAGAAAATAGGCTCCCTCTTTAAGGGAGCTGTGGTGAGACCCGGCGACCTCGGCGGGTCATTACAGATCAATTGGCCCGCCCGGGTGGTCGGGCCCCACAAGATAGATTAGGAGGAAAAACCATGGTATACATTCTGTTAGCCCCCGGCTTTGAGGAGATCGAGGCCCTGGCCCCCGTCGATCTGCTGCGCCGGGCGAATATTGAGACGGCTACCGTGTCCATTACCGGGGAGCCCGTCCCCGGCAGCCACGGCGTCACCGTCACCGCTGACATTGCCCTGGAGGACGTGGACCTGTCCCGGGCGGACATGGTCGTCCTGCCCGGCGGCGGGCCGGGCTACAAGAATCTGGGCAAGGACCCCAGGGTGGAGCAGCTGGTTCGGGCGGCGGTGGAGAAGGACCTCTGGGTGGCCGCCATCTGCGCCGCCCCCACCCTGCTGGGCCGCTGGGGCCTGCTGGAGGGGAAACAGGCGGTCTGCTACCCCGGCATGGAGGAGGGGCTCACCGGCGCTCAGGCGAAAATGGACCGGGGCGTGGTGCGGGACGGTAAGGTCATCACCGGCCGGGCCGCCGGGGACGCCATTGACTTCGCCGCAGAGCTGATTGAGGTCCTTCGGGACCGGGCGGCGGCGGACAAGGTGCTGGAGTCTATCTGTTACTGACGGCCTGTCCCCGGGGAACACAGGAAAAAAGCGGGAGATCACTCCCCCGCCTCTTCCGCTGTGTAGGTGCGCTCAGCAGCCGCAGTCGTTGTCGCAGCCGCAGCCGCAGTCGTTGTTGTTGCAGCCGCAGTTGTTGCCGCAGCCACAGCCGTTGCCGCAGCCGCTGCCGCCCCAGCCAAACAGGATGATAATCAGAATGATGATCCACAGCGCGCTGTTGCCGCCCCAACCGTTGTTCCCACAGAACATGATGTTTCACCTCTCTTAAATTCCCGCCGGGACGCTGTCCCCGCGTTCTGTACCATTCTATGGCCCCCTCTTGTCCCTGGTGACAGAAAAAATTTGTTAGGAGCTGACCCTATGTCTCAGGATAGCTATTACGATCCCAGGGACCGGCGGGTAGAACGCCGTTCCGGGGAGCGGGACCCCTACGCCCCGCCCAGGCGGGACGGGAGTTCCCACAGCCGGCCGGGGGAGCACGAGGCTTCCCGCCGTCCCAAGAAGAAACGCCGGTCTGCCGGCCGCACCGCAGCCCTGGTGCTGCTGTATGTGGCGGCAGTCATCGGCAGCTCCATTCTGCTGGCCTGTATCGGCTGGACCGCCGCCGGAGATGTGCTGGCCCTGAACAAGCCGGAGAAGTCCATCACCTTTACAATTACGGAAAACGAGGACTTCGACAGTGTGGCGGACCGCCTTGAGGAGGAGGGGATGATCGAGTATAAATTCCTCTTTAAGCTCTTCGCCTCCATCACCCACAAAAAGGACAGCATCATTGCCGGCAGCTACACCCTGAACACCGACATGGACTACCGGGCGCTGCTGGCCGGCATGAGCGCCAACTCCTCCAACCGGTCGTCGGTGACGGTGACCATCCCGGAGGGCTACAATATCGACCAGATATTCTCCCTTCTGGAGGAGAAGGGGGTGTCCACGGTGGAGAAGCTGCGGGAGACTGCCGCCAGCCACGACTACGCCTTTTCCTTCCTCCAGGAGATTCCCCTGGGAGACTACAGGCGGCTGGAGGGCTATCTCATGCCCGCCACTTATGACTTCTATGTCAACCACGACCCCATCTTTGCCATTAACAAGCTGCTGGTCCATTTCGACAGCCAGGTGAAGGACGACTTCCGGCAGAAGGTGGCCGAGAGCAATTACACCCTGCGTGAAATTCTCACCATCGCCTCCCTCATCGAACGGGAGACCACCGGCGAGGACCGCACTGACATTGCCGCCGTCATCTACAACCGCCTGAATAACCCGGACGCCGGCACCCAGGGCTACCTCCAGATCGACGCCACCCTGGTGTATATCAACGGCGGCAAGGAGCCCACCGAGGCGGACAAGTCCATCGACTCCCCCTACAACACCTATCTGTACAAGGGGCTGCCTCCCACCCCCATCGCCAA
The DNA here is from genome assembly GCA_950097245.1 of uncultured Oscillospiraceae bacterium. Lineage (GTDB taxonomy): Bacteria > Bacillota > Clostridia > Oscillospirales > Oscillospiraceae > Lawsonibacter. The sequence continues at coordinate 4,030 of CATNCS010000046.1, read as the reverse complement.
TCCGGGCATGGAGTCCATCATCGCCGCCATGAATCCCTCGGACATCAAGGATTTCTACTACGCCCTGGGGGACGACAATACCCACCACTTCTTCCGCACCTACGACCAGCTGCAAAAGTTTATCGGCAGTCAGGACCGGTACAAGGCATCCTGAACGCTCATGCAGGGGGCGGCCTCTGCGCCGCCCCTTTTTTACCCATTCCTGTTTCTGCGGGGCGGCTCTGAGGCCGCCCCCTGCACATCCGATTCAAAGACAGAGGAGGCGGCCATGAATAAGATCGAGCTTCTCGCCCCGGCGGGGGATATGGAGCGGCTGGAGATGGCGGTGGCCTACGGGGCGGACGCCGTCTATCTGGCGGGGAACACCTTTGGGATGCGCTCCTTCGCCGGCAACTTCTCGCCGGAGGAGCTGAAAAGGGCGGTGGAGCTGTGCCGGACCCATGGGGTGCGGGTCCACGTCACCTGCAACACCATGCCCCGGAACGATGAGGTCTCCCGGCTTCCGGAGTGGCTGGCATACCTGGAGGAGCTGAGGGTGGACGCGGTGATCCTTGCCGACGTGGGTGTTCTGGCCCTGGCAAAAAAATATGCCCCCCACGTCCAGTGCCACATCTCCACCCAGGCCAGCATCGTCAACTACCAGTCCGCCCGGGCCTGGCACGAGCTGGGGGCCAGCCGGGTCATCCTGGCCCGGGAGCTCTCCCTGGAGGAGATAAAAGAAATCCGCGCAAAGACGCCCCCCGGGCTGGAGATTGAGGTCTTCGCCCATGGAGCCATGTGCGTCAGCTACTCCGGGCGGTGCCTGCTGTCCAACTACATGACGGGCCGGGACTCCAACCGGGGGGCCTGTGCTCAGCCCTGCCGCTACCAGTACGCCCTGATGGAGGAGAAGCGGCCCGGGGAGTACTTCCCCGTCTACGAGGAGAACGGGGAGACCTACATTATGAACTCCAGGGACATGTGCATGATCGACCATGTGGCCGACCTGATGGAGGCCGGGGTGGACTCGGTCAAGCTGGAGGGACGGGCCAAGTCGGCCTACTACGCAGCCATCGTCACCGGGGCCTACCGCCACGCCATCGATGCGGCGGCGGCGGGGGTCCCCCTGGACCCGGTGTGGCGGGACGAGGTGGAGCACATCAGCCACCGGCACTACTCCACCGGCTTCTTCTACGGCCAGCCGGGCCAGTTCACCGCCGACGCCCGGTATGTCCGGGACTGGCAGATTGTGGCCAAGGTGCAGTCCTGCGACGGGGAGGGGAACGCCGTCCTCACCCTGAACAACAAGTTCGCCGTGGGCGATACATTGGAGCTGGTGGGCCCGGATGTCCGGCCCCAGGCCCTGACGGTGGACGCCCTGTGGGACGGGGACGGCCTGCCCCTGGAGGAGGTCCGCCATCCCCAGATGGTCTTCCGTATGAAGCTGCCCCGGCAGGCGCCGCCCCTGTCCCTGCTGAGACGGAGGGCGGACTTATCTCCTTGACCGTGGAGGAGGATGGGTATGTGCAACAATTGCAGTATTTTGAAAGCGGCTTTTCAAAGCGCACCCGATAACCGTATGAACTATTCTCCTATCTTGGAAATGGTAAAGGTTATGGAAAAGTATGGACGGGTGCAATTATATGCGGGAGATTGCCTGCTCAGTGAGATAGAGGGTGTTTTGGACAAGGAGGAGCACTATACCGTAAAACACTATATAAGATGTACAAAGTGCGGACAAATCTACTTCTTTGGAGCCTGTATCCGGGGGAAGCCTGCTTATAAAATAGTGACCGACATAGACAAGGAACAGGATATGTTATCTGCGCTCTGGGGAGAACGAGGCACGCTGTACGAGGCATAACTCAGATATGGCTATGACATCCGCCTGTGACCAGACGGGCGGAGCTGGTGGGCTCGGATGTCCGGTCCCAGTCCTTGACGGTGGCCGCCTCTGTCCCTGCTGAGAAGAAAGATGGATCTGTCCCCTTGAACATGAAAAGAGCGCCCCTGAAGTGAACAGCTCCAAGTTGTGCGGACAGCACAAAAGAGCCCCTGAGTAGGAAAAACGAGTTTAAGCGGAGTGGCGTCGTTCGAGCGGCGCCACTCCAGTTTTTAACTGGATGCGCTCATGATTGTAGAAATAAATGAAATCGTCAATGAGTTGGTTAGCCTGCTGGAAAGTCTTGATTTTTTGGCGGTAGATACATTCAGCTTTAAGGATAGAAAAGAAATTTTCCGCCATAGCGTTATCGTAACAGTTGCCTCGTCTTGACATAGAAGGTGTAATGCCGTATTCTTTAGTCAGGTTGAAGTATGCTTGTGAGGTGTACTGGAAGCCTTGGTCGCTGTGGAGCTGCAATCTCCCGGCGACCTTCTTTTTCTCCTGACCGACTGTCAGCGCCAGTGATAAAATGTAAAAAAACGCCGAGGAAAAAATGTAGTTTTGTGGCGGAGGAGGCGAAAAAAAGATAGACTCCCAATAGGGCGAAAAAGAGCCCGGAAAGGGAGTCAGAAAATGAAAGGAGCACAGTGGATGGATATCCGAAGCGACAGACAGAAAGGGCTGAGCTATGTGGAGCTGGGACGGAAGTACCACATGGACCCGCGGACGGCAAAGCGGTACGCGGAATCGCCGCAGAAGCCGGAGTACACATTGAGCGAACCGAAGCCAACAAAGATGGATCCGTACAAGCAGATCGTGGACGAGTGGCTGGAGGAAGCGCCGTATTCGGCGCTGCGGATCCTGGAGAAGCTGCGGGAAATGGGATTCGACGGAGGCTACAGCATCGTCAAGGCGTATGTGAGCAGCCGGAAGATGGACTTGAATGAGAAAGCAACAGTGCGGTTTGAGACGATGCCGGGAAAGCAAGGGCAGATGGACTGGGGATTCTTCGAGGATCACCTGGTGTACGAGGATGGGAAGTGGAAAAAACTGTACTGTTTTCTCATGATTCTGGGATATTCGCGGATGCGGTATATCGAATTTGTCACAGATATGAGCACAAACACGTTGATACGGTGCCATCAGAACGCGTTTCGGTATTTCGGAGGCTACCCGGAGGAGATTCTGTATGACAATATGAAGCAGGTAGTCATCAAGCGGCTTTTGAAGCAGGAGGACTCCACGCTAAACCGGCAGTTTGAGGACTTTGCGGGATTCTATGGGTTCAAGCCAATTCTGTGCCGGCCATATCGGGGTCAGACGAAGGGGAAAGTAGAGCGGACGGTGCAGTTTGTCAGAGATAATTTTATGGTGGGGATCAAGTACAACAGTCTGGCGGACTTGAACGGACAGGCCCTGGCCTGGTGCAATAAGGTCAATGGGAAAGTCCACGCCACCACCAACGAAATTCCCTTTGAGAGGTTGAAAAAAGAGGGACTGAGCCCTCTCTCCCGCGAGTATATCATCGACAAAATCAACCTGAGGCGAGTACAAAAAGACTGCCTCATCTCCTACGCCGGGAATCAGTACTCCGTGCCAGCGGAGTACGTCGGCAAAGATGTGGCAGTCGTGGCCCTCGACAGTATGCTTGCTGCGTATTACGAGGGGAAGCAGATCGCTCTGCACCGAATATCGTACCAAAGGAAGGACATGGTTGTCAATCCTCAGCATTATAGAAGGCTTACGCTGAAACAGACAATAGATGCGGAAAATGTTCTGCTGGAACAGGGCAAAGTGATAGATTTTCCCTTGAAGCCCTCCGATTTATCCAGATATGACGAGGTGCTGTATGACTGAATTTACTATGGACAGGCTGCGGGAAAACCTGGAAAGCCTTAAGATGAAAAACACCTTGGAGATTCTGGACAATTACCTGGAACGGGCCGTGGCGGACAAGCTCAACATTGTGGAGGTTTTGGATCACATTTTCTCAGAAGAAGCCAAATCCAAGCGGAGACGGGCCTATGAGAAGCAAATTCAGATGTCCGGCTTCCCCATCAAGAAGACCCTGGACGACTTCGATTTCTCTTTCCAGCCCTCCATCGATAAACGCCAAATCGATGAGTTGGCCACCATGCGCTTCCTGGAAAACGGGGAGAATGTGGT
>CATNCS010000045.1 GCA_950097245.1 uncultured Oscillospiraceae bacterium | reverse complement strand
GCGTCCACCCGGATCATGCGGCTCTCGTGGGCCACATCGTCGGCGACGTGCTGGTGGTTCTGGAGGCCATGAAGATGGAGATTGAGGTGTCCGCCCCCGTGGCCGGCACCGTCAAGGCTGTGTCCGCCTCCGTGGGCACCGCCGTGAATACCGATGACCTGCTGGTCACCATCGGTTGAAAGGAGGGGTAAAGTATGGAATTTTTCACTCGTGTAATCACTGCCATCGCGTCCGGCTCCGGCTTTGCCGCTCTGGATGTCAAGACCATTATCATGCTGTTCATCGCCTGTGTGCTGCTGTACATGGGTATCGGCAAGGGCTATGAGCCTCTGCTGATGGTCCCCATCGGCTTTGGTGTGCTGCTGGCCAACCTGCCCATCACCGGCCTGTTTGCTGAGCCTGTCTATGACGCCGCTACCCACAGTGGTACCGTTGGCTTCATGTGGGTGCTCTATCAGGGCGTTCAGTACGCTATCTATCCGTCGATTATCTTTATGGGCATCGGCGCAATGACCGACTTCGGTCCCTTGTTGGCCAACCCCACCTCCCTGCTGCTGGGCGCTGCCGCTCAGCTGGGCATCTTCGCCGCCTTCCTGATGGCCCTGTGTGTGGGCCCCATCACCAGCGCCCTGAACGGCATGTTGCCCTTTATCCCTATCATCACCTTTACCCCCGCTGATGCGGCGGCTATCGGCGTGATCGGAGGCGCTGACGGACCGACAGCAATTTTGACGGCCTCCAAGCTGGCTGTGGAGCTGCTGCCCGCCATCGCCATTGCGGCCTACTCCTACATGGCGCTGATCCCCATGATTCAGCCCCCTCTGATGAAGGCCCTCACCACCAAGGAGGCCCGCCAGGTCAAGATGAGCCAGCTGCGCACCGTGTCCAAGGCGGAGAAGATCATTTTCCCCATCGCTGTAACCATCTTCGTGGTGCTGCTGATTCCGGACACCGCCCCGCTGATCGGTATGCTCATGCTGGGTAACCTGTTCCGTGAGAGCGGCGTCACCGAGCGTCTGTCTGATACCGCTCAGAATGCCCTCATCAACATCGTTACGATCCCTCTGGGTCTGTCTGTGGGCTTTAAGGCCAGCGCGGATCAGTTCCTGAAGGGCGAGACCCTGTTCATTATTGTCCTGGGCCTGACTGCTTTCCTGCTGTCCACTGCCGGTGGCCTGATCCTGGGCAACGTGATGTATGCGGTCACCGGCGGCAAGGTCAATCCGCTGATTGGCTCCGCCGGCGTGTCCGCCGTGCCTATGGCCGCCCGTGTGGCTCAGAACGTGGGCCAGAAGGAGAACCCCTCTAACTTCCTGCTCATGCACGCCATGGGTCCCAACGTGGCCGGCGTGATCGGTTCTGCCTGCGCGGCCGGTTTCATGATTAAGGTGTTTGGCGGCTGATTTTCCCGGAACTTACCGCATTAAACCGGCGCGTCGTAAGACGCGCCGGTTTTTGCATCCGGGGAACCGCCGGCCCGGCAAGCAATTGAAAAAGTTTTGAAAAAAATCCGATGGAAAAGAGGAAACCGGGAAGTTATTTCGTATAAGTAATCATAGCGAAAATCTGGGAGAGGGAGGGTCTGCCTATGACGCTGCGGGAACAGCTCCAGGAGCGGGAGGAGGCTGTGCTGTCCCCCCTGGCCTGCAGGTCCGCCCGGAGCCGGGGCCGGGCCCGGCCGGAGGAGGAGTGTGAGATTCGCACCGCCTTTCAGCGGGACACCGACCGAATTGTCTACTCCAAGGCCTTCCGGCGCCTGAAGCATAAGACACAGGTGTTTCTCCAGCCCGAGGGTGACCACTACCGCACCCGGATGACCCACACCCTGGAGGTCTCCCGAATCGCCCGCACCATGGCCAGGGCCCTGTTCCTCAACGAGGACCTGACCGAGGCCATCGCCCTGGGCCACGACCTGGGCCACACCCCCTTTGGCCATGCGGGGGAGCGGCTGCTGGACGAGGTCATGCCGGGCGGCTTTGCCCATTACCGGCAGTCGGTGCGGGTGGTGGAGAGGCTGGAGAAGGGGGGACAGGGGTTGAACCTGACCTGGGAGGTGCGCAACGGCATCTGCTGCCACACCAGGGGGACCCCCGCCGCCACCCTGGAGGGCCAGCTGGTCCGGCTGGCCGACCACATCGCCTACATCAATCACGACATTGAGGACGCCCTTCGGGGCGGCATCATCTACCCTATGGACATTCCACTGGATGTCTCCCGCATGCTGGGCTTTACCCACAGCGAGCGTGTCAACACCCTGGTGACCGATGCCATTCGGGCCAGTCAGGGACAGGAGAGCATCCGTCAGTCCCCGCAGGTGGAGGAGGCCATGCTTACCCTGAAGGACTTTATGTTTGACAGTGTGTACACCAACCCCATGGCCAAGGGGGAGGAGGGCAAGGCCCAGGACATGCTCCGCAGCCTGTTTGAGTACTACCGCGCCCATCCGGACGAGCTGCCTGACGACTTCCAGTCCATCCGGGCGGAGGAGGGAGTGGACCGGGCAGTGTGCGACTATATCGCCGGCATGACCGACCCCTTCGCGGTGGACCGCTTTCAGGAGCTGTTTATCCCAAAGGGGTGGACGGTGCTGTGATTGGGATAATTTGCCCACAAAACGGATACAAATAGGAGGGAAAGCCTTTGCCCCTGCCAGATCGATTTTTGGACGAGCTGCTGGCACGGACCGATATTGTGGACCTGGTGTCCGAATCGGTGCGTCTGACGAAAAAGGGAAACAGCTACTGGGGCTGCTGTCCCTTCCACAGTGAAAAGACCCCCTCCTTCCATGTGGTGCCCGACCGGCAGATGTACAAGTGCTTCGGCTGCGGCAAGGGGGGCGGCGCCATCAACTATGTGATGGAGCTGGAAAATCTGCCCTTTATGGACGCGGTGGCCGTGCTGGCCCAGCGGGCGGGGATGCAGATGCCCGAGTTCGGCACCGCCCCGGGAGCCCGGGAGCGCCGGGACAGGATTCTGGAAATCAACAGGCAGGCCGCCCGGACCTTCCACCGCTGGCTTCACGGCCCGGAGGGGGCGGAGGGGCTGGCCTATCTTCAAAAACGGGGTCTGTCCAGGCGAACCCTGACCAATTTCGGCCTGGGCTTCGCCCCCAACCGCTGGGACGGGCTCATCACGGAGCTGGCCGGCCAGGGCTATGACAAGCGGGATCTGCTGGATGCCGGCCTGGCCGTCAGCAGCAAGGAAGGCCGCATCTACGACCGCTTCCGCAACCGGGTGATATTTCCCATCATCGACGTGCGGGGGAATGTGATTGGCTTCGGCGGCCGGGTGATGGACAACTCTATGCCAAAATATCTCAACTCCCCGGACACCCCGGTGTACAACAAGAGCCGGAATGTCTTTGCCCTGAATATCGCCAAGACCTCCAAGGCGGGGCGGGTGATCCTGACGGAGGGGTATATGGACACCATCTCTCTCCACCAGGCGGGCTTTGATAGCGCGGTGGCCTCTCTGGGCACTGCCCTGACGGAGGAGCACGGCCAGCTGCTGGCGAAATATTTTAAGGAGGCCATTATCGCCTATGACGGCGACGGGGCCGGGGTGGCCGCCGCTCAGCGGGCCATCCCTATACTGGAGAAGACGGGGCTGAAGGTGAAGGTGCTCCGGGTGACCGGGGCCAAGGACCCGGACGAGTTCATCAAGGCCTACGGCCGGGAGGCCTTTGCCAGGCTGCTGGACCAGAGTGAGAACCAGGTGGATTACCGCCTGGCTCAGATTCAGAAGAAATACGATCTGACCGACGACAGCCAGAAGGTGGCCTTCCTTCAGGAGGCCGCCCAGCTGGTGTCCACCCTCTACAGCGCTGTGGAGCGGGAGATCTACGGCGGCCACGCCGCCCAGACGGCGGGGGTGTCCCCTGAGACCATGAAGCTGGAGGTGGACCGGGCCCTGAAGGGTCGGCTGCGCAAGGCGAGAAAGCAGCAGGCGCGCCGGGACCTGACCCCGGCCAGCCAGCTCCAGCCCAGGGCCCGGGGCCTGCGGTATGAGAACCTCCGCTCCGCCCGGGCGGAGGAGGGCCTGCTCCGTCTGCTCATGCTGGACCCCGGCCTGATGGGACAGATGGGGGATATCAAGGGGGAGGAGTTCTCCTCCACGCTGCTGGGCAGGGCCTTTGATCTGCTGAGAGGCCGGGCGGCGGCCGGGCTGACCACCCAGCTGGCCGCTCTGGCGGGGAGCTTTACCGGCGAGGAGATGGACCATCTGGCCCAGGTGGCCGCCCAGCCGGAGTCGGTGGCCAACAGCCAAAAGGCCATTGAGGACTACATATCCCTGATCCGCAGCGAGCATCTGCTGCGGGGAGAGGGGGAGCAGGGGGACGACCTGCTGCTGGCCATACAGAAAAAATATCAACAGAAGAAAGCATATATGGAGGAGAAAACATGAGCACCAAAAAGAAAGACAACACCACCGGCGAGGTCGTTCTGGAGAAGAAGGAGAAGCAGCCCGACATCCAGGCCCGCATGGAGGCTGGCAAGATCGAGATTATGAAGGTGGTAGGGGATATTCCCGGGGCGGATAAGCTGGCTGAGCTGATCGAGCGGGGAAAAAAGAAGGGTAAGCTCTCCTCCTCTGAACTGCTGGACGTGCTGGAGGACATGGAACTGGGCACCGACCAGATGGATAAGATCTACGACACCCTGGAGAATCTGGGCATCGACACCGTGGGAGAGGACTATATGCCCGAGCTGGCCGACACGGCGGAGCCCCCGGCGGAGGAGATGGAGGAGATTGCCGAGGAGGAGATTGTAGACCCCAACTCCCTCATCGACACCTTCGGCACCGACGACCCGGTGCGCATGTATCTGAAGGAGATCGGCAAGGTGAACCTGCTCACCTCCGAGGAGGAGGTGGAGCTGGCCCAGGCCATGACTGCCGGCAACGAGGCCCAGGCGCAGCTGGACGAGCTGAAGGAGATGGGGGAGGAGATTCCGGAGGAGCTGCGCGTTGAGCTGGAAAAGACCATTAAAAAGGGCGAGAGGGCTCGTCAGCGGCTGGCGGAGGCCAACCTGCGGCTGGTGGTGTCCATCGCCAAGCGGTATGTGGGCCGGGGAATGCAGTTTCTGGACCTGATCCAGGAGGGCAACCTGGGGCTTATCAAGGCGGTGGAGAAGTTCGACTATGTAAAGGGCTTCAAATTTTCTACCTACGCCACCTGGTGGATCCGCCAGGCCATCACCCGGGCTATCGCCGACCAGGCCCGCACCATCCGCATTCCGGTGCACATGGTGGAGACCATCAACAAGGTGATCCGGGTGTCCCGGCAGCTGCTCCAGGAGCTGGGCCACGACCCCTCTGCGGAGGAGATCGCCGAGGAGATGAACATGCCCGCCGACCGGGTGCGGGAGATTCTCAAAATCGCCCAGGAGCCCGTCTCCCTGGAGACCCCCATCGGCGAGGAGGAGGACTCCCACCTGGGGGATTTCATCCCGGACGAGGACGCCTCCGAGCCCGCCGAGGCCGCCTCCTTCACCCTGCTGAAGGAGCAGCTGGTGGAGGTGCTGTCCACCCTCACCCCCCGGGAGGAGAAGGTGCTCAAGCTCCGCTTCGGCATTGAGGACGGCCGCACCCGCACCCTGGAGGAGGTGGGCAAGGAGTTCAACGTCACCCGGGAGCGCATCCGCCAGATTGAGGCCAAGGCCCTGAGAAAGCTGCGCCACCCCAGCCGCAGCAAGAAGCTGAAGGACTTTTTGAACTGAATGTTTTCCCTGGGGGCCGGCGCCCTTGCCGGCCCGCTGTTGTTTGAACAGGGACAGCCCGCCGGAGGCGGCGGTCCCTGCCGATATATAGAAAAAGGAGTGAATCGCTATGGCTAACGAGCAGAGCAGGAATCCGGAATTTTTTGACCAGGACTCTATGATGATATATATCGACCCCAAGCTGATGAGCAGCCTGAATGATATCGCCGAGAGAAAGCAGGAGGACCTGAAGGCGCTGGAGGCTGCCGCCGAGGACGGCGACCTGGATGCCCAGTACCGGCTGGGCCGCAGCTACTACTACGGGGACGACGGCGCCCCCAGGGACGGGGAGAAGGCCCTGTACTGGTTCTCCAAAGCCGCCGAGGGGGACAGCATCGCCGCCCAGTACTACCTGGGCCTGTGCTACAGCCGGGCCGTGGGGACGGAAAAGGACGAGGTCCGGGCGGCAGAGCTGTTCGGAGCCGCGGCGGCGGAGGGCTATCCCCCCGCCATCACCGAGCTGGGCCTGTGCTACGAGCTGGGCCACGGGGTGGAGATGGATAAGGGCCGGGCCGCCGAGCTCTACCAGGAGGGGGCCGACCAGGACTACGCCCCCGCCCAGTGCAACCTGGGCTACTTCTACTACCAGGGCATCTACTTTGAGGAGAACAACGACGCGGCGGCGGAGCTCTTCGCCAAGGCGGCCCAGCAGGGCTACCCCCGGGCCCAGGTGCTGATGGGGGAGTGCTTTGAGAACGGCTACGGCGTGGAGAAGGACGTGGACAAGGCCCTGGAGCTCTACCGGGCCGCCTACGACCAGGGCTACCCCGACGGAGCCTGTACACTGGGGCTGTGCTATGAGTCGGGTGTGGGCGTGGAGGAGGACAAGGCCCGGGCGGTGGAGCTGTATCAGGAGGCCGCAGATCAGGGGTTCCCGCCGGCCATGTGCAACCTGGGCTTCTGCTACTACATCGGTATCGGCGTGGAGGAGAATCCGGAAAAGGCGGCGGAGTGGTTTGCCAAGGCCGCCGAGCGGGAGTATCCCCGGGCTATGTTCCTGCTTGGGGAGTGCTACGACCGGGGCTGGGGCGTGGAACAGAATTATGACAGGGCGGTGAAGCTCTACCAGGGCGCGGCGGATAAGGAGTACACCTCCGCCTACTGCTCTCTGGGCCTGTGTTACGAGCTGGGCCAGGGGGTGGAGAAAAACCTGGACAGGGCGGTGGAGCTGTACCGCATGGCCGCGGAAAAGGGGATGCCCCGGGCCCAGTGCAACCTGGGGTTCTGCTACTACACCGGTATCGGGGTAGAGGAGGACGAGGCGGAGGCCGTCAAGTGGTTTGAGAAGGCGGCGGCCGAGAACTACCCCCGTGCCCAGCAGCTGCTGGCTGAGTGCTATGAGAACGGCTACGGCGTGGACAAGGACATTGAAAAAGCGGTGGAGCTGTACACCAGGTCCGCAGATGTGGGCTACCCGCCTGCCCTGTGCGCGCTGGGCCTGTGCTACGAGCTGGGCACCGGTGTGGCGGAGGACAAGGCCAAGGCGGTGGAGCTGTACCGCCAGGCCGCTGAGAAGGGGGACGTCCGGGCTCAGTGCAACCTGGGCTACTGCTACTACGTGGGCATCGGCGTGGAGGAGAACAATGAGGAGGCGGCCAGCTGGTTTGCCAAGGCCGCTGAAGACGGCTATCCCCGGGGCATGCAGCTGCTGGGGGAGTGCTACGACCGGGGCTACGGTGTGGAGCAGGATATAAACAGGGCCTTCCAGCTCTACCAGCAGGCCAGCGACAGGGGAAACATCCCCGCCATGTGCTCTCTGGGCCTGTGCTATGAGCTGGGCCGGGGCGTGGAGGCGGATAAGGACAAGGCCAGAGAGCTCTATCGCAGGTCCGCCGAGCGGGGCTACCCCCGTGCCCAGTGTAATCTGGGGTACTTCTACTATCAGGGCATCGGGGTGGAGGAGGACAACGACGAGGCGGTCAAGTGGTTTACCAAGGCCGCTGAGCAGGACTATCCCCGGGCCCTTCAGCTGCTGGGTGAGTGTTACGAGAACGGCTACGGCGTGGAGAAGGACGAGGCCCATGCGGTACAGCTGTATCAAAAGGCCCACGAGCTGGGCTATGTCCCCGCCAGCTGCGCACTGGGCGTGTGCTATGAGTACGGCGACGGGGTGGAGAAGGATCTGACCAAGGCGGTGGAGCTGTACCGCTGGGCCGCCGAGCGGGGCTACCCCCGGGCTCAGTGCAATCTGGGCTACTGCTACTACCAGGGTGTAGGCGTGGAGGAGGATAACGACGAGGCCTTCCGGTGGTTTTCCAGGGCCGCCGAGCAGGGCTACCCTCGGGCAATGGGGCTGCTGGCCGAGTGCTATGCCAACGGCTACGGCGTGGAGAAGAGTATGACCAAGGCGGTGGAGTGGTATCAAAGGGCCGCTGATGAGGGCTATCCTCCCTCCCAGTGCGACCTGGGGCTGTGCTACGAGATGGGCGATGGGGTGGAGCAGGACATGGCGAAGGCGGTGGAGCTGTACCGCCAGGCTGCCCAGCGGGGTCATGCCCGGGCCCAATGCAACCTGGGCTTCTGCTACTACCAGGGTATCGGCGTGAAGGTGGACGACGACCAGGCCTTTTACTGGTTTGAGCGCTCCGCCAGACAGAGCTATCCCCGGGCCCTCCAGCTTTTGGGCGAGTGCTATGAGAACGGCTACGGGGTGGCGGAGGACCTGAAAAAGGCGGCGGAGCTTTACGAGAAGGCCCATCAGCAGGGTTATTCCGGCGGCACCTGTTCACTGGGGCTGTGCTATGAGCTGGGCCGGGGGGTCCCGGAGGACAAGGCCAAAGCGGTGGAGCTGTACCGTCAGGCTGCGGAGCGGGGTCTGCCCCGGGCCCAGAGCAATCTGGGCTACTGCTACTACCAGGGCATCGGAGTCGCGGTGAATGAAGCGCAGGCGGTCCACTGGTTTACCAGGGCCGCCGACCAGGGCCAGCCCAGGGGGCTGTTTCTGCTGGGAGAGTGCTATGAGGGGGGACACGGCGTCCCGGCAGACCTGGAGAAGGCCCGGGAGTATTACCAGAAAGCTGCCGACAAGGGCTACAGGAATGCGCAGGAGGCCATCGCGCGGCTGAACGGCCAGCCCTCCGGCCCATACGCCTATGCCCCGCCTGAGGGCCCGGCGCCCGCTCCTCAGCCCCCCAAGGGTCCGGAGAAGAAAAAAAGGGGCGGACTGTTGGGATTTTTCAAGAAGTGATACATAGCTTTATGTGCCCGGTGAACAGGGAAAAGAGAGGGGGCTGGCCTTGAACCACGAAGTTTATATCGATGCAGAGGTGGAGATGCCGGCGGCAGTGGGGGAGCATATCCGCCGTGCCGTTCTGGCCGCCCTGGAGGGAGAGGAGGTGGATGTCCCCTGTATCGTAGAGGTGTGCGTTACCGACGATGAGAGCATCCGGCAGACCAACCTGGACATGCGGGGAGTGGACCGGCCCACCGACGTGCTGTCGTTTCCCATGTTCGAGCTGTCCCCCGGGGAAAAGCCTCAGGCGGACTGGGCCGACCCGGATACGGACAAGGTGCTGCTGGGGGATATGATGCTCTCCCTGGAGCGGGCCAACGCCCAGGCGGAGGAGTTCGGCCACTCCCCGGAGCGGGAGGTGTGCTACCTGGCCGTCCACTCGGTGCTCCACCTGCTGGGCTACGACCACCTGGACGAGGGGCCCATGAAGGCCCAGATGCGGGCCAGGGAGGAGGCCATTCTGGGTAAGCTGGGGATTACCAGGGGTGATTGACCCCTCATCCGTCACGGCCTGTCGGCCGTGCCACCTTCCCCTAAAGGGGAAGGCCAAAGAGGCGCAAATCAAAAGCCTTCCCCTTCAGGGGAAGGTGCCCCAGTGCGAACACTGGGGCGGATGAGGTGGGCGCACAATGTGCGCCCCTACAGAAAGAGAGAAATTCTGTGAAGAAGAAAACCATTCCTTTGTTTCTGCTGTGCGCCCTCCTGCTGGCAGGGTGCCAAAAGGGCGAAGTGCCTCCAGCTTTCTCCCAATTGCCGGAGCCCACCCCTAAAACCGCCCAGGAGCTGCTGGAGGAGCAGCCCATCGACGACACCCACGCCGCTTTCCTGGTGGACACCGGCGGGCGGCTGGGCACCCTGCTGGTGACGGTGGAGCGCGGAGAACAGAATCCAGAGGGGGAATTAAGGGGGTATTTTGTCACTTTTTCCCTTTGGGACCCCCAAAAAACAGACAGACCCATCCAGGTAATGGAGTCAGAGATGGAATACGGAGCTTTCAAACACTACGATGTGGTGGATGCCAACTTTGACGGCTATCAGGATTTTGGGTATATGTGGTTTATGGGGAACCAGCCCACTTACTGGGAGTACTGGATTTGGAATGAGAAAACGGGGCAATTTGAACTGGAGCCGGAGCTTAGCGGTATTTCCGACCCTTTCTTTGATGCGGAGAAAGAAGAAATCCGTGGCTGGGCGAGAGAAAGCGGCGCCAGCGAGGGAGTGAATACCATCCACATGTGGGTGGATGGAGAGCCAGTGTGTATGCGGCGGATTGAGGTATACAGGAAAGGCGCCTTTGACGGGACGTTTGTTTTGACGGTGCAGGACCGGATTGACGGAGAACTGACCGAAGTGTTCCGCATGGAGTATCCGGAGGGATCGGGCGGATATTTTGACGAGCGAACGAAATGGGGAGATTTAGACTACCATGGAGAAGCGGAGGGGTCATAGCAAGAGCGCTCACGCAGGGGCGGCTATCAGCCGCCCGCCAGCTCAAATAAGTATGTCGTGGAAACGGGCGGATCATATCCGCTCCTACAGAATTTGAAAGGAGAAGCATTATGAAAAAGATCAAGCTGACCGCTATCGAGGACGAATTTGACGACTACGAGGAGATGGGCCGCAAGGAGGGGAAGAGCTGGAGCTTCGAGTTTGACCTGACCCCCTATGTGGTCACCTGCGCCATGGCCTGCGCCATCATGTTTGTCACCCGCTTTGTGCGCAAGCATGTGTTCCACGAGGACCTGTACAAAAAATATCATTTCTAAACAATGAAGTCCGGGCAACTGCTCACACCCGGAGAGAAAGTGAGGATCACCTTATGATTCAGAAAAGCGGCATTATTACCATCTGCGGCCGGCCCAACGTGGGCAAATCCACCCTGACCAACGCCTTTGTGGGGGAGAAGGTGGCCATTGTCACCAACAAGCCCCAGACCACCCGGAACCGCATCTGCGGTATCAAAAACCGGGGGGAGAGCCAGTTCGTGTTCGTGGACACCCCCGGCCTGCACAGGGCCCGCACCCGCCTGGGGGACTACATGGTCAACGTGGTGAAGGAGTCCGTGTCCGACGTGGACGCCGTCCTGCTGCTGGTGGAGCCCATCCCCAACGTGGGGGAGCCGGAGAAGCAGCTGATTCAGCGCATGAAAACCCTGAATTGTCCCACTGTGCTGGCCATCAACAAGGCGGACACCGTCCCCCGGAAGGACAGGCTGCTGGAGGTCATTCAGGTCTACAGCCGGGAGCACGACTTCGACGCGGTGGTGCCCATCTCCGCCAAGACCGGCCAGGGGGTGGAGGAGCTCCTGGATGTGCTGGAGGGCTATCTTCCGGAGGGGCCCCAGCTCTTCCCCGAGGACATGACCTCCGACCAGCCCGAGCGGCAGATGATGGCGGAGATTATGCGGGAGAAGCTGCTGCTCCTGCTGGACAAGGAGATTCCCCACGGCACCGCCGTGGAGATTACCCGCTTCGCCGAGCGGGAGGACGAGGTTATCGAGGTGGAGGCCACCATCTACTGCGAGAAGAACAGCCACAAGGGTATCATCATCGGCAAGGGGGGGGAGATGCTGAAAAGAGCATCCACCCTGGCCCGGCAGGATATGGAAAAATTTATGGGTACCAAGGTGTTTTTAAAGACCTGGGTCAAGGTGAAGGAGAACTGGCGGGACAACCCGGCGGCCATCCAGAATTTCGGGTATGTGAAGGAGTAAACCTCATCAGTCGCGGCCTGCGGCCGCGCCAGCTCCCCCTAAAGGGGAAGCCTTGGGATATGCACTAAAAGCCTTCCCCTTTAGGGGAAGGTGCCCCCGAAGGGGGCGGATGAGGCAGCTGTAAATTTTACCGCTTATATCGGTCCGCGAAACCGGACAGCCTAACCCCAGAAAGAAAGGGAGGGCTGTCCTATGGACGAGCGGGGACTTTGGGAGCTGTTTTGCAAAACCGGCCTGCCGGAGGCCTGGCTGGCCCTGACCGGAGAGCGGGAGGAGCTGGCCCAGCCCTGGGATGAGCTGGCGAAAACGGCGTTTCATTCCAGAACCGAGCAGGTGTAGGGGGCGGGCTCTGTCCCGCCCCGTTATGTCGTTATATAGGAGTGTAGCCCATGCACATTACCACCAAGGCCCTGGTTCTGCGGGGGGTGGACTACAAGGAGTCGGACAAAATTCTCACCCTGTTCACCCAGGACCAGGGGAAGCTTACCGCCTCCGCCCGGGGGTGCCGGAAAAAAGGGAGCGCCATCGCCGCCGGGTGCCAGCTGCTGGCCTGGTCGGAGATGGTGCTCTATGATTATCAGGGCCGCTGGGCCGTCAAGGAGGCGGCCACACAGCGGCTGTTTCAGGGAGTGCGGAACGATATTCAGCGGCTGGCTCTGGGGTGCTACTTCGCCGAGATGACCGAGCTGCTGGCGGTGGAGGGGGAGAAGGACCCGGAGCTGCTGTCCCTCACCCTGAACAGCCTCCACGCCCTGGACAAGCTGCCGGAAAAGCCGCTCCCCCTGGTGAAGGCCGCCTTCGAGTGGAAGGCTATGGCCCTGGAGGGGTACGAGCCCCTCATCGACGGCGGAGCGGTCCACGGGGAGGGGGTCTCCCTGTCTCTGCCGCCCCCTGCGCTGGCCGCCCTGGACCATATCATCCACGGCGACCCCAAGCGACTGTTCTCCTTCCGTCTGGAGGGGGAGGACCTGGAGCGGCTAGCTGATACGGCGGAGTCCTATGTACGTACTCAGCTGGAGCGAGGGTTTTCTACCCTGGACTACTATAAGGGGCTGTCAAGCTAAGGGCAGGTCCCAAGGCAGGCAGTAGGGACTGTCCGGACGGAGCCACAGGGCCTTGTGGATGGACCGGCGCAGGTCCGCGCCGGGGGAGGGGTCCTCCATCCACTCCAGGACGGAGTCCAGAAAGCTCTCACTCATCTCCTGCCAGCCGGAGAAGGTCTGCTGAATCAATTTCCCCACCCGGCAGGAGCGCTGGACCATCTCTCTGCGGCTGATCCAGCCCAGCCGAAAGGCGATAGCCAGCAGCTGGTTGCAGCGGCACAGCTCCCATGCCTGATCCGCCCTGGTCTGGCACTTCTGAAAGCCGGGACCCGCGCTCATATATTCCACTGTCTCCAGCAATTCCCTTTTGGTATGGATATCCCAGGGACTATCCAGCATATTGAGGAAATACTGCTTCTGTTCCGGGTTTTGGTAGGGGCCCCGGCGTCCGCCCAGGAGGATGGGAGTCCGTTCATAGTTGGGCTCCAGCGCGGCGGAGCCGCCGTCATACTCACAGTTGTACAGCGCCCAGTTGGCGTAGGTGCCAAAGATCCACTTTTCCACGTCGTTTCTGGGGGACAGGTCCTGGTCCCGCTTGCGCAGGGTGCGGAAGACGATCCAGGCAATTACGGCTGCCAGGAGCACCAATCCAGGCAGACCGGTCCGAGCCATAACGGCAAGGGCCAGCCCCAAAAGCAGAGCATGCAGGTATGACATAGAACTTCCCTCCACAATAAAAATACCCCCCGGCGTCACCGGGGGGCTTTTTGCTTACTGCTGGGCCTCAACCTGGCCGAAGGTACGGCCGTTATAGGTCAGGCAATTTTTGCACATACGGTGAGGCAGCCGGTAAGCCCCGCACTTGGGGCAGGTCACGATACCGGGAGTTTCCAGCTTCCAGTGGGAGCTGCGCCGCTTATCGCGCCGGGCCTTGGATACTTTTCCCTTGGGGACCGCCATGGGTGACACCTCCTTCGGCTGTGCCGGTCAGGGCACATCTACTACTCACTCAGCTTCCTTATCCAACAGCTGCGCAAGGGCCGCCAGTCTTGGATCGACATCAGGTCTGCACCCGCAGGGGCCGAGGTTCAGGTCGGCTCCGCATTTGGCGCACAGCCCTTTGCAGTCGTCTGAGCAAAGGTTTTTGGTGTCCATCGCGAGGATGAAGGCGGTTGTAACGGCCTCGTCCAGGTCCAGCTCGGTGCCGTCCAGCAGGAGGATGTCGTCGTTTTCCTCGTCCTCCAGCTCCTGAGCCACCAGGTTGTCCAGAATCACCGTCTTTTCCCGGGAAAAGGGCTTTCCGCAGCGGTCGCAGGTCAACTCCAGCAGGGAGCGGGCCGTCCCCTCCAGCACCAGGGCCCCCGCGTGGTTGGTCACGCTGCCCTCCACCTGAACGGGATGGACCACAGGTCTGGCTCCGTAGAATTCCTCCTGGGACAGGTCCAGCTGGAACTGAAACGTCTTTTTCGCGTCCGGGACGTGGATGATATCTCGCAGCTCCAGACGCATGGCGTTCCTCCCCGGGGGAGCGGTCCCCCATACTCGCAGAATGGTACGCAGGATATTATAAAGACTTTCCGCCCAAATGTCAAATACTTTTCACAAATTTCTCCACGAAATTTATTGACACCGGGGGCGGAATATGGTGAAATATTTCTTACTGAGTTTTTGAAATGGAAAAAGCCTCTTGTAGGGGCGCGCATTGCGCGCCCGCGGGCGGACAATGTCCGCCCCTACAAACGGGCCGGCAGCCGTTGGGAGGTGCCCATGAAAGAATTCACCATCGGAAAAAACGACGCCGGGCAGCGGCTGGACCGCTGGCTGGCCAAGACCCTGCCCCTGCTCCCCGCGCCGCTGGCCCAGAAGTACATCCGGCTCAAGCGGGTGAAGGTGAACGGCAGGGGCTCCAAGCGGGACGTCCGCCTCAATGTGGGGGACGTGCTCCAGCTGTACATCAACGACGAGTTTTTCGACCGGCCTACCCCGGAAAACGCCTTTTTGTCCCTCTACCAGCCCAAGCTGAACATCCTCTACGAGGACGAGCACATCCTGCTGGTGGACAAGCGGCCGGGGCTGGTGGTCCACCCCGACGAGAACGAGCGGGTGAACACCCTGCTCACTCACATCCAGGCCTACCTGTATCAGAAAAAGGAGTGGTCCCCCTACTGGGAACACTCCTTCGCTCCCGCCCTGTGCAACCGCATCGACCGGAATACCGGGGGGATTGTCATTGCCGCCAAGACCGCCGAGGGCCTGCGGGTGATGAACCAGAAAATCAAGGATCGGGAGCTGACCAAGCTGTACCTGTGCGTAGTTCAGGGGAAAATGTCGCCGCCCGAGGGGCGGCTGGAGGGCTACCTCTTCAAGGACGAGGTGAAGAAGCAGGTCTATGTCCGGAAAAAGCCCGAGCCGGGGGCCAAGACCGCCGTCACCGATTACCGGACCTTGCAGGTGAAAAACGGCCTGTCCCTGGTGGAGTGCGACCTGATTACCGGCCGGACCCACCAGATCCGGGCTCAGTTTGCCGCCGCCGGGCACCCCCTCCTGGGGGACGGCAAGTATGGCAGCGAGCGGGAGAACCGGAAATACGGCCGTCACGGCCAGGCACTGTACTCTTATAAGCTGACCTTTTGCTTCACCACCCCCGCCGGGCCCCTGGAGCCCCTCAATGGAAGGACCTTCCAGGTGGAGGACGTGGAGTTTGTGAGGGAGTATTTTTCGGAATGAACAGGCCCCCTTCGCAAAGGGGGCTCCGCCCCTAGGGCGGCGGGAGTTTTAAACCCTCCGTCACCGCCTTCGGCGGCGCCACCTCCCTTTGCGAAGGGAGGTTTTTTTATGCTCTCCCGCAAGTTCTTATTTCTCTTGACAACTGCCTCCTACAGGTGTAGTATTTAGATAAGACTACACCTGTAGGAGGCATTGCTATGAAATTATCAGACCGGGAATGGACAGTGTTGGGCGTCTTGTGGGACGCCGGAGGGGCGGCATTGGGGGAGGTGACAGCTGCCCTCCGGGAGGAGACGGGCTGGAGGCGGAACACGGTGCTCACCTACCTCACCCGCATGGAGGCCAAGGGGCTGGTGACGATTGACAAGGAGGGCTATCCCCGGAAATACCGGGCGGCCCTGAGCCGGGAGGAGTGTCAGGCCCAGGCCCGGGACAGCTTTCTTCAGAACGTGTACCGGGGGGCCGCCGGCGACCTGATCGCGGCCTTTTTGAAGGAGAAGCCCATCTCTCCGGAGGAGCGGGAGGCGCTGCGCCGCCTGCTGGACGAGATGGAGGTGTAGCCCATGAACGATATCTGGTCCTTTCTGCTCCAGACCCTGACGGCCTCCGGGGTGGCGGCGCTGCTGCTTCTCCTCAAGGCCATGTTCCGGGACAAGCTGTCCCCCAGGTGGCAGTTCGCCGTCTGGGGGGTGCTGGGAGTGGTCCTGCTCCTGCCGGCGGGCTTCCGGGGTCGGTATGTCCTGTTCAACTGGCCCTTCTATGTGGAGCTGCTTCGCTCCGCCCTCACCGGGGAGTACGGGGCCCTGGCCCGGGTGACCGCACCTGTCCCGCTCCCGCCGCCGGGGGCGCCCCGGACCGTTGAGGAGTGGCTGTTTGTCCTCTACTGCCTGGGCACGGCGGTTCTTCTGCTCCGGTATCTGATTTCTTACGCCCGCCTGCGGCTGGCCCTGAGACGGGGACGTCCGGCGGAGGACGGTCGGGTCCGGGCGGTGGCGGAGGAGTACCGCCTGCCTGTCTGTCCCGCGGTGGAGGTGGAGGGTCTGCCCTCGGCCTTTATCTGCGGGGTGTTCCGGCCTGTGCTGGCCCTGCCGGCGGGAGTGGCGACGGAGGACAAGGTCATTCTCCACGAGCTGCTCCACCTGAAATACCGCGACGCCGCCTGGGGGCTGGTGATCTGCCTGTTCCGGTGCCTCCACTGGTGCAACCCCCTGCTGTGGTACTGCGCCGACCGGGCGGGCAACGACCTGGAGTCCCTGTGTGACCAGCGGGTGCTGGAGCGGCTGGAGGGGGAGGACCGGCGGGACTACGGCCGCATCCTCCTCAGCATGGCCGACGACAAGTACGCCCGGGCACCGGGGACCTCCTCCATGGCCAACGGCGGGAAGAACATCCGCCGGCGGATCGAGGCCATTGCCCGGTTCAAGCGCTACCCGGCGGGGATGGGGCTGGTGTCGGTGTGTGTGCTGCTGGTGCTGGCCGCCCCCCTGGCGGCGGGGACGAAGGCCCCGATGACCAACGGCGGCCTGGGCGGGTTCGACGCCGCCGACCTGGCCTATGCCAGGACAATCCGCTGCACCACCTGTGCCGGGGCCTTCGACGCTTACGCCAAGGCGGTGATAACAGGGCGCTTCAAATACCGGGTTATGTGTGCCCCGCTGTCTGAGCAGAACGCCCTGGCGGAGGTATATGCCCTTCGCTCCGGCGGCTGGATGGAGCGGGAACGGGACCAGGGACTGCCCAACGGAATTGACCCCTCCTGCGGCTACCAGATCTACAACCTGACCCGGGTGGGAGAAAACGCCTATGAGGGGCTGCTGGCCCTGACGCTGCATGACCTCCCGGAAGGGGTGGAGTGGGACGGCACTGTGGCGAGGCGCTGGATGGCTGTCCAGCCCCTCCGGGCGGAGAAGGAGGGGGACCGCTGGGTCATTCTCCCCCGGGGGGAGCTGACCGCCATGCAGGGGGATGTCCGGCTGGGCGGCAACATCGGCCTGCCCGCCTGGGAGTACGCCGCCACGGCGGGGGACTTCACCGTCCGGATGCGGTGGCAGACCACCTCCCGGGTGGACAGCCGGGAGCAGGTCAGCAACGGGTTCTGGACTACCTCCACCTTCGGCACCACCCCCGTCCCGGATGGGGAGTTCACCAGCTTGTTTGATCAGATCCTCCTGGCCGATTACCACGGCGCGCCTGAGGACAGGGGAAAATACCGGAGCATCGGCGTGTCCTCCATGCCCATGTGGGGGAATGAGGGGCGGCCTGAGCTGGACCCGCTGGCCCCTCCGGGCCAAAACCCTGACGCGGTGGACTGGAGCGGCAGCAGCAGCGACGGCAGCAGTTGGGCCCAGCGCACTCTGGATTACGACTGGGAGGATATGATTTTCCTCTCCGGCGGCGGAAGCAGCCGGGAGGGCCTCATCGACCTGCCCGCCGCCTACGCCGCGGACCTGTACCTCAACGGCGAAAAGACGGCGGAGCTGACCCTGCGCCCCGTGGAAGGAGGGACGAGCCTTGACTGAACCCAATCAGCTGCACGACGGCCTGTCTCAGGCGGCCTGGGGGTACTTCTTTGTCACCTTCGACTTCAACTTCGGCACCGTCAGCGTCCTGCCCAGGTTCGTGGGCTTTCTGCTGCTGCTGTATGCCGCCGGCAAGCTGTCCGACTTTCGCCGGGACCTGAAGCTGCTGCGGCCCCTGTGCATGCTGCTGGCGTGCTTCCACTTCGGGGACTGGTTTCTGTCCTGGGGCGGCCAGAGCCTGGACGGAATGATCCCCTTTCTGGACCTGGTGGTCACGGTAGCCACGCTGTACTTTCACTTCCAGTTTCTCACCGACGTGGCTGCCCTGGCGGAGGAGTGCCAGCTGGACGACGACAACCTGGCCGCCAAAATCCGCAGCCACCGGACGGCCTACACCCTGCTGGTCACCGCCGTAGATCTGCTGTACTGCCTCTCCCAGGCACTTGTGTGGGAGTGGTGGCCCGGGATCATTATATTCGTGGGAATTATTACCTGCATCATAGCCCTGCTGATTATGGCGGACCTGTTTCACCTGCGCCGGCTGGCGCCCAGGATGGACAGCGAGCCGCAATAGCTCTTGCGCTGGCGGCGCTCCTGTGATAAAATAAGGCGGAAATTGTAATAACAGGAGGAAACGCCAATGAAACAGGATATGATCGTTGTACTGGACCTGGGCAGCGAGGAGAACCCCAAGATTGCCCGGGAGATTCGGGCCCTGGGGGTCTACTCGGAGATTCACCCCCACGACATCACCCTGGCCCAGCTGAAGGCCCTGCCCAATGTGAAGGGCATCATCCTCAACGGCGGCCCCAACCGGGTGGTGGACGGGGTGGAAATCGACGTCAGCCAGGAGATCTACGACTGCGACATCCCCGCCCTGCTGGTGGACCACCGGGGGGACGACCTCTGGCCCGCCGACGACGGGGAGCGGAAGACCGCCCTGAAAAACTTCATTTTCACCATCTGCGGCGCCGAGGCCAACTGGAACATGGACAACTTTATCGCCGACCAGGTGGAGCTCATCCGCCAGCAGGTTGGGGACAAGAAGGTACTGCTGGCCCTGTCCGGCGGGGTGGACTCCTCGGTGGTGGCCGCCCTGCTGATTAAGGCAATTGGCAAGCAGCTCACCTGCGTCCACGTCAACCACGGCCTGCTCCGCAAGGGGGAGCCGGAGCAGGTGGTGAAGGTCTTCCGGGACGAGATGGACGCCAACCTAGTCTACGTGGACGCGGTGGACCGCTTCCTGGACAAGCTGGCCGGCGTGGCCGACCCGGAACAGAAGCGGAAGATCATCGGCGGGGAGTTTATCCGGGTCTTTGAGGAGGAGGCCCGGAAGCTGGACGGCATCGAATTTTTGGGCCAGGGCACCATCTACCCCGACATCATCGAGAGCGGCACCAAGACCGTCAAGGCCGTGAAGAGCCACCACAACGTGGGCGGCCTGCCGGAGGATTTGAACTTTGAGCTGGTGGAGCCCCTGAAGATGCTCTTCAAGGACGAGGTCCGGGCCTGCGGTAAGGCCCTGGGCCTGCCCGACTCTATGGTCTACCGCCAGCCCTTCCCCGGCCCCGGCCTGGGGGTGCGGTGCCTGGGGGCCATCACCCGGGACCGGCTGGAGGCCGTCCGGGAGAGCGACGCCATCCTCCGGGAGGAGTTCGCCAAAAACGGCCTGGAGGGCAAGGTGTGGCAGTACTTCACCGCGATCCCCGACCTGAAGTCGGTGGGCGTCCGGGACAACCGCCGCACCGACGAGTGGTGTGTCATCATCCGGGCCGTCAACACCGTGGACGCCATGACCGCCACCGTGGAGAACGTCCCCTTCGACCTGCTCCAGCATATCACCGCCCGGATCACCAGCGAAGTCAAGGGGGTCAACCGGGTGCTCTTCGATTTGACGACAAAGCCCACCGGGACCATAGAGTGGGAATAAGTATCAAAGGCCCTGCGGGGGACAGTTGCCGACTTTGAGCGGATAAAGCGGGCGTTCGGCCCGGAGGAAGTAGAGCGAGCCGTGGAGGACGCAAAGCGTCAGGAGGCGCAGGAGCAGGAGCAGAAGAAAGCAAAGCGGAAGTTTAGTCGAGGGGCAAGGTAACGAACAACAGGAGGACGTTTCAAGGAGCGCCCTCCTGATTTATACTTGTCAGCGAGTGATTTTACTGTTATAATGGACAGTACGCATAAAGAACATTTCAGGAATATGGTAGGCAACCGCATGATGCAGTAGCGTTATGCGGTTGTCTGTCTGCTAACCTGGCTGTATTCCGGGGAAAAATCAATTTCGCCAATGAAA
>CATNCS010000044.1 GCA_950097245.1 uncultured Oscillospiraceae bacterium | reverse complement strand
CGGCTGATGAGGCCCGCCGGGGACGCCCTGGCAAAGCATTTTAAGACCATCTCCTTCGGCCCCATGGCCTTCCCCGTCTATTTCAACTGCAAGGGCGGGCCCGCGGGGCCCAACGACTCCGTCCCCGCCCTGCTGGAGCGGCAGGTCCAGTCCTCCGTCTACTGGGAGGACACCATCCGCCGTATGGCGGGGGAGGGGGTGGACACCGTGGTGGAGATCGGGCCGGGGAAGACCCTGAGCGGCTTCTTTAAGAAGACCGCCCCGGAGATCAAGACCTATCACATTGACACAGCGGCGGATTTTTCCAGCGTGGTTTCCGCTTTGAAAGGAGAAACGGCATGAGCTTAAAGGGAAACGTGGCTCTGGTCACCGGCGGGAGCCGGGGGATTGGACGGGCCGTCTGTCTGGAGCTGGCCCGGCGGGGGGCAGCTGTCGCCGTCAACTACGCGGGCAACAGCGCTGCGGCGGAGGAGACGGTCGAGCTCTGCCGGGCGATGGGCGTGGAGGCGGAGGCCTTCCAGGCCGACGTGTCCGACCCCGCCGCCTGCGACGCCCTGGCGGCGGCGGTGAAGGAGCGCTTCGGGCGGCTGGACATTCTGGTGAACAACGCCGGAATCAGCCGGGACGGGCTGCTCATGACCGCCAAAGAGGAGGACTTCACCAAAACCCTGGACACCAACCTGAAGGGGGCCTACTTCTGCACCAGGGCGGCGGCGAAAATCATGCTGCGCCAGAAGTACGGGCGGATCATCTGCCTGTCCAGCATCGTGGGGCTGCGGGGCAATCCCGGCCAGACCGCCTACGCCGCCAGCAAGGCGGGGGTGCTGGGCCTGGTGAAAGCGGCCGCCAAGGAGCTGGCCGGCCGGGACATCACCGTCAACGCGGTGGCCCCCGGATACATTGAGACCGACATGACCGCCGCCCTGCCCGAGAAGGCCAGAGAGGCCATGCTGTCCACCATCCCCAAGGGCCGCCCCGGCGCCCCGGAGGAGGTAGCCCGGGCGGTGGCCTTCTTTGCCGGGCCGGAGTGCGCCTACATCACCGGACAGGTGCTGTGTGTGGACGGCGGCATGGCCGTTTGATTCGTATCTCTGTAGGGACCGCCGCCCACGGCGGCCCGTCCTGTCATTGACCGCGGGCCGCTGAAGGCAGCGGCCCCTACAAAGCGCCTGACATAACCGGCGCAGAAGGGAAGAAACACAATGGAAAAGCGCAGAGTGGTAATCACCGGTATGGGGACCGTGAACCCGGTGGGAAATTCCGTGGCCGAGAGCTGGGAGGCCGTCCAGGCCGGGACATGCGGCATCGGCCCCATCACCCGGTATGACACAAGCGATATGAAGGTCAAGCTGGCCGGTGAGGTGAAAAACCTGGACATTGACGCCCTGCTGGGCAGGCGGGAGACCAAGAAGATGGACCGCTTCACCCAGCTGGCCCTGGTGGCCGCCGATGAGTGCATGGCCGATTCCGGCCTGGACCGGGAACAGGAGAGTCTGGACCGCTGCGGGGTGATTTTCTCCAGCGGCATCGGCGGCTTTGAGACGGTGGGGGAGGCCCACCAGCGGGGGGAGAGCCGGGGGTATGACGCTGTGTCCCCCTTTATGATCCCCATGATTATCTCCAATATGGCGGCGGGCCACATAGCCATCCGCTACGGGTTCCAAGGCATGTGCTCCTGCGTGGTCACTGCCTGCGCCGGGGGGACCAACGCCGTGGGCGACGCCTTCCGCCACATCCGGGACGGCTACGCCGAGGTGATGCTGTGCGGCGGGGCGGAGGCGGCCGTCACCCCCCTGGCCATGGGGGGCTTTACCGCCATGAAGGCCCTGTGCGAGAGCACCGATCCCCTGCGGGCCTCCATCCCCTTCGACGGGGAGCGGTCCGGGTTTGTGATGGGCGAGGGGGCCGGCGCCCTCCTGCTGGAGGAGCTGGGCCACGCCCGGGCCCGGGGAGCCAAAATCTACGCTGAGGTGGTGGGCTACGGCGCCAACTGCGACGCCCACCACATCACCGCCCCCGCCCCCGGCGGGGCGGGCGGAGCCGCCTGCATGGTCCAGGCCCTGGCCGACGGAGGAGTTTCTCCGGAGGAGGTGGACTACATCAACGCCCACGGCACCTCCACCCCCCTCAACGACGCCAGCGAGACGGCGGCCATCCACACCGTGTTCGGGGCCCACGCAAAGAAGCTGATGGTCAGCTCCACCAAGTCCATGACCGGCCACCTGCTGGGGGCCGCGGGGGCGGTGGAGGCCATCTTTACCGCCCTGGCCCTGAAGGAGGGCTATGTCCCCGCCACCATCGGCTGGCACGTCCCCGACCCGGCCTGCGATCTGGACATTGTGCCCAATGAGTGCCGCCGGGCGGACCTCAGAATCGCCCTGTCCAACTCCCTGGGCTTTGGAGGGCACAACGCGGCCATCGTGCTGAAAAAGTGGGAGGAATAATTAAAATGGAGCTGAATATCGACCAGATCGAAAGCATTCTCCCCCACCGCTACCCCTTTCTGCTGGTGGATAAAATTGTGGAGTGCACCCCCGGAGAGGGGGCGAAGGGCGTCAAGTGCGTCACCGCCAACGAGCCCTTCTTCCAGGGCCACTTTCCCGGCTTCAAGGTGATGCCCGGCGTCCTCATCATCGAGGCCCTGGCCCAGGTGGGGGCGGTGGCCATCCTCACCGAAGCGGGGAGCGAGGGCAAGCTGGCCCTCTTCGGAGGGATTAAGAACGCCCGGTTCAAGCGGCAGGTCCGGCCCGGGGATGTGCTGGAGCTGGAGTGCCGGCTCACCGCCCGGAAGGGGCCGGTGGGCTTTGGCACGGCGGAGGCCCGGGTGGAGGGCAAGCTGGCCTGCAGGGCGGAGCTTACCTTTGCCCTCACGGACCGGCCCGGTTTCCCTTGCGAAACGGATCATTCTCTGGTATAATGTCCTCAATTCGGAATTGGAGGGGGAAGAAAAAGGTGCTGGAGGAGAGCTTTGACCGGATCTACACCAAATTCAAGCTGCATTTTTATCAGGCGGTCTTTTCTAAATTTCAGACCCGGGAGGCCAGCCTGACGGCGGTGGAGACCTTCTGCATGGAGATTATCCGGGCCCTGGACGAGCCCACCATCAACGAGTTTGCCTCCTTTGCCAACATCTCGTCCCCCAACGCAGCCTACAAGGTGAACAGCCTGATCCGGAAGGGGTATGTGGAGAAGGTCCAGTCCCCCAACGACCGGCGGGAGTACCACCTGCGCCCCACCCAGAAGTTTCATGACTACTACAATCTGAGCAGCACCTATGTGCAGGAGGTCATGGACCGGGTGCGGGACCGCTTCACCCCGGAGGAGGTGGCCCAGATGGACCGGGTGCTGAACATCGTGGGCCGGGAGCTGATGCCCGAGGTTGAGCTGAAATAGGCGAATCAGGATTGACAACAGGCGCAGGCTTTACTAAAATAACCAGTGGTTCCGGCAATGTCCGGGGCCGGTTGGGAGGCAGGCGCTATGATTGGGCTGGGAACAATAATCAACACCGCGGCTATTGTGGGGGGCGGTCTGGTTGGCCTTCTGTTCGGACGGTTTTTGTCGGAGCAGAGGCAGGACGCCCTGAGCAAGGCCTGCGGTGTTTCCACTTTGTTTATTGGTCTGGGGGGCGCGCTGGAGGGCATGCTGTCGGTAAAGGGGGCCGCCCTGGTGAGCGGCGGCACCATGAAAATTGTGCTGTGCCTGATTCTGGGCGCGCTCATCGGAGAGCTGCTGAATATTGAGGACCACATCGAGGGCTTTGGGGAGTGGCTGAAGGTTAAAACAGGCAGCGCCCGGGATCAGCAGTTTGTCAACGCCTTTGTTACCGCCTCTCTCACCGTGTGCATCGGGGCCATGGCGATTATCGGCGCCATTGAGGACGGCATTATGGCCGATCCCTCCATCCTGATTACAAAGGCCACCCTGGACTTTATCATCGTTATGGTGATGACCTCCTCCCTGGGCCGGGGGTGTATCTTCTCCGCAATCCCCGTGGCCGTTTTTCAGGGGAGCGTGACGGCACTGGCCCGGCTGGTCAAGCCCCTGATGACCCCGGAGGCCCTGGGGGGCATCTCCCTGATCGGCTCCATCCTCATTTTCTGCGTGGGGGTGAACCTGATCTGGGGGAAAAAGATACGGGTGGCCAATCTGCTGCCCGCCGTTCTGCTGGCGGCGGCGGCCGCCGGCCTGTAAACAAAAATCGCCCGGGACCAGGCCGGTCCCGGGCGATTTTTTACAGGCGCAGGTGCTCAAAGAGGGTCATGACGCCGGATATCCCCACCAGAATGTACACCAGCTTGCGCATAAGGTCCACGTTGATCTTAGCCAGGATTTTTATACCCAGCTGCTTGCCCAGAGTGATGCCCACGATGCCCAGGATGGTGATGGGGAGGAAGCTCAGAGTATAGAAGCCCTTTTGGATGCGGATAATCAGGTTGATGGTGGTGGTGACGGCGAAGGAGAACTGCAGGCTGCCGATATAGGACTCCTTGGTCTTGGTGGCCACCAGGAAGTACATGGCCATCAGCGGTCCGCCTATGCCGAACAGGGCGCTGCATACGCCGGAAATCAGGCCGCAGAGCGTGGCGCTGAGGAAGTTGGCCTGAACGGAGAAGGAGGGGGGGACGAAAATGAAGTACAGGGCGATGGCGATCAGGAATACCCCGAAGGCCAGGCCTACCAGCTCCAGGTCCAGCCCGCCGGCAAAGTGGAGGGTGACCATGCTGCCCAGCTCATAGGCGATGGTGGGCAGCAGAATGGCCTTGAAGTCGAGATGCTTGCGATAGGTCCAAGCCAGCCCGGCGGTGATCCCCAGGGTAATCGTGGAGGTGATGGCGGGGGCCTGGAGCATATCGAAGTAATAAGGCATGGCCAGCATGAGCAGAATGGCCGCGCCAAAGCCGGTGACAGCCTGCACCACCCCGGATACCGCCGAAAGGCCGAAAATAATTCCCCACATCATATGGAATAAGTCCCTTCTTTCTCTGATTTCTCTGTAATAAAGCATTATACTCCACTTTTTGACGCCGCGCAAGCCGATTTTAAAAATACGGCCCTGTTTTTGCGGACTTTTCGGCCCATTGGCGGCCTGTCCCCGGAAAAGCGGACTGAAAATAGGAGAAACGGCGAGAAGACAGGAAAAAAGAACGGGGCAGACCGGCAAAATGACCAAAGAAACTGTCCTTGCAGCGTGGACATTTGACCGCGTAAAACGGGGGCATATTTTGTGCCGTCCACCAAAGGCGGACACTTCCGGGAAAGCTGTTAAAACAGAGGGCCCGGAGCGGAGGGAACCGGAAAACTTTCTGTGTATTATTGGTCTTGAAAATCGGGGAGAAATCCCGTAAAATTTCAGCATTACCCTGGACCGGAAGGTCCTGATAAGTTTAGGAGGAATAAAATGAAAAAGCTTCTTTCTCTGGCTCTGGCCTCGGCGATGGTCCTGAGCCTGGCCGCCTGCGGCGGCGACACCAAGCCCAAGACGGACGGCAGCGGAACCCCCGCCGGCTCCAACCCCGCCTCCAGCGCCCCCGCCGGCGACAAGGTGGTCAAGATCGGCGTGTTTGAGCCCCAGTCCGGCGACAACGGCTCCGGCGGCAAGCAGGAGATCCTGGGCATGCAGTACGCCAACCAGAAGACACCCACCGTGGAGATCGGTGGCGAGACCTACGCAGTGGAGCTGGTCTACGCTGACAACCAGTCCTCCAACGACAAGGCGCCCTCCGCGGCCCAGACCCTGGTGTCCGGCGGCGTGTCCATCGTGCTGGGCTCCTACGGCTCCGGCGTGTCCATCGCCGCCTCCGATACCTTCGGCGACGCGGGCGTGCCCGCCATCGGCGTGACCTGCACCAACCCCCAGGTGACCGCCGGCAACAGCCACTACTTCCGCATCTGCTTCCTGGACCCCTTCCAGGGCACCGTTCTGGCCAACTTCGCCAAGGACAAGTTCTCCGCCGGCAAGGCCTACTGCCTGGCCAAGCAGGGCGACGACTACTCCGTGGGCCTGTGCAACTACTTCATGGAGGCCTTCGGCAAGGACAACTGCGTGTATGAGACCTTCCCCGAGGGCACCTCTGACTACAGCTCCTACGTGACCAACGCCAAGAACTCCGGCGCTCAGGTCTTCTTCGCCCCTGTGTCCACCGAGGCCGCCGCCCTGATTATCGACCAGGCTGCCACCCAGTCCCTGGGCATGCCCATGCTGGCCGGCGACACCTGGGACTCCAACGTCATCACCGCCGCCGCCAAGGGCAAGGACGTGGACATCAACGTGACCACCTTCTACCAGGAGGGCGGCAACCCCGAGTTTGACGCGGGCATCAAGGAGTGGATCAATGCCGACTCCACCAACCTGACCAACAACAACGGCAACGACGAGGTGGCCGCTGTCACCGTTATGGGCTACGACGCCTACTATGTGGCTCTGGAGGCCCTGAAGGCCGCCGGCTCCACCGACCCCTCCGCCGTGATGGCCGTGCTGGGCGGCGTGGAGTTTGACGGCGTGTCCGGTCATATCGCCTTTGACGACGTGAACGGCGACGCCATCCGGGACGTGGCCTACGTCAAGCACTGCAACACCGAGACCGGCACCTGGGAGTTTGTCGCTCAGCAGGGCGTGTAATTCCACCAACCCATACCGGCGGGGGCGGCCTGCCCCCGCCGCGCTCATATTCTCTGCGGGACTGTCCCGAAAGGACGCCTGGCCGGCGGCGTTTTTTCGGGACAGCCCGGCTGATTTCAAAACTTGCCACAGAGAGGAAGGAGTTCCATGGATCTGATGAATACCGTTCTGCCATATCTGCTCTCGGGCGTGTCGGTAGGCGGGCAGTATGCGCTGATTGCCATCGGCTACACCATGGTGTATGGCATTCTGCGTCTAATCAACTTTGCCCACGGCGATGTGTTTATGGTGGCCGGACTGATGATGGTCTATCTGTCCGCCTCCATGCCCCTGTACCTGGCGGCCCCTCTGATGGTCATTTTTACCGTGCTGCTGGGCTTTGTCATTGAGCGGGTGGCCTATAAGCCCCTGCGCACCGCGCCCCGGATGTCGGTGATGATCTCCGCCATCGGCGTCAGCTATCTGCTGCAAAATCTTGCCCTGTATATTACCGGGGGCTTGAACAAGAACTATCCCGCGATTCCCTGGATTTCCGACCAGATCACCGTCTTTGGGGCCCCCACCAAGCGGGTCACCCTGATTACCCCGTTTTTGACGGTGGCGCTGGTGATTGTCCTGGTTTGGCTCATCAACCACACCAAGGTGGGCATGGCCATGCGGGCGGTCTCCCGGGACTTTGAGACCGCCCAGCTTATGGGTATCCGCATCAATAACGTCATTTCCATCACCTTTGTCATCGGCTCCTTCCTGGCGGCGGTGGGCTCTATGCTCTACTTCTCCAACTATCCCGGTGTGGTCCCCACCTCCGGCGGCATGCCCGGCCTGAAGGCCTTTGTGGCCGCCGTCTTCGGCGGCATAGGCTCCATCCCCGGGGCGGTGGTGGGCGCCTTCATCATCGGCATATGCGAAAACATTATCAAGGGTCTGGATATCATTTTGAAGTCCGTGGGCGTGCTGAGGGAGCCCCTGGAGCTGGCTACCTTCTCCGATGCCTTCACCTTTGTGCTGCTTATTGTCATTCTGGTCTTTAAGCCCACCGGGCTGTTTGGTGAAAAGACCACCGATAAGGTTTAGGAAGGGGGAGAATGCCATGATTGGAACACAACAGAGCAGGAAAAACAGCCTGACCTCCCTGATTCTGGTGGCCGTTATGCTGGCGGCCGTCGTCGTCCTGGACCAGGTCATCAAGCCCACCGACAGCATGTCCATGCTCCTCAAGGTGCTGCAAAAGGGCTCCATCTACGCCCTGGCCGCCGTGTCCATGAACCTGCTTAACGGCTTCACCGGCCTGTTCTCCCTGGGTCACGCCGGGTTTATGCTCATCGGCGCCTACACCTACGCCATTTTTACCATCCCCTCCGAGGCCCGGGATGTAGTCTACCAGTACTACGACGCGGCCATCCGGATCTCCTTTCCGGAGGTGCTGGGCAATGCCCTGGGCCCGGTGGGCACCCTGGTGGGCGTGGTGCTGGCCGTCATCGCCGCGGGACTGGCGGCCGCTGTGATCGCCTGGCTCATCGGCCTGCCGGTGCTCCGCCTGAAGAGCGACTACCTGGCCATCGCCACCCTGGGTTTTGCCGAGGTGGTCCGGGCCGTCTTCCAGTGGGGCAAGCTGGGCCCCGTCACCAACGGCTCCAACCCGCTGAAGAGCTTTGTGCGCATCAACGCCTTTCAGCTTAAGCTGGGGGGAACCACCATCAGCCTGACCACCTTCGTCCCTGTGCTGCTGGCCACCGTGTGCATCGCCTTTATTGTCCTGCTGGTCAACTCCACCTACGGCCGCTCCTTCAAGGCCATCCGTGACGACGAGGTGGCCGCCGAGGCCATGGGCATCAACCTGGCCCGGCACAAGATGCTCTCCTTCTGCGTCAGCTCCTTCTTCGCCGGCGTGGCGGGGGCGGGAATGGCCATGGTGCTGGGCATTGCCCAGGCCAGCAACTTCAAGTCCGCCATGACCTATGAGATTCTGCTCATGGTGGTGCTGGGGGGCATCGGCTCCATCTCCGGCAGCTGCATCGGGGCCATGCTGTTCATCGCCGCCTCCGAGTGGTGGCTGCGGGGGCTGGACTCCGGCGTGTTTCTGGGAATCAACGCCCCGGGTATCTTCCGCAACGGGTTCCGCCTGGTGGTATTCTCGGTTATCATTATGATTGTAGTGCTTTTCTTCCGCAAGGGCATTATGGGGGACAGGGAGCTGCCTGACCTGCTGAAAAAGCGACCCGGGAAGGGGGCGGCCGGCAAATGAGTACGATTCTGAAAGTGGAAAACGCCACCATGCAGTTCGGCGGTGTGGTGGCGGTGGACAACCTGAACCTGGAGGTCAACGAGGGGGAGATTGTGGCCCTGATCGGCCCCAACGGCGCCGGCAAGACCACCGCCTTCAACGTGATTACCGGGGTGTACCAGCCCACCAACGGGGCGGTGTACTTCCAGGGGGAGAGGATTGTGGAGAACCACCCCCAGGGCAAGCTGAAAAAGCTGTACAAGGGGGAGCACGCCGGGGAGTACACCCATGTGCTGGCCCCCACCCCCGACCACATCACCAAGCTGGGCATGGCCCGCACCTTCCAGAACATCCGGCTGTGGAAGTCTCAGACGGTGTTTGACAACGTGCTCATCGCCATGCACTGCCGCACCCACGCCAACTTTTTAGCCGCCTCCTTCCGCTTCAACCGGAAAGAGGAGCGGGAGCAGCGGGACCGGGTGGCCGGGCTGCTGGAGACGGTGGGCCTCTACGACGTGCGGAACGAGCTGGCCACCTCCCTGCCCTACGGCAAGCAGCGCCGGCTGGAGATCGCCCGGGCTCTGGCCACCGCTCCCAGGCTCCTTCTGCTGGACGAGCCCGCCGCCGGCATGAACCCCCAGGAGACCCAGGAGCTCACCGCCTTTATCGGCGAAATTCGGGACAGCTTCCACATGACCGTCTTCCTCATTGAGCACCATATGGACCTGGTGATGGACATCTCCGACCGCATCTATGTGCTGGACTTCGGCAAGCTCATCGCCCAGGGCACACCGGAGGAAATTCAGAACAACAAGCGCGTCATCGACGCCTATCTGGGGGTGGCTGAGGATGCTTAAAATTGAAAACCTCCACGTGGCCTACGGCGGCATACAGGCTTTGCGGGGCATCTCTCTGGAGGTGCCAGACGGCAAGATCGTCACCCTCATCGGGGCCAACGGCGCCGGCAAATCCACCACCCTGCGCACCATTACCGGCCTGGTGAAGGCCCAGAGCGGCTCCATCCAGTGGAACGGCGAGGAGCTGCTGGGCAGGTCCATCGACCGGATCATCAGCTCGGGCATCGCCATGAGCCCCGAGGGGCGGCGGGTCTTTCCCGACATGACGGTGCTGGAGAACCTGAAGATCGGCGCCTACCTGCGGAAGGACAGGGGGGAGATTGAGAAGGACATCAAGTGGGTGTATGAGCTCTTCCCCCGGCTGGAGGAGCGCAGCTGGCAGCTGGCCGGCACGCTCTCCGGCGGCGAGCAGCAGATGCTGGCCGTGGGCCGGGCCCTCATGTCCCGCCCCAAGCTGATGATGCTGGACGAGCCCTCCCTGGGCCTGGCCCCCCTGGTGGTGCAGGATATCTTCTCCATCATCGGCGAG
Source organism: uncultured Oscillospiraceae bacterium (assembly GCA_950097245.1). Classification (GTDB taxonomy): domain Bacteria; phylum Bacillota; class Clostridia; order Oscillospirales; family Oscillospiraceae; genus Lawsonibacter. The sequence goes on along the minus strand of CATNCS010000044.1, from coordinate 10,198 downwards.
ATCAACCGCCAGAGCGTGACCATCCTGCTCATTGAGCAGAACGCCAATATGGCCCTGAAAATCGCCGACCTGGCCTACGTGCTGGAGACGGGCAATATCACCCTGTCCGGCACCGGGGCCGAGCTGCTGGCCGACGAGAAGGTCAAGGAGGCCTATCTGGGCAAGCACAAAAATTGATTCGAGCCCGCCGATCCCGGAAGAGACCGGCGGGCTTTTGCCGGGAGGATAAGCAATGATACCCACCTATGAGCAGATGGGGGACTGGCTGGAGGAGATTGCCGGGCAGTTCCCGGAGGCCTTTTTTGCCGATCTGGACGGGGGCATCCAGCTGGAGGAAGGGGAACTCCCCGATCCCGATTTTCCCCCAGGGGAAATGTATGTTATGGGAGAGTATGTCCACGACCTGCTGGGCCGGTATATCCTGCTGTACTATGGCTCCTTCGTCGCCCTGTTGGAGGAGGAGGACGAGGAGGCCTGGAGAGACGAGATCTTCGCCACCGTGGCCCATGAGTTTACCCATCACCTGGAGGAGACCGCCGGTCTCCACGCCCTGGACGACAAGGATCTGGAGTTTTTAAAGGAGGCCCTGGCGGAATATGAGGACGAGTAAGCCGGTTGGCCGCTTTGCCCCCAGCCCCAGCGGGCGGATGCACCTGGGCAACCTGTGGTCCTGCCTGCTGGCCTGGCTGTCCGCCCGGAGCGTGGGGGGAGGAATGGTCCTCCGGCTGGAGGACCTGGACCCAGACCGGTGCCGTCCGGAATACTGCGACCAGGTGATGCGGGACCTGGAGTGGCTGGGTCTGGACTGGGACAACGAGCCGGTCTACCAGAGCCGGCGCACGGGGCTGTACGCGGAGGCCTTCCGGAAGCTGGAGGGCCAGGGGCTGATCTACCCCTGCTTCTGCACTCGGGCGGAGCGGCTGGCCGCCTCCGCCCCCCACCGGTCCGACGGGACGGCAGTCTACGACGGCCGGTGCGGCCGGCTGTCTGAGGGGCAGCGGGCGGAGCTGGAAAAGATCCGCCGTCCCGCCTGGCGGGTCCGCGTGCCCGGGGAGGAGCTGTCCTTTGCCGACCTGCTCCAGGGGAGATACGCCGAAAATCTGGCCCGGGACTGCGGGGACTTTATCCTCCGCCGGTCCGACGGGGTGTACGCTTACCAGCTGGCGGTGGTGGTGGACGACGGGGCCATGGGGGTCACCCAGGTGGTGCGGGGGAGCGACCTGCTCTCCTCCACCCCCCGGCAGCTTTGGCTCCAGGACAGGCTGTCCCTCCCCCATCCGGAGTACGGGCACCTGCCCCTGCTGCTGGCCCCCGACGGCCGCCGGCTGGCCAAGCGGGACCGGGATCAGGAGCTGGGCCGGCTCCAGACGCGGTACGCCGCCCCGGAGCTGGTGGGCCGGCTGGCCCTTGCCGCCAATTTGATTGACCGTCCCCAGGCCATCACGCCCCGGGAGCTGATTCCCCTGTTTTCCTGGGAGAAGCTGCCCGGGGAGGACCTCACATTATAGAACAAGCCGCCCCGTTGAGGGCGTTGCTTTAAGAAGCCCTGTAGGGGCGGCTATCAGCCGCCCGCGGGCGCATAATATGCGCCCCTACAGATGTTTTCTTATCTCAACGTCCCATTCGGGGCGGCTTGTCTCATTTGTTCTTCAGCAGATCGTTCAGCTCGGCCATAAAGGTGTCGATGTCCTTAAATTCCCGGTAGACGGAGGCAAAGCGGACATAGGCCACCTCGTCCAGCTTCTTCAGCCGCTCCATCACCAGCTCGCCGATCCGGGCGGAGCTGATTTCCCGGTCCATCTGATTTTGGAGCGCCTGCTCAATCTCTGACACCAGGCCCTCCAGCGTCTGATAAGAGACGGGGCGTTTTTCGCAGGCCCGGATCAGGCCGCTGAGCACCTTGCCCCGGTCGAAGCTCTGGCGGCTGCCGTCCTTTTTGATGACCATCAGGGGCAGGCTCTCCATGGTCTCATAGGTAGTGAACCGCTTGTGACAGGCCAGGCACTCCCGGCGGCGGCGGATGCTGGTCCCCTCGTCGGCGGGGCGGGAGTCCACCACCTTGCTCTCTAAATAGCCGCAGTAGGGACATTTCATAGCGCATACCTCCTGTTGTGTTCGGGGGCAATTACATCTCTATTATACCACATGATACAGAGCGGGCACAAGTCCTTTTGTCAACTTTTGGGAGATAAATTGCTTCTTTTTCCGCCGTACAAATGGAGCGGCAGGGCTTTCACCCTGCCGCTCCGCTGTGCTTTTAAGCGTTAAAGAGAGATCAATTACTTCTTCCCCGACATATGGGTGGAGGACACCACCGTTCCGGTGAGGGCGAAGAGGGCCAGGGCGTTGGGGATGACCATCAGGTTGTTGAACATATCGGTCAGCTCCCACACCAGGTCGTTGGACATAAGGGTGCCCAGGAAGATGAACACCAGGGCCAGGGCCGCGTAAATCTTGGCGGAACCCTTTCCGAAGAGGTAGATCACGTTGATCTTGCCGAAGAGGTTCCAGCTGAGGATGGTGGAGAAGGCGAAGAAGAACAGGCACACGGCCACGAACATGGCCCCGGCGGTCTCGCCGAAGACCACGCCAAAGGCGGTCTGGGCCAGGTTGGCCTTGCCCAGGGTGGTGCTGGCGGCGGCGGCTCCGCAGGCGGCCAGGGGGCCGTCTGCGGTGTACAGGGTGGAGATAACCACCAGAGCGTTGAGGGTGAGCACCACGAAGGTGTCCATAAACACGCCGATCATGGCCACCACGCCCTGGTCGTGGGGGTCGGTCACGTTGGCCTGGGCGTGGGCGTGGGGGGTGGAGCCCATACCGGCCTCATTGGAGAACAGGCCCCGCTTGGCGCCCTGGCTGATAGCGGTTTTGATGGCGTAGCCAAAGCCGCCGCCGATGATGGCCTGGGGCTGGAAGGCGTATTGGAAGATCATACCGAAGGTGGCGGGGATGTACCTGGCCCGGGCGATGAGGACCACCAGGCCGCCCAGCAGGAAGATGGCCGCCATAATGGGGACCACCTTCTCGGTGACGGAGGCCAGCCGCTGCACGCCACCCAGGAAGATAATGCCGCAGATGACCACCAGCACCGCGCCCACGATCCAGCTGGGGACGCCAAAGGCGGTGTTGAAGGTGGAGCCGATGGAGTTGGACTGGACCATGCAGCCCATAAAGCCCAGGGCCAGGATGATGGCAACGGCGAAGAAGCCGGCCAGGAACCTGCCGAAGCCGCCCTGGAAGGCGGTGGTGATGTAGTACACGGGGCCGCCCCGGTAGGAGCCGTCGGAGTCAGCCCGGCGGGTCTTGATGGCCAGGGTGGCCTCAGCGTAGATGGTGGCCATGCCGAAGAAGGCGATGATCCACATCCAGAAGATGGCGCCGGGACCGCCGGTGAGGATGGCGCCGGAGGCACCCACGATGTTGCCGGTGCCCACCTGGGCGGCAATGGCGGTGGCCAGGGCCTGGAAGGAGCTCATGCCCTGCTCCTGCCGCCCGCCCCGGAGGGACAGACTGCCAAAGGTCTTTTTCATCCCCTCGCCGAAGCAGCGGACCTGGACGAAACGGGTTTTAATGGTGTACCACAGGCCTACCCCGATGAGGAGGAAAACCAGGATGTAGTTGGACAGGTACTCGTTGACCTTCACAACGGCGGGGAGGAGTGCGGCTTCAAGCTGTGCCATAGGATAGTTCCTTCTTTCTCTTTTGTTGATTTATTTGTTTTTGAAATAGCTTCTGGTGATGTTGGCCACGGCGCCGGACAGCAGCAGCAGGGCGATCAGGTTGGGGATGGCCATCGCGCCGTTGAGGGTGTCGGAGATATTCCACATGAGCTGGCCGGAGCCGGTGGCCCCCACGATGCAGAACAGGACAAATACGATCTTGTAAATTCCGGTGACCGCCCTGTTGTCCCCGGAGAGGTAGCCCCAGCACCGCTCGCCGTAGTAGCTCCAGCTGAGGATGGTGGACAGGGCGAAGAAGACCAGGCTGATCTGGATGATGGTGCCCCCCAGGGTTCCCGGAAGGATGGAGTTAAACGCCTCGACGGCGGCAGCCCCATTGGAGGCATAGGTTTTCAGGGCCTCCGCGCCCAGCTCGAAGCCGGACAGCAGTACAGTGAGGGCGGTGATGGAGCAGATGACAATGGTGTCGAAGAAGACCTCGAACACGCCCCAGATGGCCTGCTCGGCGGGGTTTTCAGTGGAGGAGGCGGCGTGGGCGATGGGGGCGGAGCCCAGACCGGCCTCGTTGGAGAAGACGCCCCGGGCAAAGCCGTTCTTCATGGCCACCATAATGGCATAGCCGAACACGCCGCCGCCCACGGCATCAAAGCTGAAGGCGCTGCTGAAGATAGCCCCGAAGACGCCGGGGACGTCGGTAATCCGCATGAGGATGACCACAACGCCCGCCGCCACGTAGAACACGGACATGAAGGGGACCAGCAGGGAGGTGACCTGACCGATGCGCTTCACTCCGCCCAGAATCACGATGGCCACCAGAACGGTGAGAATAATCCCGCTGACCAGGGGGTCCAGGCCGAACAGACCGTTCAGCGCCCCGGCAATCTCGCTGGACTGGGCAATGTTGCCGATTCCGAAGGAGGCGACGCCCCCCAGAAGGGCGAAGACCACGGCCAGCCACTTCCAGCCCCTGCCCAGGCCGTTTTCGATGTAGTACATGGGCCCGCCCTTGTGGACCCCCCTGGCGTCGGTGTTGCGGAACTTCATGGCCAGGGCGATCTCAGAGTACTTGGTACACATGCCGAAGAAGGCGGACACCCACATCCAGAACACGGAGCCCGGTCCGCCGATGAAGATGGCCCCGGTAACGCCGGCGATGTTGCCCGTGCCCACGGTGCCCGCCAGGGCGGTGGTCACCGCCTGGAAGGGGGACAGGTTGCTGCCGTGATCTCTCTGATTTTTCTTGCTGAACAGGGAGCCTACGGTGTTCCTCATGATGTAGCCGAACCAGCGCACCTGGACCCAGCCGGTGCGGAAGGTGAGGAACACGCCGGTGCCCACCAGCAGAGCCAGCATGATGGGGCCCCAGACGAAGTCGTTGATAGACCGCTCAACCTTTGTAAAGATCTCCAGGAAATCTTCCATAAAATAACCTCCCCTTTTGGAACGGACGAAAAACGGGTCGCGGAGATGCCCGCGGCCCAAAGAAAAAGCACAGTCCGGCGGAGCGCGGCCCCGCCGTTTTGACCTTCTCTCTGTCCTTTTGCCTGAGAGATTCGCGGTTTTTCCGCCGCGTTGCACCTTCGGCACCCGGTAAACGAGCTTCTCCAGAGTTACATCCGCGCACAGTCCTCATCCCTGGGGGGACGCCTGAGAGTGTTACTCCTTCGGCAGGCCTTGACCATTTTCCTGTGCGTTTCGTCTGTCCATATTCAATTACTATGCTACTCTACCACAAAATATTGCCGTTTGTCAACGTCTGGCGGACAACAATGCGTTGGATGTGGAATTTTCAGCTATTTGAACCAAGGGAACAGAATTTTTCCCGAAGAAAGTTTACAATTTGCTCTTTTTTTGCGGGGAAGAGTGTGATATACTGACTAGGATTATGGTTATGTGCGTAGGGGCGGATATTATCCGCCCGCGATATGCGCAAAGGGGATTCGGGCGGGTGATACCCGCCCCTACATTCCTCAACCGGAGGAACCGTCAAAAATGAAACCGAGAGGTGTTTTACAACTATGAGCTTGTTTACCAAGATTTTCGGGACCTCCTCCCAGCGGGAGCTGAAGTCCATCTACCCCATCGCCGACAAGGTGGACGCCCTGGAGGAGGAGTACAAGTCCCTCACTGACGCCCAGCTCCAGGCCAAGACCCCCGAGCTGAAGGAGCGTCTGGCCGGAGGGGCCACTCTGGACGACATTCTCCCGGAGGCCTTCGCCGCCTGCCGGGAGGCCGCGTGGCGTGTCATCGGCCTGCGGCCCTACCGGGTGCAGGTGGTGGGCGGTATCGTGCTGCATCAGGGCCGCATCGCCGAGATGAAGACCGGCGAGGGCAAGACCCTGGTGGCCACCCTCCCCGCCTACCTCAACGCCCTGGCGGGAAAAGGGGTCCATATCGTCACCGTCAACGACTACCTGGCCAAGCGCGACTCGGAGTGGATGGGCAAGGTCTTTCGCTTCATGGGCCTCACCGTGGGCCTGGTCATCCACGGGGTGACAGGCGAGGCCAAGAAGGCCGCCTATCAGGCGGACATCACCTACGGCACCAACAACGAGTTCGGCTTTGACTACCTGCGGGACAACATGGCCATCTACTCCAACGAGCTGGTCCAGCGGGGCCACGCCTTCGCCATCGTGGACGAGGTGGACTCCATCCTCATCGACGAGGCCCGTACCCCTCTGATTATCTCCGGCCAGGGGGAGAAGTCCACCCAGCTGTACACCGTGGTGGATCAGTTCGTCGCCCGGCTGAAGTGCCAGCGGGTGCGGAAGGTGGATGAGAAAGAAGAAGAGGATGTAGACATCGACGCCGACTACATCGTGGACGAGAAGGCCCGCACCGCCACCCTCACCGCCCGGGGCATCAAGAAGGCGGAGGAGGCCTTCCAGGTGGAGAACCTGGCGGACATGGAGAACACCACCCTGTCCCACCACATCAACCAGGCCATCAAGGCCCGGGGGGTGATGAAGCGGGATATCGACTATGTGGTGAAGGACGGCCAGGTCATCATTGTGGACGAGTTCACCGGCCGCTTGATGTTCGGCCGGCGGTACAACGAGGGCCTCCACCAGGCCATCGAGGCCAAGGAGGGCGTCGAGGTGGCCAACGAGTCCAAAACCCTGGCCACCATCACCTTCCAGAACTACTTCCGCCTGTACGACAAGCTGTCCGGCATGACGGGTACCGCCCTCACCGAGGAGGAGGAGTTCGGCACCATCTACGAGCTGGACATCGTGGAAATTCCTACGAACAAGCCCCTGGCCCGTATCGACCAGCCCGACGTGGTCTATAAAAACGTCCCCGGCAAGCTGCGGGCCATCGTGGAGCAGATTGAGGCCTGCCACGCCAAGGGCCAGCCCGTGCTGGTGGGCACCGTGTCCATTGAGAAGTCGGAGGAGCTGTCCGCCATCCTCAAGCGCAAGGGCATACGCCACAACGTTTTGAACGCCAAGAACCACGAGAAGGAAGCGGAGATTGTGGCCCAGGCGGGCAAGTTCGGGGCGGTCACCGTGGCCACCAACATGGCCGGCCGCGGCACCGACATCATGCTGGGGGGCAACGCCGAGTTCCTGGCCAAGGCCGACCTGCGCAAGGCCGGCATGTCCGACGAGCTCATCGCCGAGGCCACCGGCTTTGCCGAGACCGACAACCAGGAGATTCTGGACGCCCGGAAGAAGTTCTCCGAGGCGGAGGCCAGGTACAAGGCGGAAATTCAGGAGGAGGCCGACAAGGTCCGCCAGGCGGGCGGCCTGTTCATCCTGGGCACCGAGCGCCACGAGTCCCGGCGCATCGACAACCAGCTCCGGGGCCGTGCCGGCCGTCAGGGCGACCCGGGCGAGACCCGGTTCTTCCTCTCCCTGGAGGACGACATCATGCGTCTGTTCGGCTCCGAGCGGGTATACAACCTGATGGAGAAGCTGGGCGTGGATGAGGATACCCCCATCGACGCCAAGATGCTGTCCGGGGCCATTGAGAACGCCCAGAAGCAGGTGGAGTCGAGGAACTTCCAGACCCGGAAGAACGTGCTCCAGTACGACGACGTGATGAACACCCAGCGTGAGATCATCTACAAGCAGCGCCGCCAGGTGCTGGACGGGGAGGACATCCAGGGCTCCATCCAGAACATGCTCCACACTATGGTGTCCAACGCCATCCAGGGCCACATGGGGGAGCAGAAGCACATGGACGAGGAGTCCTTCCAGGAGGCCATCGGTCACTTCCGGTCCATGTTCCTTCTGCCCGGCGAGCTCCACCCCACCACCGAGGAGCTGCAAAAGTACGACGCCGAGGGGCTGACCCAGCTGGTGCTGGACAAGGCCACCGAGGCCTATGCCCGAAAGGAGCAGGAGATTACCCCGCCCCTCATGCGGGAGCTGGAGCGGGTGATTATGCTCCGGGTGGTGGACGAGTACTGGATGGACAACATCGACGCCATGACCGAGCTGCGCCAGGGCATCGGCCTGCGGGCCTACGCCCAGACCGACCCCGTAGTCGCCTACAAGGAGGAGGGCTACGAGATGTTCGAGAACATGGTGGCCGCCATCCAGGAGGAGACCCTCCGCCGGCTGTTCCTGGTCCGCCTGCGGAAGAACGAGGAGGTGCGCCGGGAGCGGGTGGCCAAGGTCACCGGCGAGAGCGGCGCCGGGGACGGCACCGTCCGCAAGCAGCCTGTGCGCAAGGTGGTCAAGATCGGCCGCAACGACCCCTGTCCCTGCGGCAGCGGGCTGAAATGGAAAAAATGTACCTGCCCCCAGTATCACCCGGAGCTGAAGTAAATCAGTGCGGACTGTAATTTGTAATCTTGCTCGAAGGAGTTGTTTATTGTGGTAAAAATCAATGAAAATTTCCTGAAGCTGCCGGGCAGCTACCTGTTCTCTGAGGTGAACCGGCGGATTACCGCCTACACCGCCGCCCATCCCGAGGCCAAGATCATCAAGCTGTCCATCGGCGACGTGACCCGTCCCCTGGTGCCCGAGGTCATCTCCGCCATGCTCAAGGCGGTGGAGGAGCAGGGCACTGCCGAGGGCTTCCACGGCTACGGCCCGGAGCAGGGCTATGAGTTCCTCCGGGAGGCCATCGCCCAGGGGGACTACAAGGCCCGCGGGGTGGATATCCAGCCCGGGGAAATCTTCATCTCCGACGGCGCCAAGAGCGACTGCGGCAACATCGGCGATATCTTCGGCGTGGACAACGTGGTGGCGGTGTGCGACCCGGTGTATCCCGTCTACGTGGACACCAACGCCATGGCCGGCCGGGCCGGCGACTACCAGGAGGAGCTGGGCAAGTGGAACCGGCTCATCTACATGCCCTGCGTGGAGTCCAACGGGTTTGCCCCCGAGCCCCCCAAGGAGATCCCCGACATCATCTATATCTGCTCCCCCAACAACCCCACCGGCGCGGTGATGACCCGCGACCAGCTGAAGGTGTGGGTGGATTACGCCAACGCCCACGGCTCGGTGATTCTCTACGACTCCGCCTACGAGTGCTTCATCACCAGCGACAACGTGCCCCACACCATCTTTGAGGTGGAGGGGGCCCGCACCTGCGCCATTGAGTTCCGGTCCTTCTCCAAGACCGCCGGCTTCACCGGCAACCGCTGCGCCTACACCGTGGTGCCCCTGGAGCTGGAGCGGGGCGGGGCCAGGCTGAACACCCTGTGGAACCGCCGCCAGTGCACCAAGTTCAACGGTGTGCCCTATGTGGTCCAGCGGGGGGCCGCCGCCATCTATACCCCCGAGGGCCGGAAGCAGATCCTGGCCAACATCGACTACTACCGGGCCAACGCCAAGGTAATCCGGGAGGGCCTCACCGCCGCGGGGCTGACCTGCTTCGGCGGGGTGGACGCCCCCTATATCTGGCTCAAGACCCCCGGCGGCACGGGCTCCTGGGAGTTCTTCGACCAGGTGCTGGACCGGGCCAACGTGGCCACCACCCCCGGCGCCGGCTTCGGCCCCAGCGGGGAGGGCTATGTCCGCCTCACCGCCTTCGGCGACGCCGAGGCCACCAAAACCGCCGTGGAGCGGGTGTGTAATATGTTCAAATAAGCCAGGACCCGCCCCCAGGAGGGGGCGGGTTTTCGTTTTTTCCTCATCCGTCACGGCCCTTCGGGCCGCGCCACCTTCCCCTAAAGGGGAAGGCATAGGGGTGCGCAAAAAAAGCCTTCCCCTTTAGGGGAAGGTGCCCCAGTGCGCACACTGGGGCGGATGAGGTCCAAATTTCCCCCTTGCAATCCCCCGCCCGCCATTGTATAATCGTACCAAAATAAAAAACCTCTCGTGTCAAACACGAGGGGTTTTTTACGAGCCATATTCCATTACACAGCGCGGGTGACCTTACCGGAACGGAGGCATCTGGTGCAGACGTAGACGTGAGTGGGGGTGCCATTCACGATCGCCTTGACCCGCTTCACGTTGGGCTTCCAGGCGCGGTTGGAGCGGCGGTGGGAGTGGGAAACCTTGATGCCGAAGGTCACGCCCTTGTCGCAGAATTCGCATTTGGCCATGTTGCTAACCTCCTCG